>NZ_JBSPCZ010000005.1:0-436787 GCF_056161485.1 Pseudomonas sp. 5Vm1k
CGCCCCCCACGAAATCAGCTCCGGCCCTCCGGGTTGTGCCTAAAAGCGAGCCAGGCTGCGTTGCAGTCCTTGGCAAGGAAACGACCCTTACCTACGGACTGCGCCTTGCCTGGCTCGCTTTTAGGCGCAACGCGGCGCATGAAATAAGGGAGGACACGCCCGTGCCACACCCGTCGAAGAAAGCATCAGTTCTTTATAGAAAGCTTAGATCGCGCTCGCCACCACTGCCGGGCGACGCGACATCAGACTCACCAGCACAAAACTCACCAGACCCACGCCCAAGCTGTAGTAGATCGGCGTGTTGGAGTCCAGACCATCCTTGAACATGAACACCAGCGCGGTGGCGAAGCCCATGCCCATGCTGGCGATGGCGCCGGCGGTGGTTGCGCGTTTCCAGAAAATTGCACCGATCAACGGGATCAGCATGCCGCCTACCAGCAGGTTGTACGCCAGGGTCAAGGCGCTGATCACGTCATTCACGACCAGAGCGATGCCGAGTACGACGATGCCGGTCAACAGCGTAAACAGGCGGTTCATGCCAAGGCTCGACTGTTTACCGCCACGCAGTTTCGGCAGCAGGTCTTCGGTCAGGGTGGTGGCAGCGGCGAGCAGGCCGGCACTGGCGGTGGACATCATCGCAGCCAGGGCTGCAGCGATCACCAGGCCACGGATACCGTCCGGCAGGGACAGCTTAACGATGGCGGCGAAGGCGTTGTTGACGTTGTCCAGGTCCGGGATCAGCACATGAGCGGCCATGCCGATCAGGGCGCAGGCCAGTCCGTAAAGGATGCAGTAGAAGCCTGCGAATGTACCGGCGACCTGAGCCACTTTGGCGCTCTTGACGGTGAACACACGCTGCCAGATGTCCTGGCCAATCAGGATGCCGAAGAAGTAGATCATGAAGTAGGTGATGATCGTGTCCCAACCGATGGTGGTGAAGCTGAAGGCGCTCGCCGGCAGTTTCAACACCAACTCATCCCAACCGCCGACGCGATACATGCAAATCGGCAACAGGATGAACATCAGGCCCACGGTCTTGATCACGAACTGGACGATGTCGGTCAGGGTCAGCGACCACATGCCGCCGATGGCCGAGTAGATCACCACCACGCCACCGCCGAGCAGTACCGAAACCCAGAACGGCAGACCGAACAGCACCTGCAGCACGGTGCCGATTGCCAGGATCGAGACCACGCCGATCATCAGCGCGTACGCCAGCATGATCACCGCACTCGCCGAGCGGGCCATCGGGTTGTAGCGTTTTTCCAGGACCTGGGTAACGGTGTAGATCTTCAGTTTCAGCAGCGGTTTGGCGAGGAACAGGTTCAGCGCCACGATCCCGCAACCCAGTGCGGCGCACAGCCAGAAACCGGAGATGCCATGCACGTAGCCCAAACGCACGGTGCCGACGGTGGACGCACCGCCCAGCACGGTGGCGGCCATGGTGCCCATGTACAGGCTCGGGCCGAGGTTACGACCGGCGACCAAAAAGTCTTCGTTGGTTTTGGCTTTGCGCATGCCGTAGTAGCCGAGTATCAGCATCGCGGCGGCGTAGATGAGTACGACGAATAAATCCAGTGCCATGATGGCGTGTCTCCGATTGTCTTTTTTATGGTGAAACAAAGGTGTTCTGTGGGGCTGCTCTCTGTGGGAGCGGGCTTGCTCGCGAATGCGGTTTTTCAGTCACATCGATGTTGGATGTGCCGCCGTCTTCGCGAGCAAGCCCGCTCCCACAGGTGGATCTGTGTCAGGCGGGCTGACGGAGTTCAGGCTTTGCGACGGTGTTGGTGCCCTTGCTACGCGCATCCTGCGGCCCAAACACTTCCCGTGGTTCCGGGAACAGGCTCAGCAATGTCAGGTACACCAGCGACGCCAGGCCCAACGTCACCGGCAGGCTGATGTCGATACCGCCGGCCAAATTGCCCAGCACACCGACAAACTGCCCCGGCAGGTTCACGAAGCACAGACCTACCAGTGCACTCGGGATCCAGGCACCCAGGCCACGCCAGTTCCAGCCGTGGGTGAACCAGTAGCGGCCACCTTTCTCGCCACGGGTGAACACTTGCAGGTCATCCGGGCAGTAGAAGCCGCGACGTACCACCAGGCCGATGATCATGATCACCATCCATGGGGTGGTGCAGGTGATGATCAGCACGGCGAAGGTCGACACGCTCTGCACCAGGTTCGCCGCAAAGCGCCCGATGAAGATGAAGGCAATCGACATCACGCCAATCAACAGCGTCGCCTTCACCCGCGACAGCACCCGAGGGAACACGCTGGACATGTCCAGCCCGGTGCCATACAGCGAGGTGGTGCCGGTGGACATGCCGCCGATCACCGCAATCAGGCACACCGGCAGGAAGAACCAGCTCGGCGACACTGCCAGCAGACCGCCAACGTAGTTGTTGGCAGCGATGTAGTCCGGTGCCTTGATCGCCACGATGGTCGCGGTGGCCAGGCCGAACAGGAACGGGATGAAGGTCGCAATCTGCGAGATCACCACCGCCGCCATGATCCGGCCTTTTGGTGTGTCGCGCGGGATGTAGCGCGACCAGTCACCGAGGAACGCACCGAAGGAAATCGGGTTGCTCATCGCCACCAAAGCAGCGCCGATGAATGCAGCCCAGAACCCTGGTTGCCCCATGCTCACGGTGCCGGCGTAGTTCACATCGAAAGGCCCGGCGAAGGCAAAGATGCCCAGCAGGAACAACAGGCTGGCGCTCCACACCGCGATCTTGTTGACCCACAGCAGGAAGCGGAAGCCGTAGATGCAAACGGTCAGCACCAGGATTGCGAACAGACCGTAGGCCAGGCCCAGGGTCAGGTCGGTTTCCGGTAAGCCGATCAGGCGTTTGGCGCCACCGATCAGCGCATCACCCGAACTCCACACCGAGAGCGAGAAGAAGGCGATGGCGGTCAGCAGCGACAGGAACGAACCGACGATCCGTCCGTGAACACCGAAGTGTGCACCGGAGGACACGGCGTTGTTGGTGCCGTTGATCGGGCCGAACAGGCCCATCGGCGCGAGGATCAGCGAACCCAGCAACACGCCCAGCACAATCGCCCAGACACCGGCCTGGAAGGATAGACCGAACAGCACCGGGAAACTGCCGAGCACGGCGGTGGCAAAGGTGTTGGAACCGCCGAAGATCATCCGGAACAAGTCCGTGGGGCCTGCGGTGCGTTCGCTGTCCGGGATCTGTTCGACCCCGTAGGTTTCAATTTGCGTAAGGCTTTGGTCTTTGTCTTTGTTGTTGTTATTCATGATCAGCTCCGATCATAAAGGCGCGCTCATCGTGTGTGAGCGTCACCTGTTTGGCTAAGGGGATGGCAGCCCTTCCGGCATTGCGGACAAATGTTCATGGCAGGCCAGCCATAGGCCTTGTTGTTCTTGGCCAGACGCTTGTTTCTTGAAAACAATCGTCTCGCGCTCCTGGCTGAAGTGTTGCTCCCCTTGCATGCGCAGCTCGGTGGCCACGTCATGGATGAAAATCGCCACGTCACCTTGCAGGCTGACAAAGGCGTTGCTCGACGTGCACGACAGCACTTCGAAGCCATCCTCGGCGCGCCAGTTGTCCCACAACGCCTGATAGGCATCGCGCGACAGCAGGGGCTGTTCGAGGGTGTAGAACACGAAGCTGGCATCGGCGCTGAAGGCGCCGAAGTAGGCTTCGCGATCGTTACGGGCAAAAGCAGTCACCAGATCGGCGGCGGCTTTCAAAACCTGATCGCGTTCGTTCATGACCAATCCTCAGCGGTGGGCCACGCCAGGCAGTACGCAGAGCATTTCGTACAGCAGGTTGGCGGCCAGCAGCGAGGTGTTGCCGGTGGTGTCATAAGCGGGCGAGACTTCTACCAGATCGCAACCGACCAGGTCGAGGCCTTGGCAGCCACGTACGATTTCAATCGCCTGAATGGTCGTCAGACCACCGATTTCCGGGGTGCCGGTGCCAGGTGCCCAGGCCGGATCGATGCCATCGATGTCGAAACTCAAGTACACCGGACCGCCGCCGACTTTTTCGCGAACTTCGGCCATCAGTGGCGCCAGGGATTTGTGCCAGCACTCTTCGGCTTGAACCACACGGAAGCCTTGTTTGCGGCTCCAGTTGAAGTCTTCGGAGGTGTAGCCCTGAGCGCGCAGGCCAATTTGCACCACGCGGTCCGGGTCCAGCAGGCCTTCTTCAACGGCGCGACGGAAGGTGGTGCCGTGGGCGATTTTCTCGCCGAACATGTGATCGTTCACATCGGCGTGGGCGTCGATGTGCACCAGGCCGACCTTGCCGTGCTTTTTATGGATGGCACGCAGGATCGGCAGGGTGATGGTGTGGTCGCCGCCCAGGGTCAGCGGGATCACATCGTGTTCGAGGATGCTGTGGTAGGACTCTTCAATGATCCGCACGGCGTCCAGCAGGTTGAACGTGTTGATCGCCACGTCACCGATGTCGGCGACCGACAGCGAATCGAACGGTGCAGCGCCGGTTGCCATGTTGTATGGGCGGATCATCACCGATTCAGCGCGGATTTCGCGAGGTCCGAAACGGGTGCCAGGGCGCAGGGAGGTGCCGATGTCCAGCGGCACGCCAATGAAGGCAGCGTCCAGGCCGGCAGCGGTAGTCAAATGGGGGAGTCGCATCATGGTGGCGATGCCGCCGAAGCGCGGCATTTCGTTGCCGCCCAGTGGTTGGTGAAGAATCTTGTCCACAGGTATGGCCTCATCGTCGTTGTTTTATTTATGTCAGTGCGCCGTTCACGGAAGGTGCGGGCACCGCTGTGGGCCGATCATGCGAAATGTAGTGAGCGAGAAGAATCGCTACGGGCAAATACTTAGTTCAGATTTTTCTAAACTAATGGCGGGAGCAGAGATAGACTCAGCGGCGATCATAGAACCCTTGTGGCGAGGGAGCTTGCTCCCGCTGGGCTGCGAAGCTGCCCCAAAACCAGTCACCTCATTGTGTCAGGCTGCCCGCGCTGTCAGGTTTACGACTGCTGCGCAGCCCAGCGGGAGCAAGCTCCCTCGCCACAAAAGCAACATGCATGACCTTGTAATCGGAGAACCCCATGGCCAACGCTTTACCCGACCTGAAACTATTGCGCATCTTCGTCAGCGTGGTCCGCCATCAGGGGTTTGCCAACGCCCAGCAAGAGCTCAACCTCTCGACCTCGGCCATCAGCACTTACATGAGCCAGCTCGAAGCGGCGTTGGGCCTGGTGCTCTGTCATCGTGGTCGCGGCGGTTTTAGCCTGACCAGCAAGGGTGAGTTGTTCCATCAGGAAACCCTGCGGCTGTTGGGCGAACTCGAAGGCTTCGAACAGTACGCGGCAGCGCTCAAGGGCGAACTGCGCGGCACCCTGAACCTGGGGGTCATCGACTCCACCGTCAGCGACAAGGCCTTGCCCTTCGCCGAAGCCATCGGCGCTTACAGCCAGGAACACCCGGCGGTGCATTTGCACCTGTCGGTGATGAGCCCGTATGAACTGCAACTCGGCGTGCAAGACAATCGCCTCGACCTGGCCATCGGTGCGTTTTCCACGCGCATGAGCGGACTGGTCTACATGCCGCTGTACCGCGAACAGCACTGGTTGTATTGCAGCAGCCGCCATCCGCTGTTCACAGAGCGGCGCATCCCCGAGCAAGTGATCACCCAGCAGCGGATGGTCGGTCGCGGCTACTGGAGCCAGGCGGAACTGGCGCGTCACGGTTTCAAACACAGCGCCGCCACCGTGGAAAGTATGGAAGCGCAACTGATCCTGGTGCTGTCCGGCGCCTACATCGGCTACCTGCCGGAGCACTACGCCCAGGCCTGGGCCGACAAGGGCGATCTGCGGGTGTTGCTGCCGGCAACGTTCGGTTATCAGGCGCCGTTCTCGATGATCGTGCGCCGTGGTCGCAGCCGCGAACCGCTGATCCAGACCTTCCGCGATTTGCTCAAAGCACAGCTCAACCAGGCTTAAGACTATGTCCAGAATCCAATGTCCACGCTGCCTGCGCCCGCAAACCCATTGCCTGTGCCCACTGATCCCGAGCCTCGACAGCCGCACCCGGGTGTTGCTGTTGCAGCATCCCAGTGAAGTGAGCCATGCGCTGAACACCGCGCGGCTGGCGGCATTGGGGCTGAAGAATGCCGAGTTGATCGTGGGCGAAGTGTTTGAGGATTTACCGGCGTTGTTGAACCGGCCGGGTTATCAGGCGCGGTTGCTGTTTCCTGCTGAGGATGCACAGCCGTTGCAGGCTTACACCTCAACCGATGAACCCTTGCTGCTGGTGGTCCCGGACGGCACCTGGCGCAAGGCGCGCAAGATGCTGCACCTCAATCCGTTGCTGGCGGCGTTGCCCCGGGTGACGTTGGTAGATGGCGGTGTGTCGCGGTATCGATTGCGCAAGGCACCGGGGCCGGGCGCGTTGTCGACGGTGGAGGCGATTGTGCAGGCGTTGCAGACCCTGGAGGCGCCGACCACGTTCGAGCCGCTGTTGAAGCCGTTCGAGGCGTTGATCGAGGGGCAGATTGCGGCGATGGGGGAGGAGGTTTTTCAGCGTAATCATGGGCCGAAATAGTCGGCGGCAGTGAGGGCCTCATCGCGAGCAAGCTCGCTCCCACAGGGGATCGCATTTCCCCAGGAGGAACGCGATCAAAATGTGGGAGCGAGCTTGCTCGCGATGGCGGCGGAACAATCACAGCAAGTTCCGCCAGGAATTACCGTTCCCGCATCGCTTCTGTCCGCGCCTTCAACACCGGTTTCAGCAGGTAATCCAGCACGCTTTTCTCCCCGGTAATAATGTCCACCGTCGCCACCATCCCCGGAATAATCAGCAACGGTTTCACATCCCCGCCCAAGTGGTTCTTATCGGTCCTGACCTGGATCAGATAGAAGCTGTTGCCCTTGTCATCGGTAATAGTGTCCGCGCCGATCAACTCCAGCTTGGCGCTCAGCCCGCCGTAAATCGTGTAGTCATAAGCGCTGAACTTGACCATGGCTTTCTGGCCGGGATGCAGAAACGCCACGTCCTGCGGCCGCACCTTGGCTTCGATCAGCAGGTTGTCCTCCAGCGGCACGATTTCCACCATGTCGCTGCCGGGCTGAACCACGCCGCCGATGGTGTTGACCTTCAACACCTTGATGATCCCGTGCACCGGCGATACCACTGTGGTGCGGGTCACGCGGTCGTCGATGGCAATGCTCGATGCGGTGATTTTCGACAGGTCGGTACGTTTTTCATTCAGCTCTTTGGCCGCATCGGAACGGAAGGACTGTTCCGATTCGTCGATCTTGCTTTTGATCTCGTTGATCGCCGATTCCGCCCGAGGAATTGCCAACGTCGTCGCATTCAACGAACCGCGAATCTCCACCGCGCTGCGTTTAAGCCGCAGGATTTCCACCGGCGACACCGCCCCGGTGCCCACCAGTGGCGCGGACATGTTCATCTCTTGTTGCAGCAACGCCAGGCTCGAACTGAATTGCCCCTGTTTCGAGCGGAACTCCGCCAGTTCCTGGCTTTTTTGATGAAGTTGCTCAGTCAGCGTCCGTTGTTCACTGGCCAGACGCCGTTGCCGTTGTTCGTACAGAGAGCGTTCGTCTTCGGCCACTTGCGGCGCTTTGGCGATCACCTCTTCTGACAGCTTGAACGGCCGCCCCTCAGCTTCGGCCGACAAGCGCTCGACCTTCGCGGTCAACGCATAGCGATCCGCCTCGCTTTCGCCCTTGTTCGACAGAAACCGCGTGTCATCCAGGCGCAGCAGGGTGTCGCCCTTGTTCACCATTTGCCCTTCGCGGACGAAAATCTCGGAGACGATGCCGCCCTCCAGGTTCTGGATCACCTGGACCTTGCTCGACGGAATTGCCTTGCCTTCGCCCATGGTGACTTCCTGCAGCACTGCGAACTTGGCCCAGACCAGCGCCGAAATCAGCAGTCCCGCCGCCAACCACACGGTGATCCGCGACAGGCGCGGAGAATCCTGCAACGCGGCGCCGGCGGTTTCCGGCATGTATTCGCTTTCCGCACTTTTGCTGAAGCTGCCGAAGTAGCCGCGATCCTTTGAGACATCGGACGATGAACGAGCCATGGGCAACTCCTAGACAGCCGCAGAGCCGACACGGCCCTTGCGCAGTGCATCGATGACCGCTTCTTTCGGACCGTCGGCGACGATCCGTCCGTTGTCCAGCACCACCAGCCGATCCACCAGGCTGAGCATCGAGGTGCGGTGGGTCACCAGCAGCAAGGTTTTGCCCTGGACCCAGCTATGGAGTTTTTGCCGCAGAACGTCTTCGCTGCTGTTATCCATGGCGCTGGTGGGTTCGTCGAGCAGCATGATCGGCGGGTCGAGCAACAAGGCCCGAGCGAGCAACACGGCTTGGCGTTGACCGCCCGACAGCAGTTGTCCGCGTTCACCCACGGGCCGATCGAAGCCTTGGGGGTGTTGGCGCGCGAGTTCGGTGACGCCGGTCAATTCCGCCACTTCGAGCATCCGCGAGTCGCTGACATAACGGGCGCCGAGGGTCAGGTTGTCGCGCAGGCTGCCGGCCAACAGCGGCAGGTCATGGGCGACATAACCGATCTGTTGGCGCAGGTCGGCGACGTCGAGTTGCCGCAGGTCCAGGCCGTCGAGCAGCAACTGGCCTTCTTCCGGCGCGTAGAAACCCATCACCAGCCGCGCGAGGGTGCTTTTGCCCGAACCGCTGCGACCGATGATGCCGATCCGTTCGCCAGGTTTGACGCTGAAGCTGATGTTGGCCAACGCCGGCGCGTTCTGGCCGTTGTAGTGGAAAGTCACGCCGCTGACGTCCATCGCGCCTTGCAGTTGCGTGCGCTCCAGTGGCCGTTGTTTGGGATCGCGTTCTTGCGGCAACGACATCAGCGCATCGGTGCTGCGCATGGTCAATTGCGCTTGCTGGTAGCGAGTGATCAACCCGGCGATCTGCCCCAGCGGCGCGAGCACCCGGCTGCCGAGCATGTAGGTCGCCACCAAGGCGCCGACGCTGAGGTTGCCGGCGATGATGCTGTAGACCCCGGCGACGATGGTCGCCATGCCGGAGAATTGCTGGATGAACAACGTGCCGTTGGTGGCCAGGGCCGAGAGGTTGCGCGCATGGCTGTCGAGGCGGGTGAGGGCGCCATGGGTGCTTTCCCATTTGTGCTGGCGCTCGCTTTCGGCGCTGCACGCCTTGAGGGTTTCCAGGCCGCCGAGGGTTTCTATCAGCAGTGCCTGGCGTTCGGCGCCGAGGCTCAGGCTTTTTTGCACGGTGTCGCGCAGACGTACCTGAATCACCATCGCGAAAATGATCGTGATCGGGAACGCCAGCAACGGAATCACCACCAGCCAGCCGCCGAGCAGGCCGATCACCACCAGCATCAGCACGGCGAAGGGCAGGTCGATCAGGCTGGTCAGGGTTACGGCGGTGAGAAATTCGCGCAGGCCCTGGAAGTCATGGATGCTCTGGGCGAAACCGCCGATGGTTGCCGGCCGGGCTTTCATCGCCATGCCGGTGATGCGTTCGAACAGGGTCGCGGAAAGGATCACGTCGGTTTTCTTGCCGGCGGTGTCCAGCAAGTGCGCGCGGACCACCCGCAGGACTAGCTCGAACCCGGTGCCGATCAGCAAGCCGATGGCCAACACCCACAAGGTCGAAGTGGCCTGGTTCGGCACCACCCGGTCGTAGGTCTGCATCACGAACAAGGGCACCATCAGCCCCAGCAGGTTGATCAGGAAACTCGCGAGGATCGCATCGCTGTACAGCCATTTCGATAGTTTCAGCGTGTCGCGGAACCACGCTTCGACGCGCGGTACGAGTGGCGAGCGCAGGTCTTCGAGTTCATGGCGCGGCCGGGCGAATAATGCCTGGCCGCTGTAATTGGCGGTCAGCTCTTCACGGCTGACCCATTGTTCACCGCCCTCGGCTTCGCTGGGCAGAATCAGCAACTGACCGTCATCGCCAAAGCGCCGCAGCACGGCGGTGCGGCCATTGTTGAGGATCAGTAAAACCGGCAGGTTGAGGGCGGAAATATCCGCCAGGTCCCGGCGTAGCAAACGTGCCTGCAAACTTGCCCGGGCGGCGGCGCGGGGCAGCAGGTCCAGGCTCATGCGTTGCTTGTTCAGGGGCAGGCCGGCACTCAGGCTGGCACGGCTGACCGCCGCGCCATGCAGTTTGCAGAGGATCAGCAGACCGTCCAGAAGCGGGTCATCGAAGCTCAGGCGCGGATCGACACCACTGTTGCCGGGTTCCATGCTGGTCAAATTGATCGCTCCTGTTGGCATAGGTAACAACACATCTCCCGACGTAGGAGCTGCCGAAGGCTCCTATGCGGGGGTTACTTCAGTTCAGGCAAGCGTGCTTCGTTTTTCACTTCCGAGGAGGCGACCGCATCGGCGGGCAGCACCACCCGTTGTTTGCTCAACAACTGACCCATGTTCGCCAGCACGCGGTACATCGAGTACTCCTCGGTGTAGCGCACTTCGGTGTAGCGGCGGTTGGCGTTGTAGAGCTCGTTTTCACTGTCGAGCAAGTCGAGCAGGGTCCGTTGGCCGAGGCCGAACTGATCCTGATAGGCCGCCCGCACGCGTTTGGTGGTTTCGGCGTATTCACGCGCCGTCGGGGTTTGTTTCTTTGCATTGACCATGGCGTTCCAGGCCAGGTGAATGTTTTCGTTGAGCTGGCGCAGGGCGTTGTTGCGGATGTCCATCGCCTGGTTGATCTGGTGCGCATCGGAAGCCAGGCGTGCCTTGTCGCTGCCGCCGCGGAACAGGTTGTAGTTCATGATCACGCCGACGCGCCATTCGTTGTCGTGGCCTTCATCGCCCTGCACGTTGTTGTTCGCGCCCACCGCGGCTTCGGCGTCGAAGCGTGGGTAGAACGGCGACTTGGCGACTTCGTACTGGCTCTCGGCCGATTGCACATCAGCCTGGGCGGATTTCAGGTATGGGTTGTTTTCCACCATGCTCTGCTGGGCTTCCGGCAGGCTGGTCGGCAACTCCCCACGAGTCGACGGCGGTGCTTCGAGTTCATCGGGGATGCGCCCGACGACGCTGTAGAAATTCGACTCGGCGTCGGCCAGGTCTACCTCGGCAGTGTCCAGGTTGTTCTGCGCCAGTGCCCGGCGAGCGGTGGACTGATCGGAGTCGGCGTTGCTGCCGACACCGCGCTGGGTACGCAGGCCGATCTGGTCGTTGACCCGCATGTGGGCTTGCAGGTTGTTGGTGGCCAGCGTCACCAGTTCACGGCGCTTGAGCACTTCGAGGTAGACCTCGATGGTGCGCAAGGCCAGATCCTGGGCGGTGCCCTGAGCGTAATAAGCCCGGGAGTTGGACACGCCTTTGGTGCGCTCGACCTCATTGGCGGTGTTGAACCCGTCAAACAGCATTTGCCGCAGACGCAATTCCGACTGGGTGTAATTGAGGATTTCGGTGTGGTGATTGCCGAAGGCTCGGGTGTTGGTGTTATCGCTGTAGCCGCGCCCGTATGCGGCGTTCAAATCCACCGATGGATAGAAGCCCCCTTTGGCGACTTTCACTTGTTCATCTGCCGACAGGCGCGCGTCCACGCGCGATGCAAGTTCGGGGTGCGTCGCGATGGTGCTTTGGATCGCTTCGGTCAATGACATGGCCTGAGCCTGAGAAGTGCAGGCCATGGCCAGCAAAACCGCGCTGCAGAGGGGGGTTAAAAGGCGCATGGGTACTTCTCCCTGGTTCCTGATGGTGCTTAGCTGTCGTCAAATACTTGACGATATTTTTAGGTGAAACCGTTTCACTCTTGTAACAACAGAGCTAAGAACATTCTGGGGAAAACCTAAGAAGTATTTCTCATAAGGGTTATGCCAAAAAAAACTTATGCGCTCTGAAAAATCCAGCACATTGTTCAAAGCGAAAGCCCTTGATTCATGAGCCTTAGGGAGCTTCAGAGGGTTTGAGGAAAGTTCCATCCACTTAGCGACATAGGGCGGAGAAGTGCTGGAGGGGAGGGAAGTGGGACGGTTTTGGAGCGACATTTTTTTGTCACTCGGTTGGTTCAGAACCGTTACGCATCGCTCGCAGGGAAGTTGTTCCGCAGTGGGAACCCGATGCCATTGATTGCATAGGGTTTTATGCCGAGCCGGACAAATGGCCCGCGAGTGACATGCTTGGCGTGAGCGTCGCCAGGGATGCGGTTTACTTCGGTAAACACGCATCCCGGCAGACGATCCGCCAGGCAGCCCGCTTTTCGCCATGAGCACGCTCTTCGCGCAAACAGGTGCCGACAGGTGTTGGCAGCGGAGGAGATGCACATGGCTACGCTCATCGGAATCGTCAGTAAGGTTATTGGTCAGGTGTTCGCGGTTGCGGCCGACGGTACTCGACGTGCGTTGGTCGAGGGCGATCGCTTGTTTGCCGGCGATCAACTGGTCACCGGGGCCGAAGGCGCGGTGGCGGTGCATCTGCAAAATGGCCAGGAACTGACGCTGGGGCGTGACAGCAGCCTGCAAATGACTTCTCAACTGCTTGCGCATCAGGCGCCCCATGTGGACGCCCCCGAGGCGGTGACGCCGACGGAAGCGCAGCTGACCGACGTGCAAAAACTCCAGCAAGCCATCGCCGCCGGCGCCGACCCGACCCAAACCGGTGAAGCCACCGCAGCCGGGCCGCAGGCGACAGGTGCCCCTGGCGGTGCCTTGGGTGGCGGTCACAATTTCGTGCTGCTGGAAGAAGTGGGCGGGCGGGTCGATCCGACCATCGGTTTCCCGACTGCCGGATTCGGTGGCATTCCGGAGATTCCTGAAGAACGGCACAACGCCGATGTTCAGCAAAACGACAACACCCCGCCGGTCGTGCCTCCGGTGAATAACATCGTCACCCTTGGCGGCCTCGACGCCGTGGGCGGTGAACTGACCCTCAACGAAGCCAATCTGCCCGACGGTTCGGCGGCCAATCCCGCAGCACTGACTCAGAACGGCACCTTCACCGTGAACGCGCCCGACGGTTTGCTGAACCTCAACATCGGCGGCATCAGCGTGATCAGTGGCGGGGCGGCTTCGGGCTTCCCGCAATCGATCACCACCCAACTCGGCAACACCCTGACCATCACCGGCTACAACCCGGCCACTGGCGTGGTGAGCTATAGCTACACCCTCAACGGCAACGAAACCCATTCGGCCGGCGATGGCGCCAACAACCTCAGCGAACAATTCACCGTGGTCGCCGGGGACACCAATGGCGATACGGCCACCGGTTCGCTGGACATCAACATCACCGATGACGTGCCCAAGGCTGTGGACGACAGCAACGGCACCGCGTCTGAAACACTGCTGACGTTGACCGGCAACGTGCTGACCAACGATGTGCAAGGTGCGGATCGCGTCGCTACTGGCCCAACCAGCGGCCCGATCACTCCCGGCACCTTCGTGGGGACTTACGGCACCCTGGTGCTCAACGCCAACGGGACCTACACCTACACGCTCAATACCAACGATGCGGACTTCAAAGCCCTGCACGGCGGCGGCAATGGCACGGAAACGTTCGCCTACACCCTCACCGATTCCGACGGCGACTCCAGCACTGCCAACCTGGTGCTGCAAATCCACAACAACGACGATCCGGTGACGATTGGCGGCTTGAACGTCGAGGGCGGCGAACTCACCGTTTTCGAGAAAAACCTGAGCCTGGGCAGTGCGCCGGATGCCACGGCATTGACCCAAAACGGTACTTTCACCATCACGGCGTTGGATGGCGTGCAGACGTTAAGTGTCGGCGGGATCACCGTCGTCAGCGGTGGTGTGGCGTCAGGTTTCCCGCAATCGATTTCCACCGGGTTGGGCAATACGCTGACCATCACCGGGTTTGACAGCGCCACGGGCGTGGTCAGTTACAGCTACACCTTGAACGGCAATGACGCGCATCCAACCGCTGGCGGCGCAAACAATCTGCCTGAGCATTTTGCGGTAACGGTGGTCGATGACAACGGCACCACGGCCAACGGTTCGCTGGACGTCAATGTGATCGACGACGTGCCAAAAGCGGTAGACGACAGCAATGCGAGCACTGCGTCCGAAACCCTGTTGACGCTGAACGGCAATGTGTTGACCAATGACGTGCAAGGCGCGGATCGCGTAGCGACCGGCCCAAGCGCGGGTCCTGTGACCCCCGGCACTTTCACCGGGACTTACGGCACGTTGGTGCTCAACGCCAACGGCACTTACACCTACACCCTGAACACCAGCGACGCGGATTTCAAAGCCCTGCACGGCGGCGGCAACGGCACCGAGAATTTCACCTACACCATCACCGATTCCGACGGCGATGCGAGTACTGCAACGTTGGTGCTGCAAATCCATAACAACGACGACCCGGTCATCATCAATGGCCTGAACGTCGAGGGCGGCGAACTCACCGTCTACGAGAAAAACCTCAGCCTCGGCAGCGCCCCTGACAGCACTCAACTGACCCAAAGCGGCACCTTCACCATCACCGCCCTCGATGGCGTGCAAACCCTCACCGTCGGCGGCATTACCGTCGTCAGTGGCGGCGTGGCCGCAGGCTTCCCGCAATCCATCCCGACCGGTCTGGGCAACACCCTGACCATCACCGGGTTCGATGCGACCACGGGCGTGGTCAGTTACAGCTACACCTTGAATGGCAATGACGCGCATCCAACCGCTGGCGGCGCGAACAATCTGCCTGAGCATTTTGCGGTAACGGTGGTCGATGACAACGGCACCACGGCCAACGGTTCGCTGGACGTCAATGTGATCGACGACGTGCCAAAAGCGGTGGACGACAGCAATGCAAACACCGCTTCGGAAACCCTGCAGACACTGAACGGCAACGTACTGACCAACGATGTGCAAGGCGCGGATCGCGTCGCTACCGGACCGGTAACCCCCGGCACTTTCGCCGGGACTTACGGCACCCTGGTGCTCAACGCCAACGGCACTTACACCTACACGCTGAACACCAGCGATGCGGATTTCAAAGCCCTGCACGGCGGCGGCAATGGCACCGAGAATTTCACCTACACCATCACCGATTCCGACGGCGATGCGAGTACTGCAACGTTGGTGCTGCAAATCCATAACAACGACGACCCGGTCATCATCAATGGCCTGAACGTCGAGGGCGGCGAGCTCACCGTCTACGAGAAAAACCTCAGCCTCGGCAGCGCCCCTGACAGCACCCAACTGACCCAAAGCGGCACCTTCACCATCACCGCCCTCGATGGCGTGCAAACCCTCACTGTCGGCGGGATTACCGTCGTCAGTGGTGGCGTGGCCGCTGGTTTCCCACAATCGATCCCGACCGGGTTGGGTAACACCCTGACCATCACCGGGTTCGATGCGACCACGGGCGTGGTCAGTTACAGCTACACCTTGAACGGCAATGACGCGCATCCAACCGCTGGCGGTGCAAACAATCTGCCTGAGCATTTTGCGGTGACGGTGGTCGATGACAACGGCACCACGGCCAATGGTTCGCTGGACGTCAATGTGATCGACGACGTGCCAAAAGCGGTGGACGACAGCAATGCGAGCACCGCTTCGGAAACCCTGTTGACGCTGAACGGCAATGTGCTGACCAACGATGTGCAAGGCGCGGATCGTGTCGCGACCGGACCTGTGACCCCCGGCACCTTCACCGGTACTTACGGCACTTTGGTCCTCAGCGCCAACGGCACTTACACCTACACCCTGAACACCAACGACGCCGACTTCAAAAACCTGCACGGCAATGGCAACGGCACGGAAACTTTCACCTACACCATCACCGATTCTGACGGCGATACCAGCACCGCCAATCTGGTGCTGAACATCCACAACAACGACGACCCGGTGACCCTCAACGGCCTTGATGTCGTGGGTGGCGAGCTGACGGTCTACGAGAAAAACCTCAGCGACGGCACCAGCCCCAACGCGCCAGCCCTGACCCAGAGCGGCACCTTCACCGTCACTGCACTGGACGGCTTGCAAACCCTCGACGTGGGCGGCATTCATGTCGTGGTCGGTGGCGTGGCGGCGGGCTTTCCGCAATCGATCGTGACACCGTTGGGCAGTACGCTGACCGTCACCGGTTACGACGCGACCACCGGCGTGGTCAGCTACAGCTACACCCTGGTGGGCACCGAAACCCACCCGACCGGCAACGGTGCCAACAGCATCACCGAAAACTTCAACGTGGTGGCCACGGACACCGACGGCAGCACGGCAACCAATCAAATCAACGTCAACATCGTCGACGACTTGCCCACTGCTCACGCGGACAGCGCGTCGGTGGCGGAGGGCGGGACAGTTTCGGGCAACGTGCTGGATAACGACATCGGCGGTGCCGACGGCCCGGCGCTCACAGGTGCCGTGGTCGGCGTTCGCGCCGGTAGCGACACCTCGACGTCGGCCATCGGTGGCCTGGGCTCGAACATCAATGGCACCTACGGTTACCTGACGCTGGATGCCAACGGCAACGCGGTCTATCACAGTAATCCCAACGCGGTGAACGCCCCGGGTGCGACCGATACCTTCGTCTACACCGTGCGCGACGCCGATGGCGATGAAAGCACCACCACCATCACCATCGACGTCTCGAACAGCTGCATCAAAGCGACCACCGATACCGACGTCACCGTCTACGAAAAAGCCCTGGACCTGACCAAAGATGGCCAGGACCTGGCGGCAGGCACTGTGGTCGGCAGCGACCCGACCAGCACCGGCGAAACCGCCAGTGGCACACTGGTTGGCTCGGTCACCGGAGCCATCGGCGCGATCACTTACACCCTGGTGGGCAGCGCCAATGGCAACTTTGGCCAGATCCAGCTGAACCCCAACGGCACCTACACCTACACCCTGACATCGCCGGCGAGCACCACGCCGCATGCCAATGACGGCGCCAATACGCTGACCGAAAGCTTCACCTACCAGGCTACCGATTCGCTGGGCAACATCAGCACCAGCACGATCGTCGTGCAGATCGTCGATGACGTGCCAAAAGCCGTCAACGACAGCAACGTCGGCACGGCGTCGGAGACCGCGTTGACGCTCAATGGCAATGTCCTGACCAACGACCTTCAGGGCGCGGACCTTGTTGCCACCGGACCGAATGCGGGGCCTGTCACCCCCGGCACCTTCACCGGGACGTACGGCACGCTGGTCCTCAATGCCAACGGCACCTACACCTACACGCTCAACACCAACGACGCAGACTTCAAAAACCTGCACGGCGGCGGCAACGGCACGGAGACCTTCGCCTACACCATCACCGATTCGGACGGCGACACCAGCACCGCCAATCTGGTGCTGAACATCCACAACAACGATGACCCGGTCGTCCTCAACGGCCTCAACGTCAATGGCGGCGAACTGACCGTCTACGAGAAAAACCTCAGCGACGGCAGCAGCCCGAACACGCCAGCGCTGACCCAGAGCGGCACCTTCACCGTCACTGCGCTGGATGGTTTGCAAACCCTCGATGTCGGCGGCATTCATGTGGTCGCAGGCGGTGTGGCGGCTGGCTTCCCGCAATCGATCGTGACGCCTTTGGGCAGCACGTTGACCATCACCGGTTACAACGCGAGCACCGGCGTAATCAGCTACAGCTACACCCTGGTGGATAACGAAACCCATCCGACCGCCAACGGCGCCAACAGCATCACCGAGAACTTCAACGTGGTGGCGACAGATACCGACGGCAGCACCGCGTCGGGGCAGATCAACGTCAATATCGTCGATGACCTGCCGACCGCAGCGCCCGACACCGGCACCGTCGCCGAGGGCGCGACCGTCAACATCAGCGTGCTCGGCAACGACGTGCTCGGTGCCGATGGTGCGGCAGCGGGCGGGGCGGTGATCGGCGTGCGCGCCGGTAGCAGCACCGCGACCTCGGCCGTGGGCGGCTTGGGCACCAACATCAACGGCACCTACGGTTACCTGACCCTGGATGCGGCGGGTAACGCCGTGTACCACAGCAACCCGAACTCGGTCGGCGTAGCGGGTGCCGCCGATACGTTTGTCTATACCGTGCGCGATTCCGACGGCGATGAAAGCACCACCACCATCACCATCAACGTTAACGACAGTGGCCTCAAAGCGGTGGTCGATCAGGACGTGACGGTCTTCGAAAAAGCCCTCGACCTGAGCAAGGATGGCCTGGACCTGGCACCCGGCACGGTCACCGGCAGCGACCCGACCAGCACTGGCGAAACCGCCACCGGCACCCTGGTCGGTTCGGTCACCGGCGGCACCGGTCCGTTCACTTACAGCGTGGTCGGCAGCGCCACCGGGACCTACGGACAAATCCTGATTAACCCGGACGGCAGCTACACCTACACCCTGACCTCGGCGCCGAAAACCTCGCCGGGTGCCAACGACGGGCCAAACACCCTGAGCGAAAGCTTCACTTACAAAGCCACCGATGCCCTGGGTAACAGCACCACCAGCACCATCGTGGTGAACATTGTCGATGACGTGCCAAAGGCCATGGCATCAGACCGTTCGGTGACGGCGGTGGAGGTCGATTCCAACCTGCTGCTGGTGATCGACGTCTCCGGCAGTATGGCCGACGCCTCCGGGGTGCCAGGCCTGTCGCGGCTGGAGCTGGCGAAGCAGGCGATCAGTGCCTTACTCGACAAATATGACGACCTGGGCGATGTGAAAGTGCAGATCGTCACCTTCAGCAGCAGCGCCACCGACAAAACCTCGGTGTGGGTTGATGTCGCGACGGCCAAGTCGATCATCGCCGGCCTTAGTGCCGGCGGTGGCACCAACTACGACGCGGCTGTGGCGGCCCTGCAAACCGCGTTCAATACGGACGGCAAACTCACCGGGGCGCAGAACGTCGGGTATTTCTTCTCCGATGGCAAACCGACTTCCGGCCAGGAAATCGGTACGGCGGACGAGACGGCGCTGAAAAACTTCCTCGACGCCAATGGCATCAAAAACTATGCGATTGGTCTCGGTAGCGGCGTCAGCAATGCCAACCTCAACCCGGTCGCCTATGACGGCAGCACCCACACCGACACCAACGCCGTGGTGGTCACCGACCTCAACCAACTCAACTCGGTGCTCTCGGGCACCGTGCAGGGTGCACCGGTCACCGGCACGCTGCTGGAGGGCGGCTCGTTCGGCGCCGATGGCGGCTTTATCAAAACCCTCGTGGTCGATGGCACCACTTACACCTATGACCCAAGAGGCAACAGCAACCAGGGCGCGCTGACGTTCAGTGGCACTAACCACGGCACGTTCAACACGGTGAACAACACCATCAGCATCGCCACCAACAACAGCGGCACGCTGGTGGTGAACCTCGACACTGGCGAGTACACCTACACCTCGCAGAAAACCACGGCAGTGGTGATCACCGAAAATATCGGCTTCACCGTCAGCGACAATGACGGCGACCTGGCCAGCTCGACGCTGACGGTCAAAGTCATCCCCAACTCGCCACCGGTGGCGGTCGATGACCACATCATCACCAACGTGCTGTCGGGCACCATCGTGGTGCCGGGCGAGCTGCTGCTGGCCAACGACACCGACGCCAATGGCGACCCGATGACGGCCACCCCGACCACGTTCAACACCGGTTGGGCCGCCAAGGGCGCGGACTTCGTCGGCACCGGCGCCATCAGCTTCGCCGGCACTGGCAACACCGCCGCCAACCAGGCACTGGCCGATGTGCGCAACTCCTTCGCGGCGAACTCGGCGGCAATGACCGCCGTGCTGGTGATCAGCGGCTACCTGGGCGCAGTTACCACGGCCAACGCCAACGATGAAGACCTCATCACCGTCAAACTGAAACAGGGCGAAACCCTCAACCTGGACCACAACCTGGCGGCCGGTCACGTCACCATGGAGTACTCGCTCAATGGCGGTGCGTTCGTGACTATCGCCGACGGCGGGACCATCACCGCGACGGCCGATGGCACCTACCAGATCCACGTCACCAACATCACCAACACCAGTGGCAGCAACCCCACGGGGTCCGAGAACTATCAGTTGACCATGACCGTCAACTACGCCGGGGCCCACGACCTCACCCCGGATTACCACGGCACCTACACCGCCAACGACAACCATGGCGGCAGCGACACAGCGAACGTGACCATCAGCTACCAGGACGGCCACACCCTCACCGGCACCTCGGGCGATGACGTGTTGGTGGCCGGCACTGGCAATAACATCCTCAACGCCGGCGACGGCAACGACGTGCTCACTGCGGGCAGCGGCAACAACGAATTGCACGGTGGTGCCGGCAACGACTTGCTGTTCAGCGGCCCAGGCAACGACCTGCTCGACGGCGGCACCGGCATCGACACCGCCAGCTATGCGCACGCCACGGCCGGCGTCACCGTCGACCTGAGCCTGCTCACTGCGCAAAACACGATTGGCGCCGGCACCGATACCCTCACGGGCATCGAGAACCTGGTGGGCTCCAACTTCAACGACACCCTGACCGGAGACAATAACAACAACGTGATCAACGGTGGCCTGGGCAACGACGTGCTCAACGGTGGTGGCGGCGATGACATCCTCATCGGCGGCATGGGCAACAACACCCTCACCGGCGGTGCGGGGGCCGACACCTTCCAGTGGCTGGCCGGCAACAGCGGCCACGACGTGGTCACTGACTTCACCCCCGGCACCGACAAACTCGACCTGTCACAACTGCTACAAGGCGAAAACGGCACCACCGCGTCGCTGGATGACTACCTGCACTTCACCGTCACCGGCAGCGGTGCGAGCCTGGTCACCAGCATCAACGTCAGCGCCATGGCCGGCGCCACGCCAACCCAGACCATCGACCTGGCCGGCGTCAACCTGGCCAGCCACTACGGCGTCACGCCGGGAGCGGGCGGGGTAGTCGCAGGCGGGCACGACACGGCGACCATCATCACCGGCATGCTCAACGACCATTCGCTGAAGGTGGACACCGTTTGATGCGCTAGAGCTGGAACGACAAAACCCGCCATTTCCGAAAGGGAGTGGCGGGTTTTTCACATCAAAAAATCTTCCCGTGGCGAGGACCCGCTCTCAAGGCATACACGTCGGCAGATTCTGGCGTAGCGGTGGGCTGCGTCAGTGTCTGGATATATCGATTAAACAGCTCTGTGTCTGTCGTTTCCCAAGCACGACCATACCCCGGTAATCCCCGACGAGCGGTAGCAAAACCTGTAATTTCTGACAGTAGCCAGCTCCTTCCCCCAAGCATTAAATGAAGCCATCAAGTGAGCGCCTACCTGCTGTAGGGCACTCGGTAAATGCGCTCTCATCAGGGAAGGGCTCAACATGGCATCCTCAGATAACTCCGTCGGTTCGCAAGCGCCGGACGATTCACTTTCGCCCGACACCGTTGCAATGGAAGCACCCAAAGTGCCGGCCGTCATTGATCAGGATGATCCTGAAGGTTTGTTGCACACAAATGCCTTGGGCGCGGACCTGGTTGTCAACTTCATGGAATTTAACCGCGGTGTCGGGCCCGGTGAATCCGACCTGGTAGAGTTGGGCTTCATGCCCGCAGGTACCGACTTCTCCGACCGCTATAAAGTCGATGAACGTTGGTACCCAAACACTGACGTTATCCTGTTTCCGCAATCACTTCGTGTTCCCAGAAATTCATTGCTACCGGGCGTCTATGAAGTCTCGGTAATGGTCTACCGTTCAGGGGTCAATGGGGTTGAGTCAGATAGAAAGAAGCTGACCATCGACACCACCCCCCCGGATTTTGGTCGCAAACCGCAACCGGTGATATTTCCGGTCGAGTTGGGGGGCACGATTACCGAAACCTGGTTGAGTGAGCACGGTGAGGTCGTCGTTCAGGTGCCCTGGTACAGCGATATCCGAGCCAAAGACCGTGCAGTGTATTACTGGACGGATCGTGATCCGCCACTTGATAGTGAAACGCCGATTCGGGAGCAGGAGTTCAGTCAGGACGACATCGATAACAGACGATTGCACATTACCGTCTATGCCGACGAGATAAGGTCTCGGTTATCAGGGCCACGATACCTGTACTACTTGTTAAGGGATCGTGCCGGGAACCCGGGGCCTCGATCATTTCTTTCCAAGATTGAAGTAGACCTGACCCCGGCGCCGGGCGCGCTGCCGCCTCCCAGAGTCCCGCTGTCAGCCAGAGGACTGGTTGATCGCCAACAGGCACGCGACGGTGTGCGTGTCGAGATCGACAGGTATGACTTCCCTGATGCCTCGCATTGGGTGGCGATTTTCTGGGACGACGTTGCACTTGATGAGTTTGAGGTCGACCCCAATGCTTTTCCTCTGGAGGCGACCGTGGGCTGGCCCACACTTCATGGCAAGGGCGACGGTCCTTTGCGGGCAAAAATTTATTACAAGATTCGCCAGGGCACTACCTACGGGCCACCCTCGCCGGAGATCTCGGTGGCCGTCAACTTGACGCTGGCCGGCCCGGACCATACCGACGCACCGGCATTGCTGAACCAGGACCTGCTCAAGGTAGAGGTCCGAGGGGCAATATCCGATATTCCCGATAAGTTGCGCACGGTCGATTACGGTTTCGATGCCAAGGCAACCCTGTTGCTGCATGACAATCCGAAGCCAATGGAGTTGATAGAGCTGTTTTGGGGACGCTATCCAGGGGCCGTAGATGTTTATCAAGTCAAGTACACGGATGTATCGGGTCAGCCCATTGAGTTCCAGATTCCGTGGCACGTTATCGACACCGATAAACAGAATCCCGACCTGCCGGTTTATTACACCACCAGCAATGGCGTGAATAAGCAGCAGTCATTGCCTAAGCCGGTGGATGTTTCGATTGTATTGATTGAAGGCCTCAAGGATCCGACGTTTCCTCACCAGGACAGAACCGGAACCCTTCATTGTTGTGCAGTGCCCAGGCTGTGGAACGGCGTTACAGTCCGCATCCCGGCGGACCCACGCTTCGATGAGGGGGACACTCTCACTTTGGTTTGGCAGGGCTGCAAAGGCGAAAATGGAAGCACGCCTATTGTGGGGGCCTATGACGAAATCCCCAAAGTGCTATTGGCATCTGACGTCGGCCACTATGTAGATATTGTCGTGACAGATTACGAAACACTGATTGCACCGATGGTCAATAAAGGTTCTGGCCTGGCTTACTACAAACTTCAAAAACTTGATGGAAGCAGGGGCGAGTCGAAAGCAGACTTTGTCATTATCAATCGCACTATGACTAGCGGTGCAATCTGTTCGCCGACGAATGATCTTTGTCAGGAAAACTAGTTTTAATACGGGTTTCAAATCATTCGTGAAAAGAGTTGTTGGTGTAAAAACAGATAGTCGTCAGTAATAAATACTCAGCCTGTGTCGCGGGTCGCAAAGCCCCGTCTCTAAATAAGGAGAAATGAAATGTCCGATCTGAAAGAAGTATTGCCCGCTGAGCTTGCCCGGCAAAAATTGTCTGAGTTGCGTCGGGCCCTGAGTGGGCCGAGTGACCCTCCAGAAGTGGATAATTTGCTACCGGCCCTACCGGAAGATAATATTGCGAAGTTACAAACGGCTCGTCAGGGGAAAGACTGTAAGGTCAACTTTGGTCATGTGCATATTCCAGATGGTGCACGGCCGGGCGATATTGATATTGTTTTGACAAAAGACGGGGTTGAAGTGTCGGAGTGGATCGAACTCCCGAATCCGGTTCTTCCTAGTTTTAGTATGACTTTGCCCGCATTGCATACTGCGACTCCGGGGCCGTTCAGGTTGGGCTTCTCCCTTCAATATGGAAGTAGTGAAACACCTTCGCCGACATCACTTTTTTATATCGATACGGTAGCGCCAAATCATGGTGCACCCGGTGTGGCTGCAAAAGCGCCGGCTGGAATCGTCGATAATATTATTTCCAGAGAGTACCTGGAGGCCGAAGGCGAAGTGGTCATGGAGATTGAAACTCCAGATGACGTCAAGCAGGGAGATATCGTCCGGGGGTATTATGGCTATAGTATTCCCAGTGTTGAAATTGGCTTTTTCGAGTTTGCTGATGACTTGACGGTGCCGATTACTATCAGTATTTCAAAAGCCGTTATTGAAAGTTCAGGAGAAGGCCCGCGGGTATTTTATTTTCGGTATTATGATCGGGTTGGAAATGTCGGCGACGTGTCAGATGACACCAAATTCACTGTTCAACTGACACCCGTTCCCAGCAATTTACAGCCCCCCGATGTACCAGCAGCATTAGATGGCCTGGTTGATCGTGTAGATGCGACTCCTGTCGTGGCGGTGGTTATCCCGACCTTCGATAACGGTCTGACGGGTGATCATGTGCGCGTAATCTGGGCGGGCCGGCCTCAGGTGTTGATCCCAACCAATGGTACTTCGCAGGTCATCGTCGATGTACCGTATGCAGACGTTGAAAATGGCGGTAATGGGCCTAAAGACGCATTAGTGAGCTATGTGATTGTTCGTAATGGTGTTGACTATCCCGAAACAACGGGCAAGACCGTCCGTGTGGACCTGACAATAGCAGGCCCTGATTTTCCCAACCCGGACCCGGAGGTGGGTAATCCAAATCTTGTTGCAGCCACGGTACAAGGTGCTGACACCACAGAGCCCAACAAACTGAAGGTCGGTGATATCGGTCAAGCCGCAACGGTAACGGCGCCTATCTATACCGGTGCCAAGCTAGGCGATAAAGTTCGGTTGTACTGGAATGGTGTGCCTGTACCGGATCCAGAAGGGCTGTATGAACCTACCGGGACTGAAGTTCCTGGTACGGATGACATGACCTTCAGCATTGCTTCAAGCATTTTTGAGGCAACCAATAACGGTTTTTTTAAAGTTCACTATGTTATTACTAACCCCGCGAATGGCAGTAATGCGAACCCATCGCTCCGTCAAGAAGTGGATGTTTACATTTATCCTGTCACGTTGCCGAATCCCGTCATTCAACATCTGTTTACCACCCCGACGGGAAGGGTCTCTCTGGCGTGTAGTTCGCTGAGAGAGATAGCCGTTATTGGTAAGGCTGCTATTGTTAGAGTGTCGGGGAGTTCACATTTTGCCGCGGATATGGAGCTGAGTTTTACGTGGTCGGGCATTCAATATGCAGCACCTGGTAATCCTGATATTCCAGTAGATGCATATCCGATTCTGAAAAAATTGCAAGGCAACGAGCATGCCGATGGGTTTGAGGTTTATTTGCCCTATAACGCTGCGCTGAAGCCGATTGCAGATGGGGTTGGAAGCATCATTTATATCGCTGAAATAAATGGTCATACGGAAACATCATTGCCACATGAAGTTCGGGTGATTGTGAAGGATACTGACGACAATTATTGCCCGGGTACTTAAGGTAAGTAATCTTGATGAATGCCTCGGGGTGGAGGGCTCAGTCCTCTGCCTTGCAGGTGTTTCTTTCTGTATGGAGTGTTTAATGTATCGAGCTATGCCTTTGTAGGTATTTATGTTGTGCCATGTTTTTTTTGGTTTTTCGTAAAATTAGAGACTATTCCTACAGAAACTCACGGTCGCTTTTCGTATGATGTGCCGGAAATTTTTATGCTTTTTGTTGTATTAAATGATTTTTCCAGTCGGGTTATAAGAGTAAGTTGTTATGAGCGCTGTATTACATTGCTTCCCGTTGTTGCGGCTCACCCATGTCATTTCGTTGGTTACATTCTGCCCCGTCCTGTTGATAAGCCCAATGACGTTCGCATTGACCGAGATCGATGCAGGTCAAACGCTGGACATTGATCAAGCAACAACGGCGGATAATTACCGTGTACGGAATGGCGGGGTGCTGAACGCCAACGGAGCGAATACTTTTGAAGTGCTCATCCAGAGTGGCGCTGTCTTTAATGCCGTGGGGGGAACGTATGCCGGGCGCCTTAGTAGCGCCGGGGTGACGCTCACCAACGCAACTGGCAACCTGACGAACGCAGTGATCACCAGTAACCGCGCCGGACTGTTGGTCAATCGTTTAGCGGGAACCAACAGTGGTTCCCATGCCATTGTCTCCGGCAGTCAGATCACTGGAGGCAGGAGCGGGATTGAAACCGGTGGTGGCAGTCTGATCGAATTGACGGATACACAGGTCACTGGCAGTGGTGCGAGCGGTATCGGGTTGATGTCTTTCGGCGCTGATGTTCGCGTCAACGGCGGGAAGATCATGGGCGCGGCGACCGGAGTTCGATTGAGTGCCGATGTCGAAAATGTCGGGGATGGGGCAAGGCTGATATTGAATAACGCCCAGGTGGAAGGACAAACGGGCGCAGCCATACTCGCCAACTCGGGCGTGACGGCCAGGATTGATGTCCTGAACCACTCCAGTCTGCTGGCCGGAAACGGCATTTTGCTCGACGTACAGGAGGCATCCACGGTGGCCATGAGCGTGGTCAACAGCACCCTTGAAGGCAACGTTCAAGTCGCTGGCAACAGCACCGTAAACCTCACCCTGAATCAGGCCCGTCTAACCGGCACCGTATTGGCAGACAGCGGCTCCTCCGCCAATGTCGTGTTGCAAAACCAATCGGTACTCGAAGGCAATGTCCACCTCACGGGAGCCACGGGCGATGTCACCCTGGATCAAAGCACCATGACCGGTGACGTATTGGCCGACAGCGGCGCCACCGCCGACGTATTGCTGCGCAATCAGTCGCAACTCAGCGGTAACGTGCAACTCATCGGCAATAGCACCGTCAACCTCGACCTTGACCAAAGTCGCATGACCGGTGATGTGTTGGTCGAAAATAACTCCATCGCCAATGTGTTGCTGCAGAACCAGTCGCAACTGATCGGACGTCTGGATGGGGTCAACGGCGTGACGATTAACAGCCAATCCAGCTGGACCCTGACCGACAACGACTCGATCGGCGCCCTGGCCATGAACAGTGGCTCGGTCAGTTTCGGCGCCGCTGGTACCACCACGTTCTACCAGTTGAACGTCGGCACCCTGGCGGGCAACGGCACCTTCGCGATGAAGGGCGATTTTGCCACTGGCGAGCGCGACGTACTGAACGTCACGGGCGTGGCCACCGGTGATTTCGACCTGGCGGTTCGCGCTTCGGGCCTCGATGCGACGTCACCTCAGCAACTGACGTTGGTGAACACCGCAGCGGGCGATGCGCACTTTTCATTGCGTAATGGCCCGGTGGACGTGGGGGCGTTCTCGTACGCACTGTCGAGCATCACCGATGGCGCCGGCGCCACCGAGTGGTTCCTCGATCCCACCACCAAAACCATCAGCCCTGGCGCGCAATCGGTGTTGGCCTTGTTCAATGCCACGCCGACTATCTGGAACAGCGAATTGACCTCGATGCGCAGCCGCATGGGCGAACTGCGGTTGAATAACGGACAGTCCGGCGCCTGGATACGCAACTACGGCAACAAGGTCAACGTCGCCGACGGTGCGGGGCTGGGCTATCAGCAGACGCAACAGGGGATGTCCCTCGGCGCTGATGCGCGGTGGGGCGATAGCCAATGGCTGGTCGGCGTGCTGGCGGGCTACAGCCGATCGGATCTGGACGTCAATCGCGGCACCTCCGGCACGATCGACAGTTACTACCTGGGGCCGTACACCACCTGGCTTGATGCCGACACCGGTTATTACTTTGATGGCGTGCTCAAGCTCAACCGCTTCCAGAACGAAGCGAAAGTCAGCCTCAGCGACGGCAGTCGCACCAAGGGCAATTACAACACCATGGGCGTGGGCGCTTCGGCGGAATTCGGTCGGCATATCAAACTGGACGACGGGTACTTCGTCGAACCGTTCACCCAATGGTCGGCGGTGGTCATTCAGGGCCGGCATTATGATCTGGATAACGGCATGAACGCCGACGGCGACCGCGCGCGCTCGCTGCTCGGCAAACTCGGGGCCACGGCCGGGCGCAGCATTCCCTTGAGCGGGGGCGGCGTTGTGCAGCCCTATGTGCGTGCGGCGATGGTGCATGAGTTCGCCAGGAACAACGAGGTGCAGGTCAACGACAACCGGTTCGACAACGACTTGTCGGGTTCCCGGGCGGAATTCGGGGCAGGGGCGTTGGCGGGGTTGTCCGAAAAGCTGCAGCTGCATGTTGATCTGGATTACGGCAAGGGCGAGCACATTGAACAGCCGTGGGGGGTGAATGTTGGGTTGAGGTATTTTTGGTAGGCATTAATTGAAAGCAAACCCCGCGTCCTGCGGGGTTTTTTTATAGCAGGGTTACCCCGGTACTACTTCGATATCGTCGATTTCGTAGTCATTACCTTCGCCTGTTGAGACATGGCTGAATACATCGAGCGTCACCCGTGTCGTCGTGGCGGTGAAGTATCCAGACAGGGTGATGAAATTGAACGACGTGATAGTGGTAGGACCCGCTACCGTAGCTCCGTCGGCTCTGATTGAAATTCTTGGGAACTCAAATCTTCCATCATGTCGGGCGATCTTGAGGGAGAAGCGATAGCGCTGTAGTGGACGCAAATTTGTCAGCGTTTTTTGGATGATGACGCCATTCGAATTGTTGGTATAGGTGTAGTTATTGAGCCGCCAGACCTGAGGCGTAAGGCGAAACGTGTAGGCGCAAGGCTTGCCCACGATACACGACGGCGAATTCACATCGGCTCGGGCGGCCCGATCAACCGGCCCATCACCCCGAACAATCCCAGCTCCCGAATCACCTCCAATTCCCCCTGCGTCTCGACCCTTTCCGCAATCAGCGGCAAATCGATGCTGTTGGTGGCGCGAAAAATCGCCTCGATGAACAGTCGTTTATCACCCTGTTCATCAATCCCCCGAATGTAGCTCCCATCAATCTTCAAGTACGCCAACCCCAACTGAGTGAGGTTGCCGATCTGGCTGAAGCTACCGCCAAAATGCTGCAAGCCGATGCGGTAACCGGTGCTGAGCAAGCTGTGGCTCAGGCGCTGCAATTCGTCTGGTGGCGGCAGTTGGCGTTCATCGATTTCCAGGACCAGCAGCGGAGCCAGTTCCGGCAGAGAGTCGAGGGTTTGCAGGATCAGTTGCAATGACTGCGGATCACGCAACGTGGTGCCGGACAGGCTCAGTGCGAGAGGCCAGCGGTTGACGGCGAGGTAGTCGAGGGTGGCGTCGAGCATGGCCAGGTCGAAACGGGCCGACCAACCGAGGCGTTCGATCCACGGCAGGAAGTGCCCGGCGGCAATCGCTTCACCGTGCGGGTCGAGCAGGCGCGCGAGGACTTTGTGGTGCAGCACCTGGCTGGTGTCGGCGCACTGCACCACCGGTTGGAAGTACAGCTGCAATTTGCCGTGGGTCAGGGCGTCGTCGATCCAGTTGCGCCAGTCGTGCTGAGACTGGTTCGGCGCGGTGTTGGCGTGATCGAGGTGCACCCACGGCCGCTCGGGATGCTGCTGCGCCTGGGTCAAGGCTTGATCGAGGCGCAGCAGCACGGCGCCGACCGGTTCACCCGGTTGGTAGGCGACGATGCCCAGGTGCGCCACCGGCATGCTGTCGCTGGCACCGGTCAGGCGCAGGTTTTCCAGGGTGGCGCTGATTTCGGCGCACAGGCGCGCGGCATCCTTGTCGTCGAGGCCCGGGGTCAGCAAGCTGAACTCGCCACCGCGATTGCGCGCCGCCAGCCAGGTGCGTCGCTCCGGGAGTTGCGTCAGGCGTCTGAGCAACTCGCCGACGGCACCGATCAAGGCATCGGTGCGCTGGCCGCCCAGGCGCTGGTTGAGGCCCGCGAGGTCGTTGATCCGCAGCATCAGCAAATGGCCGTCGCTGCTCTGTTCGCTGACCAGCAAGTGGTCGGTCAGTTGCTCATCCAGCAAGCGTCGATTTGCCAACCCGGTGAGGCTGTCCTGATAGGAGTCGGCCCGCAGTTTTTCACTGCGCGCCGCCTCTTCGGCAAACAGCGCCTTGAGCTTTTCGACCATCTGGTTCATCGCCAGCACCACCCGTTTCAACTCCGGCGTGCGCGGTAGTTTTGGCAGGCTCAGAAACTCCCGTTTGCTGATGGCCTCGGCCTGCTTGACCATTTTGTCCAGCGGGCGCAATTGCCGCCGCAGCAGCCAGCCGCCGAACATCGCACTGAGCAATCCGCACAGCAGCAACCAGATCAGGCTGCCAAGGGTGCTGTCCCAGAGTTTGGCCAGGGCGAACTGCGGATTGCTCAGCACTTCGACCCGCGCCACTTGCTCCCAGTCGCGCATGATCAACGCATCGCCACCTTGCGCGTGCAGGTTCACCAGGCGCACGAACCAGTCGGGCACGCCTTCGATTCGTGCAGGGGCGTCGCGCTCCACCAGCACCTGTTCATCGGCGATGTTGATGATGCGGATGCTGCTGAAATAACCGCTGTCGAAAATCGAGCTGACCATCAATTCGATCATCGCCGTGTCGTCGATCTGCGTGGTCAGCGACAGTCCCAACGCCGTGGCGGCGTCTTGGGCGTGGGAGCGCAACTGGCCGAGCATTTGCTCGCGGGAGCTTTCCAGGCTGACAAAAAAACTGCCGCTGAACGCCACCAGCAGAAACAGGCAAATGGCGAGAAACAATTGTTTGCGCAGTGACATAAAACGCTCCTTGCTATGGCGGCTAGCCGTCGCCCACGGCGAACCCTTCGGCCTGCATCTTTTTCAACACGTCTTGCCAGCGTGACAATTTTTTCGAGTCGCTGCTGCGCTTGCCGCCATTGGCACCGGGCAAATACAAGCCTTCGGCGTTGAAGGCGTACACCGGCAGCAGGTCTTTGCGTTGGGAAGCGGGACGGATCTCGCCGATCAGGTTGTCCAGCACCAGCGGATCGGCCGTAGGGCTGCTGTAGAAGGTCAGGACCATGTGCGCCTGGTTCTGGGTCAGGGCCTTTACGTAGGTGATGCGCAGTTTCTCGCTGGGAACCCCGAGCTGGCGCAGGCTGAAATATTTCGCCAGGGCGTAGTCCTCGCAGTCGCCGGCGCCCTTGATCAGGGATTCTTCCGGCGTAGCCCAGTAATCGATCTGCTGCCAGATGCGCGTGTCGTCCTGAAAACTCAATTGCTGATTGAAGAAGCGATTGACCGCGTTCAGTTGCTCGCGTTCTGGCTGGTTACGTTCGTTTTGCAGCATCTGGTTCCAGGCCTCGATCCGTCCCTTGGCCGGGCCGAGGGGGCCGTAGCGCTTTTCGGCGATTTGCAGGATCTGCGCGAAATCCCAGTCGGCGCACACACTGCCCAGCCCGGCCAGCAGAAAAACCGCCAGCAGCCAGCCGCCGAACCGAAGTCGGAGCGTTGGCCATCCTGGACGACGCCGACTGCTAGACATGTCTGGCTGCTCGGGTGCAGATGACTGAAGTCTAGGCGCAGTTTCGGGTGGGGGAGGGTTGATTGTCGGACGAGAGGGGTATTGCAAGACTGCTTTTGTGGCGAGGGAGCTTGCTCCCGCTCGGCTGCGAAGCAGTCGCAAAACCAGTCGGTGCGGTGTTTCAGGGGGAAATGGGTTGTCGGGTTTGGGGTCGCTTCGCAACCCAGCGGGAGCAAGCTCCCTCGCCACAAAAGCTCTTTCACCGCAGGAATGGGCTCAGGGTTTTTGCAGGGTTTTCTGTTTGAGGATGTAAATCGTCACCAGCACCGCGCTGGTCAACATAAACCCCCGCGCCCACGGCAGCGGCACCAGGTAGCAGGAGAACAGGATGCTCGCCCACATCAGGCCGATGGCGTAGACCTTGCCCTTGAGCGGAATGCCGTTGCCGTCCAGGTAGTCGCGAATCCACGGCCCAAGCCGCGGGTGCTCGACCAGCCATTGATAGAAACGCGGCGAACTGCGGGCGAAGCAGGCAGCGGCCAGCAGCAGGAACGGCGTGGTGGGCAATACCGGCAGGAAAATCCCGATCACCCCCAACGCTACGCTGAGCCAGCCGATGGCCAGCAGCAGGTAGCGCAACATCAGGGAGCGGTTGCCTATGGGGTGGTCCATAGGCAAAACCTTAGTGATGACGAGGCTTGAGGATCGCCGGTTTTTCGTCGGGTGCCTGGCACAGCAGGTAGAGCGCGGTCAGGGCTTCCGGGATCTGCACGATCATGTCGTCCATCAGGTTGGCGTCCTTGGCGATGTCTTCGAACTCAGGCTGTTCGTCGAACAGACCCGAACCGACCATGATCGGCAGCAGCATTTCGCTGACTTCGTCTTCGGCGGTTTCGAACCAGGCCGCTTCGCGCAGAAACACGCCTTCCATGAAACCGATGCACCAGCCGCGCAGGTCGGAATCATCCGGCTCTTCGCCCAGGTCCAGGTCGCATGGCAGCTCGAACTCTTCGTCGGACGCCAGTTGACGTGCGATGTGAGCCTTGAGGGCCAGCAGGGTGGATTCGATCGCTTCACGCTCGGTGTCGTCGGCGTAATGCGGCTCTTCGGCGAAGAGGGCGTCGATCCATTCACGGTCGGGAACGCTTTCGGAACAGATCGATAGCGCAGTGAGGTAGCCGTGGGCGGCCACGTAGTCCAGCGCCTCGTCATGCAGTTCATCGGCATCGAGGAAGACTTGCAGGCGGGTTAGTTGCTCAGCGAAGGACATTAAAAGCTACCTTGGGGAATTAAACAGATGCGGGAATTCTAGGCCTTCTTGAGCCCTCAGGCCAGCCGCGCGGGATATTTGCCCCATTGCGGCCCCGCGAAACACCGCAATCCCTGTGGGAGCGAGCTTGCTCGCGAAAGCGGTGGGTCAGTCAATGTAAATGTTGAATGTTAAGCCGCCTTCGCGAGCAAGCCCGCTCCCACAGGTCGCGCGCAGTGTTTGTCCTTATGTGTCTTCTCAGCGGCACCCTTTGCAGGGGAGGGGTCGGGTATACTCCCGCGTTTTGTGATGCCCTGCTGGCATCGCGGCTGAGATGTGAAGCGTCATGCAATGCGCACTTACGATTTGTCAGTGCAGCCTGCGTGGTTCTGAACCAGCCTTGCAGGGATGTTTCGGTGATTTTTGGAGTTTTTATGCTCGAACAGGCTCAACGCGTCCTCAAGGACATCTTCGGCTACGACAGTTTCCGTGGCCGTCAGGGTGCAATCATTGAGCGCGTGGCCAATGGCGGCGACGCTTTGGTGTTGATGCCTACCGGTGGCGGCAAGTCCCTGTGCTTCCAGGTCCCGGCGCTGTTGCGTGAAGGCCTGGCGGTGGTGGTGTCGCCGCTGATCGCCTTGATGGACGACCAGGTCGCGACGCTAGAAGAGCTGGGCGTGGCAGCCGCTGCGTTGAACTCGACCCTGAGCGCCGAACAGCAGCGCGACCTGGCCGCACGGATCAAGCGCGGCGAAGTGAAAATGCTTTACCTGGCGCCCGAACGCCTGGTGCAGCCGCGCATGCTGGCCTTCCTGCAAAGCCTTGAAATCGCCTTGTTCGCCATCGACGAAGCGCACTGCGTATCGCAATGGGGCCACGATTTCCGTCGCGAATACTTGCAACTGGGCCAGTTGGCGGAACTGTTCCCCAACGTCCCGCGCATTGCCCTGACCGCCACCGCCGACAAGCGCACCCGCGAAGAAATCGTCGATCGTCTGCATTTGCAGGACGCCGAACGTTTCCTGTCGAGTTTCGACCGTCCCAACATTTTCTATCGCATCGTCCCCAAGGAGCAGCCGCGCAAGCAATTGCTGGCGTTCCTCGCCGAGCGGCGCAGCGATGCCGGTATCGTTTACTGCCTGTCACGCAAAAAAGTCGACGAAGTGGCGGTGTTCCTCAGCGAACAGGGCTTCCCGGCGCTGCCGTACCACGCCGGTCTGCCCAACGAAACCCGCTCCCATCACCAGAAGCGCTTCCTCAACGAGGAAGGCCTGATCATGGTCGCCACCGTGGCGTTCGGCATGGGCATCGACAAACCCAACGTACGTTTTGTCGCGCACCTCGACTTGCCGAAATCCCTTGAAGCGTATTACCAGGAAACCGGTCGCGGCGGCCGTGACGGTCTGCCGGCAGACGCCTGGATGGCCTACGGCCTGCAAGACGTGGTGATGCTCAAGCAGATGCTGCAGAACTCCGAAGGCGACGAGCGCCACAAGCGTCTGGAGCAGCACAAGCTCGACGCGATGCTCTCGCTCTGCGAAGAAACCCGCTGCCGGCGCCAGACGCTGCTGGCCTACTTCGACGAAGACATGCCTGAGCCTTGCGGCCACTGCGACAACTGCGTCGACGGTGTGCAGACCTGGGACGCCACCGAGCCGGCCCGTCAGGCCCTCTCGGCGATCTACCGCACTGGCCAGCGCTATGGCGTCGGCCATCTGGTGGATGTGTTGCTGGGCAAGGACAACGAAAAGGTCCGCAGCTTCGGCCATCAGCATCTGTCGGTCTACGGTGTCGGCAAGGCGATGGGCGAGAGTGAATGGCGTTCCCTGTTTCGCCAACTGGTAGCCCGTGGTCTGGCGGACATCGACCTTGAAGGCTATGGCGGTCTGCGCTTGAGCGACACCTGCCGACCGTTGCTCAAGGGCGAAGTGACCCTGGAACTACGCCGCGACCTCAAGCCGCAAACCACCGCCAAAAGCAGCAAGAGCCAGGCGAGCCAACTGGTCCGTGGCGAAGAGCGCGAACAGTGGGAAGCTCTGCGCGCCCTGCGTCGCAAACTCGCCGAAGAACACGGCGTGCCACCTTACGTCATCTTCCCCGACTCGACGTTGCTGGAAATGCTCCGCAGCCAGCCGACCTCTTTGGCGGAAATGGCCACGGTCAGCGGCGTCGGTGCACGCAAGCTGGAGCGTTACGGCGAGGCCTTCCTCGAAGTGCTCGGCGGCCAGGTCGAGGCGCCGAAAGTGGTGGCCGACGTGCGCCACGAACTGATCACCCTGGCCCGGGCCGGCATGACGCCGCTGCAGATCGCCGGCCAACTGCAATGCTCGGAAAAGAACGTCTACACCATGCTCGCCGAGGCCATCGGCAAGCAGCAATTGTCGTTGGAACAGGCGCTGGATCTGCCGGAAGAGCTGATGGGCGAAATCCAGGACGCGTTCCTCGACGGCGAAGGCGAATTGCCGGCTGTGGCGGAGATTGCCGCGTTGTTTGCCGGTCGAGTGCCGGAAGGGGTTTTGTACTGTGTAAGGGCGGCGCTGCAATCTGAATTTGAAGTTTAAGTGACCGACAGCATAGATGTAACGATTCAGTACAGAGCAAGCCTTGCCTATAGCCAAAGGTCATGCTTAGCTGACTAATAATTAGTTTTTCTCTATTTCAGTCTAATCATGAGTTTTTTATGCCGTTAACCGACCAACACCGCTTTGGCATGCAACTGGCCCAGATGTCTCGTGGCTGGCGCGCCGAACTGGACCGCCGTCTGGCTGGCCTGGGACTGTCCCAGGCTCGCTGGCTGGTGCTGCTGCACCTGGCGCGTTTCGAGGAAGCGCCGACCCAGCGCGAACTGGCGCAAAGCGTCGGCGTTGAAGGCCCGACCCTGGCCCGACTACTCGACAGCCTGGAAACCCAAGGCCTGGTGCAACGCCAATCGGTGCTGGAAGACCGTCGGGCGAAAAAAATCGTGCTCTGTGCCCCGGCCCTGCCATTGATCGAACAAATCGAAACCATTGCTACTCAACTGCGCCACGAGCTGTTCGAAGGCGTCGATGAGGCGGATTTGAAGGTCTGCATGCGTGTTCACGGTCACATCCTGGGTAACCTCGAAAAGTCTTGAGGCAAAACCTTACGTCGTGTTTTTGAGATACCCCGTTGGGCAGACTATAAAGAACTACTAGGCAATATCGTGTTCGTACCGGATGTGCGAATGCGTACAGGTTGGTTCTGCTTAATCTAAGGGATGCTCATGCTCGACAGTTGGCACGTGGTTTTGCGGTATTGCACTCGGCTGCTTCTGGTCGGTGGTGCGGTCACTTACTCGGCATTGGCACCGGCCCTGGGGTTGGGTGACATCACCCTGCATTCGGCGTTGAACCAGCCGTTCAGCGCCGACATCGCCCTGGTGGATGCTGTCGGTCTGGCGGAAGGCGATCTGTCAGTCAGCCTGGCAACGGCCGATGAATTCAGCCGGGCAGGCGTTGATCGAGTGTTTTTTCTCAACAACCTGAAATTCACACCGATCCTGCGGGGCAATCGCACGCTGATCCGGGTGACCTCCAGCAAACCGGTCAATGAACCCTTTCTGAACTTCCTCGTGCAGCTCAATCAGCCCAACGGTCGTTTGCTGCGCGAATACACGGTGTTGATCGATCCACCGGGTTCCCCGGGGATTGTTCCCGCGACTGACGAACCTTCGGCCACCGCCCCTGCCTCCGGATTCCCGAGCGTCGAACCAACTGTTGCGCCGTCACCAGCCCCCAAGAACAAGGCGCCTGCGCCAGCCGCAAGCGTGGCGCCACCGTCGGCCGCGCCAGCAAACGATGAAGTGGCCGAACAACTGGCCGCCAGCGTGCTGCAAAACCAGCAATTGCAAAAAACCATCGACGAGTTGAATGCCAGGCTCAAGACTCAAGACGAGAAAATCGCCGATGAGAGAAAACAGGTCAGCGACTTGCAGACCCGCTTGTCCGAGGTCGCGCAGAAGCCCGTCGCTGCTCCAGTCGCCGTGGCGCCTGCGCCTGCCGTGGTTGAAGAGCCTGAGACCAGCCATTGGCAATTGATGGTCGGGTTGCTGGCGTTGGTGCTGCTGGTGGTGCTCGGTCTGTTTGTCCGCCGCCAACGCCAGCAGACCTTGACCGAAACGCTGTCGATTGCGCCGGAGCGCGATGAGCCTGTACGGGATGTGCAGGCACAGCCTGTCAGCATCGCGCCGGCTTCCGTTCATCGCGAAGAGGCACCCGCTGGCGATGTGCTGGAAGGCGTCGGTATTTACCTGGCTTACGGTCGGTTCTCTGAAGCCGCCGGCCTGTTACGTGAGGCGTTGGCAAAGGAGCCACAACGCACAGACTTGGCGTTGCAACTGCTGGAAGTGCTGGGCAAACAGGGTGACAAGCAGGCGTATGACGCGCAGGAAAGCAGCCTGCGTGACGCCGGGGTTGACCCGCAGCAGTTGGCGGACCTTCGCGCTCGATTTCCGAAACTGGCGAGTGCCGCACCGGTCGCGGCCATTGTGCCGGCCGTCGCGACCGTCGCGGCGGTGGTCCCCGAAGCTCCACCCGGCGATGACTTCCAGTTGAACCTTGACGACTTGTCGATGGATTCCAATTGGGATCTGGTCAGCCCTTTCGAAGATTCACCATCGCCGACGGCTAAACCACCGCTGCCAGACGAGCCTGCATTCACGTCAAACCTGCACGAAATGCCCGATGTCTACGAAATGCCCGACGAACCGGCGTTGGGCGAGCCCGAGCTGGAATGGGACGCCGAACCGGATTCACAATCGCTGGATGACGACTTTCTCGATGCGTTCAACGAGCCCGGCCAGTCGCTTGAACTCGAACCGCTGCCTGCTCCCGTGACCGCTGGTGCCGGCAAACTGGAGCAAGCCCAGACCTGCATTGATGACGGGGATCTGGATAGCGCCGTCGAGTTGCTCAACGAATTGCTCAAGGAAGGCGACGAGCCGCTCAAGCAGACTGCCCGGACTTTGTTGGCTGGTATCCGCTAGCACGGTCATTACATCTCTAATGTGGGAGCGGGCTTGCTCGCGAAGGCGGCTTAACTTTCAACATCTATGTTGACTGACACACCGCTTTCGCGAGCAAGCCCGCTCCCACATTGGCCAGTGGTGCTCGGGCTAAAACGTCTGTCCCAAATTCAGATAAACCGCCTGTTCATCCGCATCATTAAAGCCATAACTGAAGTTCAGCGGCCCCAACGGTGTGTCGAAACCAATGAATACACTGGCGGCGTTGATGTAGCCGCTGTCGAACTCATTGTCGTTGTTCCACGCCCGGCCACGCTCCAGGGAGCCGCCGATGTACAGCGGGAAATCCAGCGGCAGGTACGAGCGCGGTGTCAGGCGGCGGTAATAAACCCCGCGCATCAGGCTGATGTTCTGCCCGGAAATCGCATCCTCGCGAAAGCCTGACAACTGCCGCGCGCCGCCGAGCAAGTAACTTGAAGTCACGACGTTGGCCTCGTCCAGGGTGCGGCCATAACGTCCGCCGAGAATGAAGGTGTCCGGGCCGCTACTCATGGCTTTGTCCAGTTTGAACTCCCATTGGCGGTAACGCTTGTCCGAGCCCAGCCCCGGTTCGAACTGACGGAATGACAGGCCGATATCTTTGCCTTCGTGGGGGAAGTAGACGTTGTCGAACGAGTCGAACGAGTACTTGAGCTCATAGAAGCCCTCATTGAAGCTTTCACTCGGCAGATCCTGATCGCCGATGCGCACGTCAGCCTTGCCCCAGGCTTCGCCGACGCCGAAGCGGATCTCGCCACTGTTGCCGATCTGTCGGCCGACGTTCAGGCCGAAGCCGTAGCGTTCCACCCGGTACTGGGCGATCGGATCGTTATCGAGAATCGACTCAACGTTCTGCGCTTCAAAGGCTGCATAAGGCGCAATGAAGTACCGCGAGCCGACGTCGAGCGGTTGATAGAACTCGCTGTAGAGTTCCTGTTTATCGCCGATCTGCGCCCGGGTCAGCCATTCGGCGCCGAGGCGATTGATGCCGTTGACCCGGTAACTGGCACCGAGATTGAACGCGCTGTCGCCGCGCATATCGTCCGACAGGTTCAAGCCGACTCGCAGGTAATCGGTGCCGCTGCGTTTGCCCCGGGCGCTGATCACCAGGGTGTGATCAGCACCCTTGTGCACCACGCGGTATTGCACCTGCTCAAAATAATCGAGGCCGTAGAGGGTGCCCATGTCGGTTTGCAGGCGACCTATGTCCAGCGGTTCGCCGACGCGTTGGCGGATGTAGTAACGGATCACGTCGTCGCCGACTTTCGAGTCATTTTCCACTTTGATCGCGGTGATGACTGGGGTGCGCTGGCTCGGTGTGCGGGCGGCGGTCAGTTCTGCGTCCAGCGGTTGCGCCGGTTTGAGTTGGGCCAGGCGTGCGTCGAGGATCTTGGTCGCGCGGTAACCGGCGTCGATCATGTCCTGGGCGCGGCCAAAATCGGTCACGCCGAAACTCGCCAGCGACGGCTCGATCAACACGTCGTCCTTGTGCAGGGCGGCGAGTTGTTCTTCGGAGTTGCGCCGGGTCATCAAGGTGATCGACTGGTTCAGCACATCGACCACGGTGGTCAGTTGTTTGCGGTTGCGCAGCGGGGTGCCGATATCGACCACGATGGCGATATCGACGCCCATCTCCCGCGCCACGTCCAGCGGGATGTTGTCGGTCATGCCGCCGTCCACCAGCAGGCGGCCGTTCAGTTCGACCGGCGCGAACACCGCCGGGATCGACATGCTGGCGCGGATCACCTGAGGCAAATGGCCTTTGCGGAACACCACTTTTTCGCCAGTGGAAATGTCCGTGGCGACCGCGCGGAACGGGATCGGCAGTTTGTCGAAGTCGCGGGTGTCACTGGCATGGGCCAGCAGACTTTCCAGCAGCAGCGCCAGGTTCTGGCCCTGGATTACTCCCAGCGGCAGGCCGAGGCTGCCGTCATCGCGGAAACTGAGTTTTTGTTTCACCAGAAAGTCCCGGTCATCCTGCTTGCGCCGGAACGGCACGTCCTCGCGTGGCGGTGCGTCGGACAAAGCTTGTTGCCAGTCGATGTTCAGGGCGAGTTTTTCCAGTTCATCGATCTTGTAGCCCGACGCGTAGAGCCCGCCGATCACTGCGCCCATGCTGGTACCGGCAATCGCATCGATCTTGATGCCCTGTTCTTCCAATGCCTTGAGCACACCAATGTGCGCCAAGCCACGGGCCGCGCCGCCGGACAGCACCAGGCCGATTTTCGGTCGGGGCGCGTCAGCGGCTTGGACGATCAAGGGGAGGAGGCATAGCAACAAGCAGGAGAGCAAACGGCGCATCGTGAATCTCGGGGCGAGCGATAAAGGCGGCTATTATAGCGGCGCCCCTCTGGCTCAGGAGTTTCAGCGATCATGACCATGCAAAAACCGGAAATCGTCATCACCTATTGCACGCAATGCCAGTGGCTGTTGCGCGCCGCCTGGCTGGCCCAGGAACTGCTCAGCACCTTTGGCGATGACTTGGGCAAAGTATCCCTGGTGCCGGGCACGGGTGGGGTCTTTCATATTTTTTGTAACGAGGTGCAGATCTGGGAGCGCAAGGCCGATGACGGTTTCCCGGAAGCCAAGGTACTGAAGCAGCGAGTCCGGGATCAGATCGACCCGGACCGTGACCTCGGCCACAACGACCGGACTCAGTGAGAAGCGGCTTCGGCGGCCACGGTTTTTTTGCTGGAGTTGCCGGATAACCGACTGGACACCACGATGGCGACGATGATCAACGCGCCGCCGAGCAGCATGCGCAGGGTCGGGTTTTCATCGAATAGCAACCACGCCATGGTGATGCCGTAGACCGGTTCCAGGGCAAACACCACCGCCGCGGTCCGCGCCTTGATCACCGCCAGGCTGGCGACGAACAGGCTGTGGGCGACGCCGGTGCAGAACACACCGAGCAGGCCGATCCACAACCAGTCGAGGGCGCGTACCTCGCTCAACTGCGGCGCCGCCACCGGCAGCAGGCACAGCGCGACCACCACGTTCTGGCACAACGCAGCCTGCACCGCCGGGATGCGTGCGGAACTGGCGCGGTTGGTCAGGGACAGCAGGGCAAACAGCAAACCTGAACCCACCGCCCAGAGCAGGCCGACGGTCGCGCCGGTGCCCAGATCGAAGGCCGGCGTCACCAGCACCAGGCCCACGCTGACCAGCACCACCAGGAGGATTTCATTGGCGCGGATTTTCTCGCGGAAAATCAGGCCTTCGAGGATCACGGTAAACGCCGGGAAACTGGCAAAACCCAAGGTCGCAATCGCCACCCCCGCGACTTTTACCGCAATGAAGAAACTCACCCAGTGCCCGGCCAGCAGCAAGCCGCTGAGCAGCAGGCGGCGCCAGTCCACGGCTTCGAGTTTTTGCCAACGGGTGTTGCTGGCGAACCGCGCAAAAAACGCCAGGGCCAGCACCGCGAACGCCGCACGACCGAAAACGATGACCGCCGGGGTGGCGGCCGCGAGTTTGCCGAACACACCGGTCAGGCCAAACATCAGTGCGCCGATATGCAGGGCGCCAAGGGCGGTACGGGGAGTCATTGGAGTCCTTTGGAAAACGTAAAAATCAGGCGACAGATGATCGCCTGCAGGAGCTGCCGAAGGCTGCGATCTTTTGACTTTGTCTTTTTAAGATCAAGATCAAAAGATCGCAGCCTCCGGCAGCTCCTACATTGAACGTGTTAACGCCAGTTATGTCTGTCGGCAAACTATCGACTTTTGTCGCCAGCCTCGCGGCGCAATTTGCCGGGCGATGCGCCAAACTCGCGCAACACCGCCGCCGCAAACGCACTCTGGGAACTGTAACCGACCCGGCTGGCGATCTCGCCAATCGGCAGCGCCGAATCTCGCAACAAGCTAACCGCAATATGCAGCCGCCGACTGCGAATGTAGTCCATCGGTGTTTGCCCGCATTCCGCCATGAACCGCGCGTGCAGGCGAGCGCTGGAGAGATCGGCAATGCGCGCTAGGTCGGCCACCTGCAGCGGATAGGCCGCATGCTGATCGATGTGTGCATTCAGCGCCGCATACGGCAGGCGCCGTCCGCCGATGACGTCCGGTTTGATGTGGTTGAGGCTGGCCAATAACAGCACCGCACCTTGCTGGGCAATCAGCGGGTCGCTCACCGGGCTGCCCGCCAGCCAACTGACCAACTGGCTTTGCCCGGCATCCAGCGGCAACCGCCCGGCGTTGTCGAGCAAGCGGCGGCTGGCGTCGGCGTGTTCCCCCAACGACTGGGCAATCCATTGATCGTCGGGCACATCCAGCACCAGGCAACGACTGCCATGGGGGCTGCCGCAGGCATGGTGCATGCCGGCCGGGATCACCACGAAACTCTGTTGCACCACCTGGCTGCCTCGGCCGTCGACCTCGAAGTCCAGCGCGCCCGACAAGCCGAACACCAGTTGCGCGTGGTCGTGGCTATGGACGATCAGGTCGTGGCTGTAGTGGCGAAGCGTGAGGATCGGTCTCATCGCAGGTCTCCTGGCAAGATGCGGCCAGTCTACACCGGGTGGGCGCTGTCACAGGATTGACTCGTCACTGTCATGGGCAATTAACCCGACCGGCGCAAGCTTGTAAAAACATCCCAGAGGGTTGCCCATGACCAGCGCCGAGCTCGCCAAACCCAGCCGTAAACAACGTGTCCGCACCTTATGGATTTCCGACGTGCATTTGGGCACACGGGATTGCCAGGCTGAGCACCTGTCGCAATTTCTCAAGGGCTATCACACCGACAAGATCTACCTGGTGGGCGACATCATCGATGGCTGGAAACTGCGCGGCGGCATGTATTGGCCCCAGGCCCACACCAACGTGATCCGCCGCTTGCTGACCATGAGCAAGCGCGGCACCGAGGTCATCTACGTCACCGGCAACCATGACGAATTCCTGCGCCGTTATTCGAAGTTGATCCTGGGTAACATTCAGTTGGTGGACGAGGCGGTGCACGTGACCGCCGATGGTCGTCATCTGCTGGTGATCCACGGCGATCAGTTCGACGTCATCACTCGCTATCACCGTTGGCTGGCCTTTCTCGGCGACTCGGCCTACGAGTTCACCCTGACCCTCAACCGCTGGCTCAATCACTGGCGCGCCCGGTATGGCTACGGTTACTGGTCGCTGTCGGCGTACCTCAAGCACAAAGTGAAAACCGCAGTCAGTTTCATCAGCGACTTTGAAGAAGCCATCGCTCATGAATGCGTCAAACGCGAGTTGCACGGGGTGGTATGCGGGCACATTCACCATGCCGAGATTCGCAAGGTTGGTGGGGTGGACTACCTCAATTGCGGAGACTGGGTGGAGTCGTGTACGGCGTTGATCGAGCATTGGGATGGTTCGATCGAGTTGTATCGGTTGGCGGATGCCCAAGCGCGGGAGGCGGAGTTGAAAGCAGTGAAGGTCGCTGAACCGGCGTAACAAATTGGTGGTCACCACAGATCCCCTGTGGGAGCGGGCTTGCTCGCGAAAGCGGTGTGTCAGTCAACGAAGATGTTGAATGTGATACCGCTTTCGCGAGCAAGCCCGCTCCCACATTAGGTTCTGGTGTGTTTTCAGGCCGGCGCGTGTTCTTCCATTGCGGCCTTGTAAATCGAGTTCTTCGGATGGGCAAACAACCGCTCCATCATCGGTTCGAAGAAGCTCAGGGGCAACGTCTCATACGCCGGATCAAACGCCGCCGCATCGTATTTGGCACAGAACTCAATGGTCGCCTGATACTGCGGATGCCCGCTGAATTGCTCGCGCAGATGCCGATCCATGCCCAGGTGATGGAAGAAGTAGTAACCCTGGAAAATCCCGTGTTTCTCCACCATCCATAAATGCTCGGCACTGACGAATGGCTTGAGGATCGCCGCAGCGATGTCCGGGTGATTATAGGAGCCGAGGGTGTCGCCGATGTCGTGGAGCAGGGCGCAGACTACGTACTCTTCATCGCGACCATCGCGCCAGGCACGGGTGGCGGTTTGCAGCGAATGGGTCAGGCGATCCACCGGGAACCCGCCGAAATCACCCTCCAGCAACTTCAGGTGCGCCACAATCCGTGTCGGCAATTGCCTCGCGTAGGCACTGAAGTCTGCGGCGATGATCGCCCAGTCTTCCTGCGTGCCGTCCTGCATGTGTGTGAAGCGGGCATTGGCGTTCATCGGCGATCTTCTTGTTTTTTGCGAGGTGATGGATTGAGTGTAGAACTTGGATCCATTGGCGCACTGGCTGTACAGGACGCATTGCTGGCCCGGGAAGCCTAGAACGGCACGCGGCCCAGAATCATGTCGCGGTACATGACGAAATCGCCGAGCAGGCTGTAAAGCGGATGCTGGAAGGTGGCAGGACGATTCTTCTCGAAGAAGAAATGCCCGACCCAGGCGAAGCTGTAGCCGGCCAGCGGCAGGGCGATCAGCAGCGGCCAGGCTCCTTTGCCAATGGTCAGTGCCAGAATGAAAATAACCAGTGAGGTGCCGATAAAGTGCAGTCGTCGGCAAGTGCTGTTGCTGTGCTCGCTGAGGTAATACGGGTAGAACTCAGCGAAGCTGTTGAAACGTTTAGTGTTTTCCACGACTGCGATCTCTGTGGTTATTGTTCTGACGGCAAGTTGTTCTGCGGGTAGCTTATTTGAGTCTAGAGTGATCATTGGCATCAGCCAGTGACAATAGGCGCCACTTTAGTATCCTTCGGTAATTGGCCGTAGCATGCGGCTCATCATGTAAGTAGACGCCATGAGCGAACGAACGACTTCTGCAAGCTGGGCGATGGGGATTGTCAAAGCACTGGAAATGGACGGCCTGGATTGCCGGGTTCTGTTCAAACAGCTGGGGCTCGACTACGCGGCACTGGATGATCCGGATGCGCGCTTCCCGCAAGATTCCATGACGCGGCTCTGGCAGCGCGCGGTCGAGCTGTCCGGTAACCCGGCGATCGGCCTGAACATGGGCAAAGTGGTGCGACCGGCGTCCTTTCATGTCGCCGGTTATGCGTTGATGTCCAGCCAGACCCTGGCCGAAGGCTTCCAGCGGCTGGTGCGTTATCAGCGGATCATTGCCGAAAGTGCTGACCTGAGTTTCCGGTTGTTGGAAGAAGGTTATGCGCTGATTCTGACGGTCCATGGCGACCACCTTCCGCCGACCCGGCAAAGCGCCGAAGCCTCACTGGCCTGCGCCCTGGCGCTGTGCGGCTGGCTGACCGGGCGCACTCTGCAACCGCGCAAAGTGTTGGTGCAGGGCGACGAACCCGCCGACCTCGAACCCTATAAACAAGCCTTCCACGCACCATTGGTGTTTAACGCGCCTTACGACGCGTTGATCTTCGAGCGTGCCGACATGGAAGCACCGCTGCCGACGGCCAACGAAGCCATGGCGCTGCTGCACGACCGGTTTGCCGGCGAATACCTGGCGCGGTTTTCCGAAAGTCGCGTCACCCACAAGGCCCGGCAAGTCCTTTGCCGTTTGCTGCCTCAGGGCGAACCCAAGCGCGATACGGTGGCGCAGACGTTGCACTTGTCACAACGCACGTTGCAGCGACGCTTGCAGGAAGAAGGCACGAGTTTCCAGACGTTGCTGGATGACACCCGACGTGAACTGGCCGAGCAATATCTGGCGCAGCCAACGATGACCCTGCTGGAAATTGCCTACCTGTTGGGATTTGCCGATCCGAGCAATTTCTTCCGCGCTTTCCGCCGCTGGTTCGACGCTACGCCCGGCGAGTACCGGGCGCGGTTGCTGGACGCGCCAAAGCAGGTCAGTGACGCCAGAACGCCGGAATACACAGAACGAACACCGTAATGATTTCCAGGCGTCCCAACAGCATGCCGAACGAGAGAATCCACTTGGCGGCGTCCGGCAGGGTGGCGAAGTTGCCCGCCGGGCCAATCGTCTCGCCCAAGCCAGGACCGACGCCGGACACGGTGCTCGCGGCACCGGTCAGCGCAGTCATCCAGTCCACACCCAGCAGCGACAGCAGCAGCGCGATCACGCAGATGGTGATGGCGAAGAAGAACGAGAAGGTCAGGATCGAGCGCACGATCTCTTCGTCGAGTCGGTGGCCGTTGTACTTCTGTTTGATCACCGCCCGCGGGTGAATCAACTGGTTAAGGTTGGCCTTGAGCAGGATGTAGGCGACCTGAAAGCGGAAGATCTTGATCCCGCCCGCCGTCGAGCCCGAGCAGCCGCCGACAAAGCCCAGGTAGAAGAACAGCATCAGCGAGAAATTGCCCCACAGGCTGTAGTCCCCGAGTGCAAACCCTGTCGTCGTGACCACCGAGGTCACGTTCAGCGCCACATGCCGCAGCGCATCCAGCCAATGCAGATTGGTGGTCCACCAATACCAGGTGCCGAGCACCAGCCAGGTCACCAGCAACATGCCGAGCAAACCCTGGACCTGCTGATCCTTGATCAGGGCTCTGCGGTTACCGCGTAACGTCGCCACGTACAGGGTGAACGGCAGGCTGCCCAGAATCATGATCACCACCGCGACCCAGTGCACCGCCGGTTGCTTCCAATGGGCCAGGGACTCGTCGGAGGTGGAGAAACCGCCGGTGGAAATCGCCGACATCGCGTGGTTGATCGCATCGAACAGATTCATCCCGGCCCACCAGAACGCCAGGCTGCCGACGATGGTGATGCCGACGTAAGCCGCGACGATCAAGCGCGCCACCATGTGCGAGCGGGGCATGACTTTTTCGGAACGGTCCGAGGATTCGGTCTGGAACAGGCGCATGCCACCGATACGCAGCAACGGCAGAATCGCCACCGCCATGCCGATAAAGCCGATGCCGCCGAGCCAGTGCAGTAATGAGCGCCACATCAGGATGCCGGGGGACATGGTGTCCAGGCCGCTGAGCACCGTAGAACCGGTGGCGGTGATGCCGGACATGCTTTCGAAGAACGAGTCGGTATAGCTGATGTGCTGGGTCAGCAGGAATGGCAGCGCGGCGAAGATGCACACCACCAGCCAACTGCTGACGGTCAGCAGGTACATGTCTCGCGGGCGCAAGTGCACGTGTTCGGGGCGTCCGGGAATGACTAGTGCCAGGCCGGCGACGAAGGTGATCATGCTGGCCCAGAGGAAGGATGGAAGGTCGCTGGTGCGGTCGAAAATCACCAGGGTAGCCATAGGCACGACCATGGCGATGGCCAGGGTGATCAGGAAGATGCCGATGATGAAACCAATGATCCGTAAGGTCGGCAACGCCATGAAGTCCGCTCGGGCTGAAAGGGGGAAGGGCGCCATTCTACCTGCGAGGTCTGCCATGTAAACCGGCAGCCCGGAGCGCTTCTGGCTAGAATAGCCAAACATTTTTTACAGGAGGTGGCCGATGCAGGCTCTCGACGCTTTGCTCAACCGTGTTTCCGTTCCACGACTGCTGGACCCTGCGCCGACTGCCGAGCAACGGGAAGTGCTGTTCGCCGCCGCCATGCGTGCGCCGGATCACGGTCATTTGCAGCCTTGGCGCTTCCTGACCGTCGAAGGCGCGGCGCGTGAGCAAATGGGTGAGTTGCTGGCTGAAGCCGCGAAGTTGCAGGACAGCGAAGTGTCCGAAGCGGCGCTGGACAAAGCACGCAACGGTCCGTTGCGAGCGCCGCTGGTGGTGGTGGTGATTGCGCGGTTGCAGGATCACGTCAAATACCCGAAGTCCGAACAACTGCTGGCGGCGGGCTGTGCAGCCCACGGAATTTTGCTGGCGGCGTATGCCCAAGGGATTGGCGCGGTGTGGCGTACGGGAGACTTGGCTTATTCGGCGCATGTCGCCAAAGGGTTGGGACTGGCGGAAGGGGAGGAGGTGATTGCGTTCCTGTACCTCGGCACACCGCAAAAAGAGCCGCGGGTTGCAGAGAAGGTTGATCTGGCCGAATTCGTCAGCGCCTGGTCTGGTAAAGCTTAAAGATCAAGAGATCGCAGCCTCGTTTCACTCGACAGCTCCTACAGGCGTACACATAACCCCGTAGGAGCTGACGAGTGAAACGAGGCTGCGATCTTTTCGCATCACCCATGTTTACGGCTGAACAACAGCCCCCGGCACCAACGGCAATTCCAGGCTGGCGATAAACCCGCCATCCGGATGATTGGCCAGCACCAGGCTGCCGCCATGCCGTTCCGCGGCTCGCCGTGCGATGGCCAGCCCCAAGCCATGCCCGGCCGCTGTTTGCCCCGGCGCGCGGTAGAACGGCTCGCCCAGCAGGTTCAAGTGCTCGGCCTCGACCCCTGGCCCATGGTCGCGCACGCTCACCACCATCCGCTCGCCCTGGCGTGAAGCCTGCATTTCAATCGGTTGGCCCACCGGGTTGAAGCGCTGGGCATTACGCAGCAGGTTGTCCACGGCGCGCTCGATCATGGTTGGCCAGCCTTTGAGGTTCAACTGCGGCTCGGCTTCCAGGTGCACGGTTTGTTCCGGGTAGCCCAGTTGCGCGTCCTTCTGCAGGGTGTGCAGCAAAGCGTTGAGATCAACCTCTTCGGCACTGGCGTTATCCGCATCGACGCGCGCCAGAACCAGAATTTCGCTGATCAGCGCTTCCAGTCGGTCGCATTCGCGGGTCAGGCGCGGCCAGAGTTTTTCCCGTTCCTCAGGATTGGCCCGCTCAGCCAAGGCCAGGGCAATGCGCAATCGAGCCAGGGGCGAGCGCAATTCATGGGACACGTCCCGCAGTAGTTGCCGCTGGCTACCGATCAGGCTTTGCAAGCGCGCGCCCATGCGGTTGAAATCATTGGCGAGCACGCCGAATTCATCGCGGCGGTTGGCCAGTTTCACCAGGCTGTTCTGCTGATAGGTGGTTTGCCCCAGATCATGCACCGCGCCGCGCAATCGGCTGAGGGGGCGGGTGATCGAGAGCGTCACCAGCAGACTGAACAAGGTCAGCACCACCAACGCAATGCCCAGCGCACTCAACGGCCACAGCAGGCTTTCGCGGTGCCAGGAATCCAGTTCCGGGTGCGGGATGCGGTAGATCAGCAGGTAGGTGTTGCCGGTTTTGTCGCTGGTGTACTCGGCGGTCAGGCGCCGCCATGGCAGGCGACGATCGTCGTCGTTCTGCCGCGCTTCAAACGCCGCCGCCCGACGCGGGAAGGTGCCGCGCACCACCGGGTCGCCGCTCTCGTTGAGCACCTGGACGTCGATGTGATATTGGCGTTTGCGTTGTTCGAGGATGTCCTGGGCGGCGTCTTCGCCCTGGGCTTCGTACGTCTGCGTCCACTCTTCGGCCAGGGTGTTGAGGCCCGGATGGCGGCTGAGAATCCACGCATCCTGGTTGAGCATGTGCCCCAGCAGAATCGAAAGCCCTGCAACCAGAGCGATGGCCAGCCAGAAGCTGGCCAGGATACGCCAGAACAATGAGCGCACAGAAAATCCTCAAGCAAACACAAATCCCATGTGGGAGCGAAGCCCCTCTTGTAGGAGCGAGGCTTGCCCGCGAAAGCGATTTCATGATCAACAGAGATGTTGAATGTTAAATCGCTTTCGCGGGCAAGCCTCGCTCCTACAGGGGTTGGCAAGCTGGCTTGCTTCCACATTGAACAGAATGGCAAAAGACCCAACGGTGATGGCCGTTGGGTCCGGGGTTAACGCATTATTGCGCTTTTTGCGGCTGTTGCGCTTTCCAGGCCTTGAACTCAGCCCACTCGGCGCGGCGCTCGGCCTGTTTTTTCTGGATCTCGTCGAATTTCTTCTGTTGATCCGGTTTCAGCACGGCGCGCACATCGGCCTGGGCTTTCTGATGCTTGGTGGCCATTTCGTCTTTCATGGCTTTCTGGTCAGCCGGGGAGAGTTTCTCCAGGTATTTCTCGACCAGTTGTTTGCGATCATGCATCTGCTCGCCCATGATTTTGCGGATCTGCTCACGCTGTTCGCGGCTCAGGTCCAGCTGGCTGTAGGGGCCGCCTTTACCGTGGTGGTACATCTGACCGCCGTGGCGCGGGCCGTCCATCGGGCCACCCATCGGGCCGGCACCTTCAGGCATGGCCATGGCAACGGTCGGCAGGGCGGCGGCGAACATCAGAGCGATAAGAGTCTTGCGCATGGTGAATCTCCTTGTCTCGTTCCCGGTACGTTCCGGATGAGTTCAGATTACGGAGATCAAGGTCAGCGGCGGTCAGCGGAGCGTAAAGCTTGGGTAAAGACAATTTTGTACCGACCTGACAATTCCACCAAATTCGCCACCGGCCGATTTAACGCGGTCTGCGTAGGAACTGCCGAAGGCTGCGATCTTTTGATTTTGCTTTTAAAAGACAAGATCAAAAGATCGCAGCCTTCGGCAGCTCCTACAGGGATTTTTTGCGTTGGGCAGGTCCCGATCAGAGGCTGTAGTAGTAGCCGCGGCTACGCAGCGCCACGATGCGCGGACGACCGTCGGGGTGCGGGCCGATCTTTTTGCGCAGGTTGCTGACGTGCATGTCCAGGCTGCGGTCGTACAGGGTCAGCTTGCGACCGAGGGCGATCTGCGCCAGTTCCTGTTTATCCAGGGGTTCGCCGGGTTGCTTGATGAGGGCTTCGAGCAGGCGGCTTTCGGAGACGGTGAGGGTGAACTCCTGTTCATCGATGCTGACCACGCCGCGCACCGGGCTGAAGCACAGGTCGCCGAGTTCGAGCTGGCTGGACACCGCCGCCGGATGACTGCGGCGCAACACAGCGCGCAGCCGGGCTGTCAGTTCCCGTGGGTCGCAGGGCTTGGCCAGATAATCGTCGGCGCCGAGTTCCAGGCCGAGGATGCGGTCCAGCGGTTCGCCCCGGGCCGAGAGCATCAGCACGGGCAAGTCCGGATGGTCGCTGCGCAGTTGCTTGAGCAGTTCCAGGCCACTGCCGTCAGGCAGCATCACGTCCAGCACCACGGCGGCCGGGGAGGTTTCGGCCAGCGCACGGCGGGCACTCTGGCCATCGTGACAGGCACGGACCACAAAGCCTTCCTGGCTCAACCAACTGCTCAGGAGCTCGCACAGCTCCTGGTCATCATCAATTAATAACAGCTCGCTCATGACTCACTCAATTTAGCCATTGCCGACGTTTTCGACTTGCTCCACTAGCAAAGATACCGCAGAGCAGGGCCAATAGCGCTACTCCGGCTCCGGTGACGAACCATTGCTGCTGATCAGTCAGCAAGCGCGGCAGCGGACCGTTGGCCAGGGCTTCCTTGAGTTGCAGCTTCAGACGCTGGTTCTCCTGGCGCAACCGGGCCAGCTGGGCGCTTTCACGTTCAGCATCGGCATTTTGCAGTTGTTTGTTCAGCTCTTCTCGTTGCTGCTCGCTGACCTTCAAGCGTTGCTGCAACTCGGCGATCTGGCTGCCGGCGCTCAAGGACAGCGGCGTGGAATTGCTGCCAGTGGCAGCCTCTTCACCGTGTACGGGAGCCACGATCGACAACGTCACCAACATCAGACACAACGGACCCTTGCGCATCACGACTCCTGATTCCAATCGAGTTATTGGGCAAGTTGTCGGCAGGCAAACGAGAATAATGAGCGATTGAGAGCGCGATGAACCGACAAGGTTCATCGCGTAGGGGAAATTTACGGCAGGACTTGCTTGAACGGCTTCACGGAAACGTTGGCGTAGACGCCTGCAGCGACAAACGGGTCAGCCTCGGCCCAGGCCTGTGCGGCAGCCAAAGATTCGAATTGGGCGACGATCAGGCTGCCGGTAAAACCAGCGGCGCCCGGGTCATTGCTGTCGACGGCAGGGTTGGGGCCAGCCAATACGATGCGACCTTCGCTCTTGAGCTGGTTCAGCCGCTCAAGGTGTGCCGGGCGTGCGGCCAGGCGAGCTTCCAGGGAGTTGGCGACGTCTGTAGCAACGATTGCATAAAGCATGTCAGTCCTCGGTTTTTGGCGTAGTGGTATCGGCGTCATGCAGGTGGCGGGACAGGTAGATGCCCTGCGCGACCAGGAACAGCAGCGTCATGCCCAGACTGCCGAAGACTTTGAAGTCGACCCAGTAGTTCTGGAAGGTGAACGCGACGAATAGGTTGGCGGCGCCGCAGAACAGGAAAAAACCGATCCAGGCGATGTTCAGGCGAGTCCAGACCTGATCCGGCAGGGTCAGCGCGTGGCCCATGATGCGCTTGATCAGCAACTGGTCGCCGATGAAGTGGCTGCCAATGAAGGCGAGGGCGAACAGCCAGTTAACCACCGGGGCTTTCCATTTCAGGAAGGTTTCACTGTGGAACGCCAGGGTCAGGCTACCGAAGACCAGGCAGGCGATGAGGGTCAGCCATTGGCTTTTCTCCAGCTTGCGCTGTTTGATGAAGAGCGTGCCGTACACCACCAGGGAGCTGATGATCAACATCGCGGTGGCGCTGTAAATACCGCCTACAGTGACCTCATGACCGGCAATGTCGACGACCCGTGGATCGATTTTGAAGACGATGAAAAACAGCAGAAGCGGGATGAAGTCGATGAATTGTTTCACAGTGGCAGCCAGAAGCAGGATGTGTCGGCATAATAACAAACATATTGGCGCGCGATAGCGCCAGCTGATTTGAGGTTACAAAGCCCTGTGAATGTTGATTTGCACTGCCATAGCACGGCCTCCGATGGCGCCCTGGCGCCTGCGGTACTGGTTGCGCGTGCGTTCGAGAAAGGCGTGCGAGTCCTGGCCTTGACCGATCACGACACCCTTGAAGGCCTCGATGAGGCCCGCAGCGCCGCGACGGCGTTGGGGATGCAACTGGTCAACGGCGTCGAATTGTCCTGCACCTGGGGCGGCGCGACCATTCATGTGCTGGGCTACGGTTTCGACGTCAATGCCGTACCGTTGGTCGAGGCAATCGCCAAATTGCACGATGGCCGCTGGCTACGGTCCGAAGAAATAAGCCGCAAACTGGCGCTCAAAGGTATGCCAGGCGCGATGGACGGTGCCCGCGAGATGCAACAGGCGTTGGGCGACAGCGGCAATGCGCCGGCCCGCCCGCATTTTGCCGACTGGATGGTGCGCGAAGGTTTCGTCAAGGATCGCGCCGAAGCGTTCCGCAAATGGCTGGGTGCCGGCAAGCTGGGGGACGTCAAGCAACACTGGCCGACCCTGGAAGACACCGTCGCCACCCTGCGTGCCGCCGGCGCCTGGGTCAGCCTGGCGCATCCTTGGCACTACGATTTCACTCGCAGCAAGCGTCGTCGCCTGATTGCCGACTATATTCAAGCGGGGGGCCACGCTATCGAAGTGGTCAATGGCCATCAGCCCGCCGAACAGGTCGGCAGCCTGGCCATTCTTGCTCGCGAATTCGGTCTGCTGGTCAGCGCCGGCAGTGATTTTCATGGCCCTGGAGGCTGGTCGGAAATCGGTGAATACCGCCCGGTTCCGGAGGATCTGCCACCGTTATGGTGTCGATTCAAACATGACCCAATTATTGCCGCCGTCTGAACAGGTAGAGAATGTGAGTCAATTTTTCCAGATTCATCCGGAAAACCCGCAAGCGCGCCTGATCAAACAGGCTGTCGAGATCATCCGCAAAGGCGGGGTGGTGATTTATCCCACAGACTCGTCCTACGCCATTGGTTGCCAGATCGGCGACAAGAACGCTGTGGAGCGCGTGCGCCGGTTGCGTCAGCTCGACGACAAACACAACTTCGCACTGATTTGCAGTGACCTGTCGCAGTTGGGGCTGTTCGCCAAGATCGACACCGGCACCTTCCGTATCCTCAAGGCCCATTTACCTGGGCCTTATACGTTTATCCTCAACGCCACCCGCGAAGTGCCGCGCCTGTTGCTGCACGCCAAGAAGCGCACCATCGGCCTGCGGGTGCCGAGCCATCCGATTGCCCTGGCGCTGCTGGCAGAACTCGGCGAGCCGTTGATGAGCGTGACCCTGATCATGCCTGGCGACACCGATCCGTTGAGCGATCCACACGAAATGCGTCAGTTGCTGGAGCATCAGGTGGACCTGATCATCGACGGCGGTTTCGGCGGGATCAAGGCGTCCACGGTGATCAACCTGGCCGATGGCGAACCCGAAGTGATCCGCGTCGGTTGCGGTGATCCGACGCCGTTCATGGCCGAGGCGTAGATGTCTGCAGTAGAACCCGTCGACAGTCAGGCCGGAGCCCAGCAAGAGCTGCCCTTCGCCATGGTCTATGGCCAGGCGGTCATGGAAATGCCGCTGGACCTGTACATTCCTCCGGACGCTCTGGAGGTGTTCCTCGAAGCGTTCGAAGGTCCCCTCGACCTGCTGCTGTACCTGATCCGCAAACAAAACATCAACATCCTCGACATCCCGGTGGCGGAAATCACCCGGCAATACATGGGCTATGTCGAGTTGATGCAGTCGGTGCGCCTGGAACTGGCCGCCGAGTACTTGGTGATGGCCGCGATGCTGGCCGAGATCAAGTCGCGGATGCTGCTGCCGCGCGCGGAAACCATCGAAGCGGAAGAAGACGATCCGCGCGCCGAACTGATTCGCCGCTTGCAGGAATACGAACGCTTCAAGGCTGCGGCCGAGGGCATCGATGGCCTGAGTCGGGTTGGCCGCGACGTGGTGGTGCCCAAGCTCGACGCCCCGGAAGCCCGGGCGCGCAAGCTGTTGCCGGACGTGAGCCTGGAAGAATTGCTGATGTCCATGGCCGAGGTCCTGCGCCGTGGCGACATGTTCGAAAGTCACCAGGTCAGCCGTGAGGCATTGTCCACCCGCGAGCGCATGAGTGATGTGCTGGAACGGCTCAAGGGCGGCGGTTTCGTGCCCTTTGTCGAGCTGTTCACCGCAGAGGAAGGACGGCTGGGCGTGGTGGTGACCTTCATGGCGATCCTCGAACTGGTCAAGGAATCCTTGGTCGAGCTGGTGCAGAATGAGGCGTTCGCGCCGATCCATGTGCGGGCCCGAGCCGAATAACGAGTTGAATCATGAACCTGACTGAACCCCGCGAGCTGGCGCCACTGCTTGAAGCCTTTCTGTTGGCCTCGGGAAAACCGCAATCGCTTGAACGCTTGTTCGAACTCTTCGAAGAAGGCGAACGGCCGGAGCCGCCGGTCTTCAAAAAAGCCCTGACGATTCTGGCCAAGTCTTGCGATGGCCGCGCCTTTGAGTTGAAAGAAGTCGCCTCCGGCTACCGCCTGCAGATCCGTGAGAAGTTTTCGCCGTGGGTCGGCCGCTTGTGGGAAGAGCGCCCGCAGCGTTATTCCCGCGCCATGCTCGAAACCATGGCGTTGATCGCCTATCGCCAGCCGATCACCCGGGGCGAGATCGAAGACGTGCGGGGCGTGGCGGTTAACAGCCATATCGTCAAGACGTTGCTGGAACGCGAGTGGATTCGCATCGTCGGTTACCGCGATGTGCCAGGCAAACCGGCGATGTTCGCCACCACCAAGGTGTTTCTCGATCACTTCAACCTGAAGAACCTCGACGACCTGCCGCCGCTGGCTGAACTTCGGGAAATGGAGCCTGACCCGGTACTCGATTTCGACGATGCGCCGGTCCCGGCCAGGTTGCAGGAACTGGCCGACGCCAGCGCCGAGCCGGAAGAACCCAAGGAAGAAACCAGTTTCCATACGCTGTTGCTGGAGCTGGACACCATGGAGGAGGGGATCAAGACCGACTTCGACGATTTGTTGCGCGATGGGGCGTTGACTGAGACTGAAGAGGTTCAGGAGCATCCCGAGCCGGAGATCGAAGTTGAACTTCAGCCTGCGCCGGAAATTGAAGTTGAACTTCATCCTGAGCCCGAAGCCACAATCGACGAAGAGCCGGAAGAAGAGCTGGAAGACGATGTTCTCGGTGTCGCCGAAGCGCGCGAAAAACTCCTGGCCGCCGTCGCCGCCCTTGAGCAGCAAAAACCCGAACCCGAACCCGAGCTGAGCGACGAAGAAGCCGAAGCCCGCGCCCTCGCCGAAGCGATCGAAGCCGAGCGCCGCGAATTCGACGACTGACCCAAAACCTGCGGTCAACGCAGATCCCCTTGTGGGAGCGGGCTTGCTCGCGAAGGCGGCTTATCATTCAACATAGATATCGCCTGACACTGCGCATTCGCGAGCAAGCCCGCTCCCACAGGGGGTTTGTGATGTTCTCAAAGAACGTGTGCACCTCCGTCCCTCTGTAGGAGCGAAGCTTGCTCGCGAAGACGGCGGCCCATTCAGCATCGATGGGTCAGACACACCGCTTTCGCGAGCAAGCTTCGCTCCTACAGGAAGCGCGTTCACAGGAGTAATTGATGAGCTCAACCAAAGACCCCTGCATCAGCGTCTGCAAATTCACCGACGACATCTGCCTCGGCTGTGGCCGCAGCAAGCGTGAAATCAAGGCCTGGAAGAAACTCGACAAGACCGACAAGCGCACAGTGATGGCCGAAGCGGCGCTGCGATTGATCAAACTGGGTGCCACCGGTCGGCGGAAACACCAGTAAGTCTTCATTCATCAGCTAGTCTCTGATGCGCGAACGCTTGCATGAGCGTATGATTCGCGACCCTTCGGCGATCCCTTCGCCCAAGTACCAGTTTTTACATCGCTTCAGGACCTCACTTCAGAGCTTCCTGAACAGACCACACCGGGAGGTGCCCAGATGAGTATCAACGACCAGAAAGACGACCAGGAAATCGGCCCAGCAGGCGAAAAACTGCAGAAAGTCCTCGCCCGTATCGGCGTCGGCTCGCGCCGTGACGTGGAAGCCTGGATCAGCCACGGCCGCATCAAGGTCAATGGCAAAGACGCCACCCTCGGGCAGCGCGTCGACATGCACGACGCCATCACCATTGATGGCAAGGTGATCAAGCGCGAAGAAGCCGCCGAGTCGGTACGCCGCGTGATCATGTACAACAAGCCCGACGGCGAAATCTGCACCCGCCTCGACCCGGAAGGCCGTCCAACCGTTTTCGACAAGATGCCGAAACCAAAAGAAGGTCGCTGGATCAACATCGGTCGTCTGGACATCAACACCACCGGTTTGCTGATGTTCACCACCGACGGTGAATTGGCTAACCGCCTGATGCACCCTTCCTACGAAATGGACCGTGAATACGCGGTACGTGTACGTGGCGAAGTTGATGACGAAATGATCGAGCGCTTGAAAGCAGGCGTCGTCCTCGAAGACGGCCCGGCCAAGTTCACCGATATCAAGCAGGCGCCGGGTGGCGAGGGTTTCAACCACTGGTATCACTGCGTGGTGATGGAAGGTCGCAACCGCGAAGTTCGTCGTCTGTGGGAATCCCAGGGTCTGGTGGTCAGCCGTCTGAAGCGCGTGCGTTTCGGTCCGGTGTTCCTCAACTCCGACCTGCCGATGGGTCGCTGGCGCGAAATGAGCCAGTACGAAGTCGACATTCTGAGTGCTGAAGTGGGCCTGACGCCTGTGGCCATGCCGCAGATGAACGCCAAGAGCAAAGACAAGCTCGATCGCATGCAGCGTAAATCGTCGCGTCCGATGGGCAAGACCGAGCGCGTGCGTTCGTTGCGTCCAGCCATCGGTAACCAGACCGCTGCTACGCCGCGTGACTCCCGTGAGCCGCAAATCGAAGGCGAGCGTCCAGCCCGCAAACCAGCAGCGCCACGCGCTGATGGCGAGCGCGGTCCACGCACGCCGCGTCCGGCCAACGGTCGCACCGAGCGCGGCGAAGGCCGTGGTGCTCCGTCCGGTGGTCGTAGCGATCGTGGTGCTCCTCGTGGCGAGGCTCGTGGTGATTCGAGTCGCGGTACGCCAGTGGCAGACCGTCCGGCCGACACCAAGCGTCCGGCCAAGCCTGTCGGGAAGAAACGCCCAGGCATCGTGCTGGTCGACAAGGACACGCCATCGGGCAAACGCCGCGGTGCGCCAGCCGGTTCGGGCCAGCGTCCAGGCTTTGGTCGTCGCAAGCCTGAGTAATCGGTAAGCGCCACACGAAAAACGCCAACCTTCGGGTTGGCGTTTTTTTGGGGTCTGGCAAAACCGGTTTTCAGAGTGTGGATGTACCTGTGGCGAGGGAGCTTGCTCCCGCTGGGGCGCGAAGCGGCCCCAAAACCATTCAAATCGTGTCGGCTGGTTTTGCGACTGCTGCGCAGCCGAGCGGGAGCAAGCTCCCTCGCCACAGGGTGCGGTGTTGTTTAAAACACAAACCGCCCATCAAACAACGGCTCATCATCCAGCGCCAACACGCCACTGGAGAAGATCAAATCCAGGTGATGACTGCCCTTGGCTCCGCCGCCCAACCCCAGGTGCAAGCCGCAATGGCGCTCCTCGAAGCCGGCGTTGCGCGCATAGAGTTCCTTAACGCCTTCGTTGGTACCGATACCCAGCTCTTCGATCCGCCGGTTCGATGGATTGGCATCCAGGTATTTGTTGAAGTCATGCTCAAGCCCCGGCACGTCCGTAGCGATTTTGCTGATGGTCGAGTTCTCGATCCACAACTCCAGCGGCGACTCCAGCACCCCGTACTTACGGGCGAAAGGAATGGTGCTGAGGAACGTTCCCATGAACTTCACCCGGCCATTGATCTCCTCGCTGTGGGTCGCAATTTCTCCGGGCGCCAGATCAAAGTTGCCGACACCGTTAATGTCAGTCCACTTCTTGATACTGCTCAGCGGTGTTTCAAACCATGAGCCATGGTCATCTTTGAAACTGAGTGTTGTTGCGTGGGACATGCGCTGGATCAAGTGGCTGTTCAACCCGGCAATGCGTTGCGGGGTGACACTGAACGTGTCGTAAAAGTAATCGCCGTAATCCTTGAACAGCAACGACTTCTTCCAGTTCTCCGCCATCACCCCTTGCAGCGCGCGGACAAACTCCGGGCCGTCGGGACGTGGGTTGGGCAGGGTGGAAGAGTCGTAGAAGAAAATATACAGATCGCTGTCGGTAATTGCCCGGGCCAGCAAATCCGTGGGTTCGAGGTCCAGGCGCATGGCGCTGAAAGTGAACTGTGAGCTGTTGCCGGCCTGTTCGGCGATGGCGCCGGTCAGTGCCTCATAATCAGCGGTGTGGCCGAGCAGGACCTTCGCCGGGTTGATACCGACGAGGGCTGGGTGATGTTCGAGGTAGTAAAGGAAATGCGAGATAGCGCGTTGCTTATCCATGTAGTCCTCCCTGACAAACCGAGAAATGTGGCAGGCACGACCGGCCGGATCGTACCTGCCGGGATGGCTTACAGAGGCCACATCGCCGTGCCGAACGGAACAACCGCGTCGGCTTGCATCATTTCAACGGCGGCTTCATGGGTCGGTGCTTCAAACCAATCGTCCAGTTGCAGTTCAGTTTCCAAGTCTTTGTCCAGTTGCATAGTGAATCTCCTAGATGACTTTTGAGTAAGAACAGCGACGTGTTTTTCAATCAATGAATAACTCGCCAACTTGCCGGTCGATGCGGCTCGGCAAGTCGCTGAAAACCTAGTTCACAGGGTTTTAAAACGCAAAAAAATAATTAAATAAGATTTATTTGAACTATTTATTCCATTTTCGGCAGGCGAACTTCTTAATAAAAAACAAAAAACTAACTCGGCCTTTTCCTTAGGAAGCTTCCTAACGTCAATTTGCAGTCGGCCTACGGAGAGATCTGATTTGGCAAAATTTCGTTACGGTGTGTAACGCATATTTTACGAATTACGCGCTCAATGCCCTTGGAATAAGCTCCCTGTCAGGGCTGTAAGGAAAATCTTCCGCATGCCCATGCCGCAACGATTCCGCAAGGCTCTGGCGCGCTTGTTTCAGTAGCGTATGAAGGGTGAGATGCGCCCATGCCTGTCGTGCAGGTGCATAACAAGAAGGAGGCGCAATGAACGCCGTGACTCATCTCCATCTCTCCCCGTGGGCAGGTTTTTTACTCGCCTGCGTCGATGACCTGCAAAGGTCTGACTTCTTTTTTGCAGCCGCCCGGCACCCCCGAAGCGGACACAGGCAATCCCGGCAACCGACGCGCTGATTCAGCGGTGTCTGGCAGCAGGGGGTTAGCGGTGTACAATGCGCCGCGTTTTAACTGTGACCTCCTGCGCATCAGCGCAAATTTCAAGGCTACCCGTCTTGTTCACTCCGCCGCGCCACAAGCGTGTCGGGTTCGATTTCGTCACAGATAAAAACAAACAGGTGACGCATGACCGTTGTTAATACGCTGAACTCCTGGTGCTTGCGCTGGGGTTTGATCGGCGCTGCTTGAAATTGCAACCGAGCAGCAACGTCTACTGAACATCATCAAACCTTGCGTGAGACCCTTTTCATGAGTGGACAAAACTCGCATTCAGGCGAGCTGAAACGCGGCCTGAAAAATCGCCATATTCAATTGATCGCCCTCGGTGGCGCGATCGGTACCGGGCTGTTCCTCGGCTCGGCGGGCGTTCTGAAATCCGCCGGCCCGTCGATGATCCTCGGCTATGCCATCTGCGGCTTCATTGCCTTCATGATCATGCGCCAGCTCGGCGAAATGATCGTCGAAGAGCCGGTCGCCGGTTCTTTCAGCCACTTCGCGCACAAATACTGGGGCGGTTTCGCCGGTTTCCTGTCGGGCTGGAACTGCTGGATCCTGTACATCCTGGTGGGCATGTCGGAGCTGACCGCGGTCGGCAAATACATCCACTATTGGGCACCGGACATCCCGACCTGGGTCTCGGCGGCCGGTTTCTTCGTGCTGATCAACCTGATCAACCTGGCCAACGTCAAAGTCTTTGGCGAGGCCGAGTTCTGGTTCGCGATCATCAAGGTCGTGGCGATCGTCGGCATGATTGCCCTGGGCAGTTACTTGCTGGTCAGCGGTAACGGCGGCCCGCAAGCGTCGGTGAGCAATCTGTGGTCCCACGGCGGCTTCTTCCCGAACGGTGTGAGCGGACTGGTGATGGCCATGGCGATCATCATGTTCTCCTTCGGCGGCCTGGAAATGCTCGGTTTCACTGCGGCCGAAGCCGACAAGCCGAAAACCGTGATCCCGAAAGCCATCAACCAGGTGATCTACCGGATCCTGATTTTCTACATCGGCGCACTGGTTATCCTGCTGTCGCTGACGCCATGGGACAGCCTGCTGGCGACCCTCAACGCGTCCGGTGATTCCTACAGCGGTAGCCCGTTCGTGCAAGTGTTCTCGATGCTCGGCAGCAGCACCGCTGCGCACATCCTCAACTTCGTGGTCCTGACGGCGGCGTTGTCGGTGTACAACAGCGGCACTTACTGCAACAGCCGTATGCTGCTGGGCATGGCCGAACAGGGCGATGCGCCGAAGGCTTTGGCGAAGATCGACAAGCGCGGCGTGCCGGTGCGTTCGATCCTGGCGTCGGCGGCGGTGACACTGATTGCCGTGCTGCTGAACTACCTGATCCCGCAAAACGCGCTGGAACTGTTGATGTCGCTGGTGGTGGCCACCCTGGTGATCAACTGGGCGATGATCAGCTTCTCGCACTTCAAATTCCGGCAGCACATGAACAAGACCAAACAAACGCCGCTGTTCAAGGCCCTGTGGTACCCGTACGGGAACTACATCTGCCTGGCGTTCGTGGCGTTCATCCTGTGCGTGATGCTGCTGATTCCGGGGATCCAGATCTCGGTGTATGCGATCCCGGTGTGGGTCGCATTCATGTGGGTTTGCTATGGCATCAAGAACAAGCGCAGTGCGCAACACGCGCTGCAGACTGCAAGCTCAAGCGTGAAGTAAGCGCAGAGCGCAGCAACAACAAACCCGGCCATGTGCCGGGTTTGTTATTTCAGGATTTACACAAAACTCCCTGTGGGAGCGGGCTTGCTCGCGAAGGCGTCGTGTCAGTCGATGATGATGTCGTCGGACACTCCCTCTTCGCGAGCAAGCCCGCTCCCACACTGGATTTGTGTTGAACACACTACCCGCGAACACCACCCAACCCCTGTAGGCGCTGTGATGTCAGTGATTACTTTTCATCCAGGAAGCTCTGCACCGACGCATTGAAAAACGCCGGGTCCTGGATAAACGCGAAATGGCTGACATTTGGCAGGATCAGCAGGCCGGCACCGGGGATGGCCGATGCCATGTATTCGGTGTGTTCCCGTTTGATCGCCTCGTCATGGTCGCCATCGACGATCAGTACCGGGCTTTTGATTTTCGCCAGGTCTTCGCTGGTCCAGTTCGGTTGGCTCGCCCACATGTGGCTGATTTGCTCGACGAACGCGTCGTACTCTTTTGGGGTGGGCGACAGCTTCGCGTATTCCTTGCCGGCGCGTTCGATGTAGGCGGCGAAGGTCGGGTTTTTCTCGACACCTTCCTTGACCCCAGAGGTTTGGGTGTTGGCGGCGAAGGCGAACACTTTGCCGACACGCTGCGGATAGCGCATGGCCAGGTCCAGCCCGAGAATCGCGCCGTCACTCCATCCCACGAAGTCGGCACGTTCGATCTTCAGCTTGTCGAGCACCGCGATGACGTCGTCCGCCATCAAGTCATAGCCGAAAGGTCGCGCATCTCGCGAACTGCGACCATGGCCACGGCTGTCGAGGGTGATGACCGTGTGCTTCGCGGAGAGAGCCTTGACCTGGTTGCCCCAGTAATCGGAGTTGGCCAGGCCACCGTGAAGCAGTACGACGGGAGAGCCATGGCCGGTGATTGAGTAATAGAGCTTGATGCCGTTGACGTCGGCGTGACCGGTTTTGGCGCTGGTGATCGGGGCAGGAGTGGCCGGCAGCGTTTCCCATCGTTCGACGGCGTGAGCCGCATTGAATGACAGCAGCAGGCAGAAAGCAGCAAGCAAGCGACGAGGCATAGGTCTCTCCGTTAAAAAGGCCTGATCGGCGTGATCCGGATTCTTTAGCGTAGAACTCAACCGTCAGAAGGCCAGGAACTACGGAGCGCGGGGCTTATGCAAAACCCTGTGGGAGCGTGACTTACCCGCGAAAAGGCCGGCACATTCAACATTGATGTCGACTGACCCACCCCTTTCGCGAGCTAGCCCGCTCCCACAGTGGATTTGTGTTGAACACACTACCCGCGAACACCACCCAACCCCTGTGGGAGCGTGGCTTGCCCGCGAAGAGGCCGGCACATTCAGCATTGATGTTGTCTGACCCTCCGCCTTCGCGGGCAAGCCTCGCTCCTACAGGGTATTCTGGCGACTCTGAATACGGACGCTTTTTTCCATGCTGGTGATATCCAACAACGTGCATCTGCCGGATGCCGAGATCGAATTGACCGCCATTCGTGCCCAGGGCGCGGGAGGGCAGAACGTCAACAAGGTCTCCAGCGCGATGCACCTGCGCTTCGATATTCCGGCCTCATCCTTGCCTGAGTTCTACAAGGAACGGCTGCTGGCGCTGCGCGACAGTCGCATCACCAGCGACGGCGTATTGATTATCAAGGCCCAGCAATACCGCACGCAGGAAGCCAATCGCGCGGATGCGCTGGAACGACTGGTCGAGTTGATCCTCAGCGCCACCAAAGTCGAAAAGAAGCGCCGCCCGACCAAGCCGACCCTCGGTTCGAAGAAGCGTCGGCTGGAATCGAAGACCAAGCGCGGCAGCATCAAGGCCGGGCGCGGTAAGATCGACTTCTAGCGGGGCTCTCTTTCTTCGCGATACTTCGGTGCTTGCCGGTACAGATAAACGCTCAGCGCCAGACCGCTCAGCGCGGCGAGGGCGGCAAACAGGAAGATCGACGCAAAGCCGAATCCCGCCGCAATCGCACCGGCCAGTGGCCCGGTAATCCCCAGCGACAAATCGATAAACAACGAATAGGCCCCAACCGCCGCGCCGCGACTGGAGGCCGGCACCAGGTTGACCGCTTCCACGCCCAGCGCCGGAAACACCAGTGAGAAGCCGAAACCGCTCAGCGCCGCACCGGCCAGTGCCCAGTGGGCATCCGGCGCCAGCCACAGCAGCAACAGCCCCAGGGTTTCCACCGACAGGCAGGCAATCGCCACGCGAAACCCGCCAAGGCGGTTTATCAGGTTGCCGAACAACAGCCGCGCACCAATGAAGCTGGCGCCGAACAGGCTCAGGCAGAGCACCGCGTTCGACCAATGCTGCGTGGCGTAATACAGGGTAATGAAGGTGGCAATGGTGCCGAAACCGATGGAACCCAGCGCCAGGCCGCAGCCATGCGGTAGCACCCGGCCCAGCACATGCATGAAGGGCAGGCGTTCCCCGACCACAATCGGCGCGGCGGTTTTCGGCCACGCTAGCGCCAGGCCCAACACCGCCAGCAGCACAATACTTACGCCCATGCTCCACAAGCCCATTTGGTTGACCAGCAATACGCCCAGCGGCGCTCCAATAGCGATGGCGCCGTAGCTGGCGATGCCGTTCCAGGAAATCACTTTGGCGGTGTTCGCCGCGCCGACCCGGCCGATGCCCCAACCGATCGAACCCGAGCCCACGAGGCTTTCCGCGCTACCCAGCACCAGCCGGCCGATCAACAGGCTGATCAGGCTGAGCATCGGCAGGCTTTGGGTCCAGGCCGAAATCAGCATGAACACACCACTCAAACCGCAACCGGCGAGGCCGTACATCACCGCCAGTTTGCTGCCCTTGTTGTCGATGATGCGCCCGGCGTAAGGCCGGCTGAGCAGGGTGGCCAGGTATTGCACGCTGATTACCAGCCCGGCGATGACCGCGCCGAAACCCAGGTCGCTGTGGACGTAGCCCGGCAATACGGCCAGGGGGATGCCGATGTTGAGGTAGCCGATGAAGGTGAACAGGACGATGGAAACGACTTGCAGCGTGACCGCCAGGGGGCGCTGGTTTTCTGACATGGGTAAAGGTCCACGGGGCAGCAGGATAGATAGGCTGCTTATGATAGCGGCGCGAGGGGCGGGCGGTCGTGGAAAAGTAAAACTATTTGCCGGGCGGGGATGAATCAGGATTTGGCGGGGGCGACCAGTTGCGTGGTGACTAGCGCGGCCAGGGCGTTTTCTTCGCTACCGAAACGGGCGAGCAGAGCGGCTTGTTTTTCGGGGGAGAGGCGATTCCAGATCTCGATCATCTTCTCGGCGGTGCCGATCAGGACGCTGGCTTGCGTTTCGCTAAATTCGTCGGTCATGGCGGGGTGCTCGGGGTTCAGGCGGTGTGGAAAGCGCATGTTAGCGCTTTCCACACGGTCTGGCATTGCAGGTGTTTCAGTCTTCGCTGTCAGCCTTTCGACTGTCAGTGGCTTCTTTCGGCTCAGGCTGTTGGGCACTGGCTTGTTGCGGGGTTGTCTGCTCAGTTTCGTGCAGGCTTGGGAAGGGGAGATTAGGGATCTCGTGCATGTTCGCGCTCCTCGCAAAGTCTGTTGATAGATCTGGTAGATCCGCGCTTTTAAAAAGCTTGGGCAGGATACAGCAGGAGATATGACAAGCAGACTTTTATATCCATTTGTTTCGACGGATGGAGTTGTCTAGACAGGTCAATAGGAGAGACGTGATCGTTCCCACGCTCTGCGTGGGAATGCCTCAATGGACGCTCTGCGTCCGCTTTGGTAGGGACGCGGAGCGTCCCGGACTGCATTCCCACGCAGAGCCTGGGAACGATCAATGTGGGAGCGGGCTTGCTCGCGAATGCGGTGTGTCAGTCAATGTTGATGTCAACTGACACTCCGCTTTCGCGAGCAAGCCCGCTCCCACATAGGGATGTGTAATGGCTCGAGGTTACTTGCAGACTTCAGCAATCGCCTCGGCCAGCAGCGCCAAACGCGTCGCATCAATCCCCGCCACGTTGGCCCGACCGGAATTGACCATGTAAACGCTGTGATGATCACGCAGCTGTTTAACCTGGTCCGCCGTCAGCCCGGTGTAGGAGAACATCCCGCGTTGCACGCCGATGTGCGCAAAACGCTCACGCAAGCCGTGAGGCTCAAGGGCTTCGACCAGACCGCTGCGCAGTTGGGCGATGCGCAAACGCATGGCTTCCACTTCGTCGGCCCACAGGCTTTTCAGCTCCGGGTCGCCGAGGATGGTCGCCACTACCGCCGCGCCGTGATCCGGCGGTGTCGACCACAGGTTGCGAGCGATGTTGGCCAGTTGACTGCGGATATCCACCAACTTCTCGGCGGTTTTCGCGCAAACAATCAGCGCACCGGTGCGGTCGCGGTACAGGCCGAAGTTTTTCGAACAGGAACTGGTGATCAGCACTTCCGGCAACGCGTCGACGAACAATCGGGTGGACCAGGCGTCCTGTTCCAGGCCATCGCCGAAGCCTTGGTAGGCGAAGTCGATCAGCGGCAGCAGCTCGCGGCGGCGGACCACGTCGAGCACCCGGCGCCAATCGTCATGGGACAGGTCGAAACCGGTCGGGTTGTGGCAGCAGGCGTGCAGCAACACCACGTCGCCCTTGGGGGCTTCGTTGAGTACCGCGAGCATTGCTTCGACGTCGAGACGGTTGTCGCTGCCCACGTACGGGTAGTGACTGACTTTGACCCCAGCCGTGGCGAAAATCGTTTCGTGAATCGGCCACGTCGGGTTGCTCAGCCACACGCCACGGCCCGGCAGCATCTGCGCGATGAAGTCTGCGCTCAAACGCAATGCACCGGTGCCGCCCGGGGTCTGGGTGACGCCGGCCCGTTGCTCGGCGATCAGCGCCGAATCGGCACCGAGCACCAGCTCGTTCATGACTTTGCCGAACGCCGGATCGCCATGACCACCGATGTAGGTCTTGGTGGTCTGACGATCCACCAGTCGCGCCTCGGCAAGTTTCACCGCTTGAGGAATCGATGTCAGGCCCTGGGCGTCTTTGTAGACACCCACGCCAAGGTCGAATTTGCGCGGGTTGGGGTCCTGCGCATAGGCCTCCATCAGGCCGAGAATCGGGTCGCCGGGTACTCGGCCGATGGCGTCGAAATGCATTATTTGCGGCCCTCGGCGTCCTTGGCTACGTCGTCAGTGCGTGCGGCCATGATGAAGTCGTTGCGGTGCAGGCCCTTGATGGAGTGGCTCCACCAGGTCACGGTGACTTTGCCCCACTCGGTCAGCAGGCCCGGGTGGTGACCTTCGGCCTCGGAGATTTCACCGACAGCGTTGGTGAAGGCCAGGGCGTGCTTGAAATTCTTGAACAGGAAAACTTTTTCCAGCTGCATCACGCTGTCGCGGACTTCGATGTTCCAGTCAGGGATCTGCTTGATCAGTACTGGCAGTTCTTCGTCGCTGACCTGAGGGGCGCCGGCTTGGCAGGCTTCGCAGTGGGCTTGGTTCAAAGTGGACATGGTCTGTTTCCCGATTCGATTCTTGTTAGACGTTACTATTTTTCAGCGCTGACCGCGACTGCGGGTGCACTCAGGCCGCTTTGGGCTTTGGCGGAAATTTCGGTGCGTGCAAGCCCAACTGCATGCCTTGCTTGACCATGGCCATGATGTCTTCATGGGCCACGTCGAACAGGCGCTTGAGGTTGGGCAGCACAAAGTACAGCGGCTGCAGGATGTCGATGCGATACGGCGTGCGCATGCATTCCAGCGGATCGAAGGCTTGATGCTCCGGCTCGTCCGACATGCAGTAAACGGTTTCTTTAGGCGAGGACAGAATGCCGCCGCCGTAGATGCGCAGACCCTCTGGCGTATCGACCATGCCGAACTCGATGGTCATCCAGTACAGGCGCGCCAGGTACACGCGTTCTTCCTTGGTGGCCTGTAGGCCGAGTTTGCCGTAGGTGTGGGTAAATTCAGCAAACCACGGGTTGGTCAGCAGCGGGCAGTGACCAAAGATCTCGTGGAAAATGTCCGGTTCTTGCAGGTAATCCAGCTCTTCGCGGGTACGGATAAACGTCGCCACCGGAAACTGCTTGTTGGCGAGCAATTCGAAAAAGGTCTGGAAGGGGATCAGCGCCGGAACCCTGGCAACTTGCCAGCCGGTGGTTTCACCGAGGACTTTGTTGATCTCGCCCAGTTGCGGAATGCGGTCGTGGGGCAGACCGAGTTTTTCGATACCGTCCAGGTACTCCTGGCACGCACGGCCTTCGATCACTTTCAGTTGGCGAGTGATCAGCGTGTTCCACACCGCGTGTTCTTCGGCGGGGTAGTCGATAAAACCTTGCGCATCGGGCTCGCGAGCCACGTATTGCGTCTGCTTCATGCTGCTCTCCTGCTAGGGGGAAGTCGTTCTTGTTATGTACAGCTATGGACCTAGAGATACCCCAAGGCGTGCCGTGATGCAGCAGGTGGTTTGGGTCGTGTGTAGGAAAAATCAGCGATTTTCGTAAAGTTTTCGTTACGGATTGACGGTTGTGGCGCAGGTATTGAGTTTTCCGGGTTTGAAAAGCGCTCCGGCTGTCACATAATCGTGACGACTATCTGAGTGTCCTTGCAGAAAAATACCCCCGAGGACACCGCAATCCCCCTTGTGGGAGCGGGCTTGCTCGCGAAGAGGGAGTGTCAGTCGACATCATCATTGGCTGACACGACGCCTTCGCGAGCAAGCCCGCTCCCACAGGGTTATGTGTTTGGCATTCAATTCACTCACCGCTTTTTCAGGCCTTTTATATGCGTATCAAAGTCCACTGCCAAAACCGCATCGGCATCCTGCGTGACATCCTCAACCTGTTGGTGGAATACGGGATCAACGTCGCGCGCGGCGAGGTCGGCGGTGAGCATGGCAACGCGATCTACCTGCACTGCCCGAACCTGATCAACATTCAGTTCCAGGCGTTGCGTCCGAAGTTCGAGGCGATTGGCGGGGTCTTCGGCGTCAAGCGGGTAGGGCTGATGCCCAGCGAGCGTCGGCATATGGAGCTCAACGCCTTGCTCGGTGCCCTGGAGTTTCCGGTGCTGTCGATCGACATGGGCGGCTCCATCGTCGCGGCCAACCGTGCGGCGGCGCAGTTGCTCGGGGTGCGGGTGGACGAGGTGCCGGGGATTCCCTTGTCCCGTTACGCCGAGGATTTCGATTTGCCGGAACTGGTGCGCGCCAACAAGTCGCGGATCAACGGGCTGCGGGTGAAGGTCAAGGGTGACGTGTTTCTCGCCGACATCGCCCCACTGCAATCGGAGCATGACGACAGCGAAGCCATGGCCGGCGCGGTGTTGACGTTGCACCGAGCGGACCGGGTCGGCGAGCGCATCTACAACGTGCGCAAACAAGAGCTGCGCGGTTTTGACAGCATCTTCCAGAGTTCGAAAGTCATGGCCGCCGTGGTGCGCGAAGCCCGGCGCATGGCGCCGCTGGATGCGCCGCTATTGATAGAAGGCGAAACCGGCACCGGCAAAGAGCTGTTGGCGCGGGCTTGTCACCTGGCCAGCCCGCGCGGCCAGTCGCCGTTGATGGCGCTTAACTGCGCCGGTCTGCCGGAATCCATGGCCGAGACCGAGTTGTTCGGTTATGGCCCCGGCGCCTTCGAAGGGGCGCGAGCCGAAGGCAAGCTCGGGCTGCTGGAACTGACGGCCGGCGGCACGTTGTTTCTTGATGGCGTAGGGGAAATGAGCCCGCGCTTGCAGGTGAAATTACTGCGCTTTCTGCAGGATGGCTGCTTCCGCCGCGTAGGCAGTGATGAAGAGGTTTACCTGGACGTGCGGGTGATCTGCGCGACCCAGGTGGACCTGTCCGAGTTGTGCGCGCGCGGTGAGTTTCGCCAGGATTTGTATCACCGCTTGAACGTGCTGTCGTTGCACATCCCGCCGCTGCGCGAATGCCTCGACGGTTTGACGCCGCTGGTGGAGCACTTCCTCGACCAGGCCAGTCGGCAGATCGGTTGCCCTCTGCCGAAACTGGCGCCGGCAGCCATGGAACGGCTCAGTCATTACCATTGGCCGGGTAATGTGCGGCAGTTGGAGAACGTGTTGTTCCAGGCGGTTTCGTTGTGTGAAGGCGGGACGGTCAAGGCTGAGCATATTCGATTGCCGGATTATGGCGTGCGTCAGCCGCTTGGCGATTTCTCGCTGGAAGGCGGGCTGGATGCGATTGTCGGGCGTTTCGAGAAAGCGGTCCTGGAGCGCTTGTATTCCGAGCATCCGAGCAGCCGGCAGTTGGGCAAGCGGTTGGGGGTTTCGCATACGACCATTGCCAACAAGTTGCGCGAGTATGACGTCGGCAAGACTGAGTCATAGCCAATGGTGGCTGGGGCTGTCAGGGCCCCTTCGCGAGCAAGCCCGCTCCCACAGGTGACCGCATCTCCCTGTGGGAGCGGGCTTGCTCGCGAAGGCGGTCGTCCTGGCAACCTACAGATCAATCTTTGCCACTTTCCGGCATAACACCGCCGGTTTTTCGACTTTGACACAATCCCCTAATCCCCTCTAAACCCCTCAAGTCCTTTGTTTACCGGGCCCCGTGCCGCCAGAAAAAAGTTGGTCTGCAAATTGCTTAAGGCTCATCAGTACAGCGGTGGGCGGCAAACGTCCGGCATGCAGAGGATTGAGTGTGGACAAGTACCTTTATGTGGCAATGACCGGCGCCAGCCAGAATGCACTGGCGCAGAAGGCTCATGCGAACAACCTGGCGAACATCTCCACCAACGGTTTTCAAAAGGACCTGGAACAGGCCCGTTCGATGCCGGTGTTTGGTGACAGCTTTCCGGCGCGTGCCTATGCCATGACCGAGCGTCCGGCCACCGACTTCTCCGCGGGTTCGATGGTGGAGACCGGTCGTGACCTCGACGTGGCAGTGACCGGCAACGGCTGGATCGCGGTGCAGAGTCCCGACGGCAGCGAAAGCTACGTGCGCACCGGCAGCCTGAACATTGACGCCCTGGGCGTGTTGCGCGCCGGCAACGGTATGCCGGTGATGGGCAATGGCGGGCCGATTGCCGTGCCGCCCGAGCAGAAAATCGAAGTGGGCGAGGACGGCACCATCAGCATTCGTTCGATGGGTGAAGGCCCGCGAGTGATGGCCGAAATCGACCGCATCAAACTGGTCAACCCTGACCTGAAGAACATGACCAAAGGCCTGGATGGTTCGATCCACACCAAAGACGGCAAGCCGGCGCAAGCCGATGCGGGCGTCAAACTGGTGTCCGGGTTCCTGGAGTCGAGCAACGTCAACGCCGTGGAAGAAATGACCTCGGTGCTGGCTTTGTCGAAGCAATTCGAGCTGCACATCAAGATGATGAACACCGCCAAAGACGATGACCAGGCCATGGCTCGGGTCTTGCAGATCAGCTAATTACCAGAACGTCGCGCCGTAAAACAGGCGCACGAGGAGAATCGAAATGCTTCCGGCTCTATGGGTTGCCAAAACAGGTCTGTCCGCCCAGGACACCAACCTGACCACCATTTCCAACAACCTGGCGAACGTATCGACCACGGGTTTCAAACGTGATCGCGCCGAGTTCCAGGACTTGCTGTACCAGATCAAACGCCAGCCTGGCGCCCAGTCGACCCAGGACAGCGAACTGCCGTCCGGTCTGCAATTGGGTACCGGTGTGCGCATCGTTGGCACCCAGAAAAACTTTTCCGCCGGCAGCCTGCAAACCACCGAGCAGCCGTTGGACCTGGCGGTCGACGGTCGCGGTTTCTTCCAGATTCTGCAACCGGATGGCACCACGTCCTACACCCGTGACGGTACCTTCCACCTCGACTCCAACGGCCAGATCGTGAACTCCAGCGGTTTCGCCCTGGAGCCGGCGATTGTCATTCCGAACAACGCCCAGACCTTCACGGTCGGTACTGACGGCACGGTGTCCATCACTGTTCCCGGCAACGCCGCCTCCCAGGTGATCGGCAACCTGCAGACCGCCGACTTCATCAACCCGGCCGGCCTGCAAGCGGTAGGTAACAACCTGTTCCTGGAAACCGCTGCCAGTGGCGCGCCGCAAGTCGGCACCCCGGGCCTGAACGGTTTTGGTACCACGCTGCAGAACACCCTGGAAGGCTCCAACGTCAGCACCGTTGAAGAGATGGTCAACATGATCACCACTCAGCGCGCTTACGAGATGAACTCCAAGGTGATCTCCACCGCCGACCAGATGCTCTCGTTCGTAACGCAGAATCTGTAATCAAGTCTATGGGGCGACCATGAGGTCGCCAGCAACACCGTGAGGTAGGGTCATGAATCGCTTTGTATCTGTTCTGGCACTGAGTGGGGTGGTCGCGCTCGCGGGCTGCGTCGCGCCGACGCCCAAGCCCAATGACCCTTATTACGCCCCGGTGTTGCCGCGCACGCCGCTGCCGGCTGCCGCCAATAATGGCTCGATCTACCAGGCCGGTTTCGAACAGAACCTGTACAGCGACCGCAAGGCGTTCCGGGTCGGTGACATCATCACCATCACCCTGAACGAGAAGACCCAGGCCAGCAAAGGTGCCAACTCGCAGATCGACAAGACCAGCAAGACCGGCATTGGCCTGACCTCGCTGTTTGGTGGTGGCTTGAACACCAACAACCCGGTGGGCAGTGGTGACCTGAGCCTGGACGTCGGCTACAGCGGCGACCGTGCCACCAACGGCGCCAGCAAGTCCGGCCAGAGCAACAGCCTGACCGGTTCGATCACCGTGACCGTCGCCGACGTCTTGCCCAACGGCATCATCGCCGTGCGTGGCGAGAAGTGGATGACCCTCAACTCGGGCGATGAACTGGTGCGGATTGCCGGTCTGGTGCGCGCCGATGACATCGCTACCGATAACACCGTGTCGTCGACCCGCGTCGCCGATGCACGTATCACCTATTCGGGCACCGGTGCGTTTGCCGATGCGAGTCAGCCAGGCTGGTTCGACCGTTTCTTCCTCAGCCCGCTGTTCCCTTTCTAGGTGGCTACGTTGAATCTTAAACACCTGTTGGTGGCCGCATGCCTGATGTCCGCAGCCTTTGGCGCTCAAGCCGAGCGACTGAAAGACATCGCCAGTATTTCCGGCGTGCGGACCAACCAATTGATCGGTTACGGCCTGGTGGTCGGGCTTAACGGCACCGGTGACCAGACGACGCAGACCCCGTTCACCCTGCAGACCTTCAACAACATGCTCTCGCAGTTCGGCATCAAGGTGCCGCCAGGTTCGGGCAACGTGCAGTTGAAGAACGTCGCGGCAGTGTCGATCAGTGCTGATCTGCCGGCGTTTGCCAAGCCGGGTCAGTTGGTGGATATCACGGTTTCCTCCATCGGTAACTCCAAGAGCCTGCGTGGCGGCACCTTGCTGTTGACGCCGCTTAAAGGTATCGACGGCAACGTCTACGCCATCGCCCAGGGCAACCTGGTGGTCGGTGGTTTCGATGCTGAAGGTCGCGACGGTTCGAAGATCACCGTCAACGTTCCGTCGGCCGGTCGTATCCCCGGTGGTGCGTCGGTTGAACGTTCGGTGCCGAGCGGCTTCAATCAGGGCAACAGCCTGACCCTGAACCTCAATCGTTCGGACTTCACCACCGCCAAGCGCGTGGTCGACAAGATCAACGACATGCTCGGCCCTGGCGTCGCACAGGCTATTGATGGCGGTTCGATCCGCGTCACCGCGCCACTGGACCCGAGTCAGCGGGTCGACTATTTGTCGATCCTCGAAAACCTCGAAGTCGATCCGGGTCAGGCGGTGGCGAAAGTCATCATCAACTCCCGAACCGGCACCATCGTGATCGGCCAGAACGTAAAAGTTTCCCCGGCCGCCGTGACCCACGGCAGCCTGACCGTGACCATTACCGAAGACCCGATTGTCAGCCAGCCCGGCCCTCTGTCCAACGGGCAGACGGCTGTCGTACCGCGCTCGCGGGTCAACGCCCAGCAGGAAGCCAAGCCAATGTTCAAGTTCGGCCCGGGCACCACCCTCGACGAAATCGTTCGTGCGGTGAACCAGGTCGGCGCGGCGCCGGGTGACTTGATGGCCATCCTTGAAGCACTGAAACAGGCCGGCGCGTTGCAAGCCGACCTGATCGTGATCTGAGGACGGCGACCATGGTGGATATGCGCAAAGGCAGCTTGGTCGGTACTGGCGATTCGGGTTCTTACTCGGACCTCAATCGTCTGAATCAGCTCAAGGTCGGCGACAAGAACAGCGACGCGAACATGCGCAAGGTTGCGCAGGAATTCGAATCGCTGTTCCTCGGTGAAATGCTCAAGTCCATGCGCTCGGCCACCGAAGCGTTGGGCAAGGACAATCCGCTCAATACACCGGCCGCCAAGCAGTACCAGGAAATGTCTGATCAGCAGATGGCCGTTTCCATGTCTCGCGAGGGCGGTGGTATCGGTCTGGCGGACGTGCTGATGCGCCAGATGTCGAAGAACAAACCGCTGGCGCCGGGTGAAGCAGCGGCGAATTCGGCGGCCAAGCAGGAAGCGGCGAAAGCCAAGGCTGCGGCAGTCACGACGCCGGTGGCTGCCGGTACGGTCGCCACTAACGGTCCGCTGTCGCGCCTCAACGGCGAGCGTCCTTTGTGGGCCTCGCGCGGGGTCAAGTCGCCGACGGCGACGGCTGCTCACAGCAATGATGTGGCGCTGCTCAATCAGCGGCGCCTGGCTTTGCCGCCGAAACTGGCGGACCGCTTGCTCGCCGGCCTGGTGCCATCCACCGCGACCAGCACCACGACTGCCGCGCCGACCCTCAAGAATGTGTTGCCTGAGCGCGCCACCGCCACGGCGACCGGCGCCGGCCCGCTGTACAACGGCGATTGGCTACCGTCGGCAACGGCATCGGCGTCGAGCGGGCAGATGCAGATTTACGGTCGCGCGATGGCGCAGATTCCTCTAGCACCGGCGAAGAAAGCTTTCAGTTCCGCCGACGAATTCGTCAACACCATGCTGCCGATGGCCAAAGAAGCCGCCGCTCGCATCGGTGTCGATCCGCGTTATCTGGTGGCTCAGGCCGCCCTGGAAACCGGTTGGGGTAAATCGGTCATGCGCGCCCAGGATGGCAGCAGCAGCCACAACCTGTTCGGCATCAAGGCCGGCAGCAGTTGGGCGGGCGATTCGGCGCGGGCAATCACCAGCGAATTCAGGGATGGCGCGATGGTCAAGGAGACGGCCGAGTTCCGTTCCTATGCCTCGTACAAGGACAGCTTCCATGACCTTGTGACTTTGCTGCAAACCAACAATCGCTATCAAGATGTGGTGAAGTCGGCCGATAACCCAGAACAGTTTGTACGCGAGTTGCAAAAGGCCGGTTATGCAACCGACCCGAACTACGCAAACAAGATTTCGCAGATAGCCAAGCAGATGACGAGTTACCAAAACTACGCTGCGGCGGGCGCTTCCACCACGCCTTTATAGGCACAAGGCATAAGGTCTGAACCATGAGTTTGCTCAATATCGGGATGTCGGGTCTGGCGGCTAGCCAATCCTCTCTGGCTGTGACAGGCAACAACATTGCCAACGTCGACACCGCCGGTTATTCACGTCAGCAAACCGTGCAGGGCACCAAGGCCTCGCAGCAGTACGGGAATGTCTTCATCGGTACGGGCACGACTCTGGCGGATGTTCGCCGGGTGTATAACTCCTACCTCGATGCGCAGCTGCGTACCGCCACCTCGCTCAACAGCGAAGCAGCCTCTTACCAGGCTCAGGCTACGCCGCTGGACGCCACGCTTTCCGACACCAATACCGGCCTGACCGGCGTGTTGCAGAAGTTCTTCACTTCGATGCAGGGCGTCTCGACGTCCGCGACCGACGATACTTCGCGCCAGTCGGTGTTGACCGGTGCTCAAGCGTTGAGCAATCGTTTCAACACCATCGCCAAGCAACTGAATGATCAGAACACCACGCTCAACGGCAGTCTTGGAGACATGGCGGCGCAGGTGAATAAACTGGCCACCTCGATTGCCAACCTGAACCAGAAGATTGGTGAAATCTCCACCAGCGGCGGCCAGCCGAACGACCTGCTCGATACCCGTAACGAGACGGTGCGCCAACTGTCCGAGTTGGTCGGTGCGCAGGTCGTCGAGCGCGGTACCAGCTACGACATCTACGTCGGCAGCGGCCAGCCATTGGTGATGGGCAACACCACCAACACCCTGGAAACCGTTCCGACCAAAGATGACCCGTCGCGCATGGGGCTGCAGATGAACCGTGGCTCCAGCACCATCGACATCACCTCGGTGGTCAGCGGTGGCGAAATCGGTGGTCTGCTCACTTACCGCAAAGACGTGCTCGACCCTTCGCTTAATGAACTGGGGCGTGTGGCCCTGGTGGTGGCTGACCAGATCAATAGTCAGCAAGCGCAAGGCATCGACAAGAACGGTGAGTTTGGCGCGGCGATTTTCAACAACATCAACAGCGCCGCAATGCTCAGCCAGCGCAGCGTCGCCCAGCTCAATAACAGCGCCGGTTCTGGCAACCTGGATGTCACCATCAAGGACTCCGGCAAGCTGACCACCAGCGATTATCAGGTGACGTTCACCACCGCCACCGACTACAGCGTCAAGCGTTCCGATGGCACCAATATGGGGGCCTTCAGCACCTTGACCACGCCGCCACCGGTGATCGATGGTTTCAGCCTGGCGCTGAATGGCGGTGCCATGAGCGCCGGCGACACCTTCAAGGTGACCCCGACCCGCGGCGCCGCAGCCAGTATCCAGACCGTGCTCACCGACCCGAAAAAAATCGCGGCGGCAGCTCCATTGAGCGGCGTGGCCAGCTCCAAAGCCACCGGCACGTACACCCAGCCGACGCTGACCAGCACCATCGATATCTACAGTCCGGCGGCCCAGGCTGACATGCAAACCGGACTCAAGTACTCGACGCCGGTCAAGATCACTTTCGGTACTCCAAGCGGTGGCAGCCAGACCTATAAACTGAGCGACGCCCAAGGCAATCCGCTGGGCAGCGGCACTATTGTCCCGGGCCAGAACAACACCCTGAACCTTAATGTCCCGATGGTCGATGCCACTGGCACTGCGATCACGGATGGCGGTACGCCGCCGGTGCAGAAAACCTTCACCGTGCAGACCACCGTGGGTGGTTCACCTGCCGATGGCGAAAGCTTCTCGATGTCCCTGACCGGCGCGGCGTCCTCGGACAACCGCAACGCTCAAGCGCTGGTCGGCCTGCAAACCAAACAGACCGTAGACACCGGTTCGTCGAGCAAGGGCATCAGCCTCACCGACGCCTACAACACGCTGGTGACCAACGTTGGTAGCAAGGCTGCTCAAGGCAAGTCTGACAGTGACGCCACCACGGCGATCCTGACGCAAGCCAAGGGCGCTCGTGATTCGCTCTCCGGGGTCGACCTGGATGAGGAAACCGGCAACCTGGTCAAATACCAGCAGTACTACACCGCCTCTTCGCAGATCATCAAGGCTGCGCAGGAAACTTTCAGCACGCTGATCAACAGCCTTTAAGGAGTCGTAATTCATGCGCATTTCTACCGCCCAGTATTACGAGACAACCGCTGCCAACTATCAGCGCAACTTCAACAAGGCGATCGCGACCAGCAACGAAGCCAGTAGCTTGCAACGCATCAACACCGCTGCCGATGATCCGATCGGCGCCGGTCGTTTGCTGCAACTGGGTCAGCAGAGCGCGATGCTTGATCAGTACACCGGCAACATCAGCACGACCAAGAGTTCGTTGAGCTTGCAGGAAACGACCCTGGACTCCATTGGCACCGCCTTGCAGCGCGCCAAGGAAATCGGCCTCAGTGCCAACAACGGCATTGCCACCGATGATGACCGCAAAGCGTATGCGGCGGAACTGGGCCAGATCCAGCAACAAGTACTGGGCCTGATGAACTCCAAGGATGCGTCCGGCAACTTCCTGTTCTCCGGTTCGAAAACCGACACCCCGCCGTACTCGCAGAATTCCGACGGCACCTACACCTACAACGGTGACCAGACCAGCATCAACCTGGGCATTGGCGATGGTTTGACCGTGGCTACCAACACCACCGGCTGGGACGCGTTCCAGCAGACCATCAATACCAGCCGCACCCAGGCCGCCATGACTGCCCCGGCGGTGGATGATGGTCGCGTGGTCCTGTCCAACGGCCAGGTGAGCAACAGTGCAACGTACGACTCCAAGTTCGCCAGCGGCCAGCCGTACACGGTCACCTTCCTGAGCAGCACCCAGTTGAAGATCACCGACGGACTGGGCAACGACGTGACGACCGAGGCCAGCCAGAACGGTGCGTTCAGCAACAGCAACGGCGCCAACCAGGTGGTCAACTTCCGTGGCGTCGACCTGAACCTGAACATCAACCTCAAGTCGGGCGATGTGCCGGACACGGTCATTGCCGGCCACACCTTCCAGTTGACGGCCAACCCGGACACCATCGGTGCCGTGCGCAGCGCCGGCAACTCGTCTACAGCCGTCATCACCGGTTCCTCCGTGACCAACCCGACAGCCTACAACGCGGCGTTCCCGTCGGGCGGGGCGGTCCTCAAGTTCACCAGCGCCACCGCGTTCGATTTGTACGCAGCGCCAGTGACGGCCGATAGCCGTCCGGTATCGTCGGGCGCTGTTGTGGCCGGTCCTCCCGCCACGGCCACGGCGGCAGGCGTGACCTTCGCCCTGGGCGGCGGCACACCGGCCGCCGGCGACCAGTTCGCCGTGCAGGCCAATGATCACCAGACCCAGAACGTGCTCGACACCTTGGGCAAGATGATCACGGCACTGAAGACGCCGATCGATGGCAACACCGTGGCCAAGCAGCAATTCCAGGCGGCCATGGATTCGGGCCTCGCGAATCTGGACAGCGCCAGCGACCAGTTGGGCGCGGCCGTCACCTCGATTGGTGCGCGCGGTCAGTCGCTGGACGATCAGTCCACGACCAACCAGAGCCTGAGCCTGGCGAACACCGCCACCCAAGGTTCGATTCGTGACTCCGACCCTGCCGAAGTGATGACCCGTCTGACGCTGCAACAGACCATGCTGCAAGCCGCACAATTGGCGTTCAGCAAGATCACGTCATTGGGCCTGTTCAACAAGATCTGACCGTCGCCGGGCGCCCAGGCGCCCGGTGAGTGCTGCCCCTCCAATATCTACTGTCTTTTTCCGCGGTTCAAAGGGCTCGCTTTCCTGGGCGAGCTCTCGCCGCCTGCGAGTCCGCCGTGAATTCACTCCCGCTTGTCAGCCTTGTCATCCCTGCCTTCAATCCGCGCTTTTTCAGTCGGGCGTTGCACAGTGCCGTGAGTCAGGGTTATGGCAATCTCGAGATCATTGTGTGCGACGACAGTCGTGGCACTGAAATCGAAGAGGCGGTCATTTCCGTTTCCGAGCAAACGGGGGTTGCCGTGCGCTATGTGCGCAACCCGCGCACGCTGGGAATGGTGGGTAATTTGCAGGCCTGCCTGGAAGAAGCGCAGGGCGAGTTCATCAAGTTTCTCTGTGATGACGATCATCTGTTCACCGCCTGCATCGAGCAGCAGGCCCATGAGCTGATGACGCGTGATGAAGTGAGTCTGGTGCTGGCCCAGCGTTTGTTCTGGGATGCCGACGATATGCTGCTGCCTTCGCGCCTGGAAAACACGTCGCTCTCGCCAGTAAGTGGCCTGTTCAAGGGCGACGACCTGCTGGCGATTTTCGAGAATTTCCCGGTCAACATCCTCGGTGGTTTCAGCAATGCGCTGTTCCGTCGGGCGGACGTGCTGGAATTGTTGCCAGCGCTGTCCCAGGCGGGCCACTGCTTTGTGGCGACCCTCGATTTTGCCTTGTATGTGTGCCTGTTGCGGCGCGGCAATCTGGTGATGTCCAACAATGTGCTCAGTGTCGAGCGCCTGTACCCGGAGCGATTGAGCGCTCAACAGGCGATGAAAGACGCTGTAGAGGTTGAGCGTGAATGGGTATTGCAGATGCTCAAGGCTCGCAGCGGCGAGTCTGCGCCGGCGCCGGGCTGGGTTCGTTATCTGCCGTTGACCCGGACCGAAGAGTCGCCCCGGGTCTGGGAAGAGTTGCCCTTGAGCCGAACCCTGGGCACCAAGCAAAGTGCTCAGGAATGGCTTGTCGGCATTGCCAGCACGAGTTTTTCCGAGCTCTATGCGCAGTGGCTCGCATGCCGTGTCCTCAACGATGGTCAACGGTTGCTATTGCCGGACACCATTGCCGGCTGGACCCATACCCCTAAAATCGTTCCGGTCATCATCGATGAGCTCGGCAGCCGGTCAGCGCTGGACCTCACACTGCAGTCGCTCGCCGCGCAAGACTTCGCGCCCGAGCTGACACTGGTGTTGTCCGCTTCTTGCACCGAAGCCGTTCTGGATGAACGGGTTTTCCGTTTGCCGTTGCAAGCGGACTGGCTGGCGCAGGTCAATGAACTGTTGCCGCAGTTGCAAGGTGCTGACTGGTTTTACTTGCTGCGTGCCGGTGATCGCCTGGTGGCCCCGGCCTTGCTGGCCATGGCAGAGCGGATTGTCCTGTCGCCCTCCCTGACGTGCCTGTACAGCGACGAAGGCAGCTTGCGTCAGGGGGAATCGGCCGAGCCTGCATTCAAACCCGACTTCAATCTCGACCTGATGCGCAGTTACCCCTACGTGGGGCGAGCCCTGGCATTCGAGCGCGAACGTTTTCTGGCCCTGGGCGGTTTTGACTCGGTGCATGGGGAACTCGCGCCACACGATGCGCTTTGGCGCATGGTTGAGCAGGATGGCACCCAAGTCATCGGGCACATCGCCGAGGTGTTGCTGGAGTCGACGTTCGATCTGGCCAAGTGGCTGGCTCACCCTGACGTGGTGGATAACAGCCCGTTGCTACTGGACGCGCACTTGCAGCGTTTGGGTGTGCGCTATGAAAACCGCAGTGCCAGCGCCGAGCTGATCAACCGTGTCGACTATCAACATGCGGCTCGGCCGTTGGTGTCGATCATCATCGTCAGCAAGGATCAGACCGTCGCTGTGCAGCGCTGCGTCGAAAGCCTGCTGGAGAAAACGGCCTACAGCGATTACGAGTTGTTGTTGGTCGACAATGGCAGCGAAAGTGCCGAAGCGCGTGCCTGGCTGGCCGGTATGGCAGGGCTGGGCAGCGAGCGGATTCGCGTGCTGACGTCTGCGCAGCAAGGCAATGCCGCGGCGCTGTACAACTTCGCGGTGAAGCAGGCCGTCGGTGACTACGTCCTGATGCTCAACCCCTACACGGTGATTACTCAGGGCGACTGGCTGGATGAGCTGCTCAATCACGCCCAGCGCCCGGAAGTCGGCGTGGTCGGTGCCAAGTTGTTCAACCCGGACGGTCGGGTGCTGCACGCGGGTTTGATTCTGGGGTTGCAAGGGCCGGCCGGTGTGCCGTTTTACGGCGAATCCCTGCAGGCGGCGGGCTACATGTTCCGGTTACAGGTCGCGCACAACCTGAGCGCTGTCGGCGGCGATTGCCTGATGGTGCGCAAGGCTGTGTTCGAGGCGGTCGGTGGGCTGGACGAGCAACACCTCGCGCAAACCCTCAATGAAGTGGACTTGTGCCTGCGCATCGGCCAGGACGGTTACCTGGTGGTGTGGACGCCCTACGCCAAACTGGCGCTGGGCGCACGCCCGGTCGTGGCCGCGCAGGACGGTGAGCAGGCGTTGCGCAGGCAGGAACAGGAAGTGTTCTACAAGCGCTGGCTGCCGATTATCGCCCGTGACCCGGCTTACAACATCAACCTGTCATTGCAAGGGGTGGGTGGATCGAGCTTCAGTCTTGAACCGGGTTTGCGTACCGGATGGAGCCCATTTTCCAAGGCGCAGTTGCCGAAGATCCTCGCCGTGCCGATCAATGCCTCCGCCATTGGCCATTACCGCGTGACGCAGCCGATGATCGAGCTGGAAGCCGCGGGCCGGGCCGAGGGGCGCATTCACTACAACATGCCCTCGATGATTGAAATCGAGCGCCAGTCACCTGATGTAATCATCCTGCAGGGACGGTACTCCGAAGGCACGATCAACGAAATCGTGCCGCTGCAAACCTACTCCAATGCCCGACGGATCTACGAGCTGGATGACTATGTCATCCACGTTCCCCATCGCAACGCGCATATCCGCAATATGCCGAACAAGGACGAGATGGAGCGTTTGGTGCGGCGGGCGATCGGTATGTGCGACCGCGTGGTGGTCTCCACCGAGGCGCTGGGTAATGCATTGTCGGACATGCATCAGGACATTCGCGTGGTGCCGAACATGCTGTCTCGGCACTTGTGGAACGATATGCGCAGCCAGCGCCGCACCTCGAAAAAACCGCGGGTCGGCTGGGGCGGCGGCACCAGTCACCACGGCGACCTGGCGGTGATTGCCGAGGTGGTCCGCGAACTGGCGAATGAAGTCGATTGGGTATTCTTCGGCATGTGCCCGGATGATTTGCGCCCGTACATGCATGAGTTCCACGGAGTGATCGGGCTGGATGTCTACCCGGCCAAACTGGCCAGCCTGAACCTCGACCTGGCGTTGGCACCGCTTGAGTTCCACATCTTCAACGACTGCAAGAGCAACCTGCGCCTGCTGGAATACGGGGCTTGCGGTTACCCGGTGATCTGCACCGACACCGAGGCTTATCGCGGGTACTTGCCGTGTACTCGGGTCAAAACCAACAGCACCGATGAATGGCTGCAAGCCATCCGCATGCACCTCGCCGACCCGGACGCCAGCTACCGGATGGGCGATGAGTTGCGCGAAGTGGTCCTGCGCGACTACGTGTTGCGCGGCGACAACCTGCGTTACTGGGAGAACGGTTGGTTGGCGGACTGAGTGTTTCAACCTGTTCTTGAAAAGAAGGCGACCCAGGGTCGCCTTTTTTTTGCCTGCGGGTTCAAGCTTCCGGTTCCAGCAGTCGATAGTTGCCCAAGGATTTGGTTTTTTCACACCAAGGCAAGGAAGAAGACATGGCAGTTATAAACGGAACAAATGGCACGGATACGCTGATCGGTAGCAATGAGGATGACGTGATCAACGGACGGCGCGGCGATGATGTCCTGATCGGCGGCGCTGGCGCGGACACGCTCGACGGTGGCGCAGGGTTCGATACGGCGGATTACTCCTGGTCCTCGGCCGGCATCAATATCGACCTGCGCAGCGGCGTCAGCCGGCCGGGTATCGGCGGTGACGCTGAAGGCGATACGCTGAAGAATATCGAGAAGGTCATTGGCAGTGACTACGACGACACTTTCACCACCACGTTGGCCGGTCGGACTCTTGAAGGCGGGCGGGGCAATGACACCTACATCGTCAATGCCGCTGGCACCAAGATCATTGAAGAGAGCGGCTGGGCAGGTGGTAATGACGATCAGGTGCTGACCGGCCTGTCCCATTACACCCTGGATGCCAACATCGAACGCCTGACCTATACCGGCACCGGCAAATTCACCGGCTACGGCAATGCCAGCGATAACGTGATCACTGGCGGTGCCGGCAACGATGTGTTGTTGGGCGGCGGCGGGGCCGACCATTTGATCGGCGGCGCAGGGTGGGACACCGCGAGCTATACCGACAGCGCCGAGGGTCTGACCCTGGACATTAATCTGAAGTACGGTAACAACAGCTCCGGAATCGCCGCCGGCGATACATTTACCGATATCGAAGCCATTCGCGGCTCCAACCACGATGACGTGTTTTTGGGCGGAACAGCGTTCAAGTCAGTGGACGGCGCCGACGGTTTTGACACGGTGGATTACTCGATGTCGGAGGCCGGGATCACCCTCGATATCCGCAATGGTACGGGTAAGCCGGGCATTGGCGGCGATGCTGAAGGCGTTACGCTGAAAAACATCGAACACGTCGTTGGCACCATCTGGGATGACGTCTACGTTATCAACTCTCGCGGTATCACGATCTCCGAGCGCAACATTCCTGTGGGCAACGACGAGATCCGTACCAGCCTGGCTTCCTACACCATGGACGCTAACATTGAGTCGCTGACCTACACCGGGAAGGGCTCGTTCACCGGTTACGGTAATGTCGGCAACAACACTATTACCGGCGGCGTCGGTAACGATGTGCTGGTGGGCGGGGAGGGCGCGGACCACTTGATCGGCGGTGCGGGCCTGGACACTGCGAGCTATGCCGACAGCACCGAAGGTGTCGCGGTAGACCTGCTGACCGGGCAAATGAGCACAGGCATAGCGGTGGGGGATACCTACACCAGTATCGAGCTGATTCGTGGCTCGAATTTCGACGACTATTTCCGGGCGAATGATGAGCCGAACGGCTTCGATGGCGGGACCGGTTTCGATACCGTGGATTACTCCTGGTCCAATGGCGCGGTGAGCGTCGATATCCGCGAAGGTGTCGGCATGCCCGGCGTTGGCAACGGAGCTGAAGGCGACACCCTGGTCAATGTGGAAAAGGTCATCGGTTCGCTCGGTGCCGACACCTTCACCAGCTCCGTCGGCGGCGTGACGTTTGAAGGTGGCTGGGGCGACGACATCTACAACATCAGTGCCGAGGGCGTGACAATCATCGAGCAGGATTTCCCCGTCGGCAACGATGAGGTGCGCACCAGCCTGGCGGTGAAGACCCTGGAATCATTCATCGAGAACCTGACGTATACCGGCACCGGTGACTTCACGGGTTACGGTAATGATTCGATGAACACTCTCCAGGGCGGCGCGGGTAACGACCTGCTGTTTGGTGGCGCTGGCGCAGACCTTTTCATCGGTGGTGAAGGTGTGGATACCGTCAGTTATGGCGACAGCATTGTGGGGGTCAGCATCGATCAGCAGACGTTGCAGAACTCGGGTATCGCTGACGGTGACCAATATTTTGATATTGAGATCCTGCGTGGCAGTCACTTCAACGACACGCTGACCGGTAGAAACATTGAAAGTAATTACTTTGAAGGTGGCCTGGGCGATGACGTCATCCATGGTGGTTGGGTCGCCGATCACCTCTATGGCGGTTTGGGGCCGGTAAACGGGTCTTCGACCGAGACCGATACGGGCAAAGTTGCTCAGGCCGACATGCTGTACGGCGGCAACGGTGACGACGTTATTGTTACCGCGGTCAATGATCGGGGAAGTTTCGCCTATGGCGAATATGGCAATGACACCATCACGGTCGCCAGTGGAACGGCCGATGGGGGGAGTGAGGACGATGTGTTGACCGGTACGGGCAGCAACTTTGTATTGCTGGGCGGTGAGGGTTACGACCAATTGATCATGAACGCCGGCGGCTTTGCCAATGGCGGGGAGAATGACGACACCTATATCGTCAACACCAGCAATCTGGTGACGATCAGGGATGACGGCCAGGGCTATTTCACCAACGACACGCTGATCCTGAACAACGTCGCCACCGCCGCCGACCTGAATGTCACACGGGTGGGCGATGATCTTTACCTCAGCAGCACCAGCCCTGCGTCCGGAGCAGTTCCGGATAACGGCGTGAAGCTTCAGGATTGGTTCGCCGGTTTCGCCAGCATCGAACACATCCAGACCGCTGACGGCCAGGCCTTCAATTTGCCGACCAGCGCCGATGCTTTCGCCATGCTCGGCTAACAACCTGATCTAAACCCCACCACCATCCCCTGTGGGAGCGGGCTTGCTCGCGAAGGCGGGGTGTCAGGCAACACTTACGTCCCTGACACCCCGCCTTCGCGAGCAAGCCCGCTCCCACAGGTTCTCTTCCCTCTGGGTGGCTTCCAGCCCACAGAGCTGGCGCGTTTCCTGCAAGTCCCCCTTCATATCGCCATAAAACGAGCACTCGCGCCTCGGCGGGCAGTGCACACAGCGGCGTTGAGCGTTTTATCCAGAAGGCCTGCAAAAGCTTGATACAGCTTGGCTGAGCCCTGTGACGAACAAGAGGGGAAGAGGATGAAGGCAGTTATTTTGGCGGGTGGCCTGGGCACGCGAATCAGCGAAGAGTCGCACCTCAAGCCCAAGCCGATGATCGAGATCGGCGGCAAGCCAATTCTCTGGCACATCATGAAGCAGTACTCCGCGCACGGAATCCACGATTTCGTGATCTGCCTTGGCTACAAGGGCTACGCGATCAAGGACTTCTTCGCCAACTACTTCCTGCATACCTCCGACGTCACCTTCGACATGTGCAACAACCGCATGGACGTTCACCAGAATTACAGCGAACCGTGGCGCGTGACCCTGATCGACACCGGTGAAGACACCATGACCGGTGGCCGTCTGCGCCGTGCCGCGCGTTATCTGGAAGGCGAGCAGGCCTTCTGCTTCACCTACGGCGATGGCGTCTCAGACCTCAATATCGGTGCGTTGGTGGACTTTCACCTGGCCCACGGCAAACTCGCGACCGTGACCGCCGTGCAACCGCCAGGCCGCTACGGCGCCCTGGAGCGCGACGGCGACAGCGTCAAAGGCTTCGTCGAGAAACCGCGCGGTGATGGCGGCTGGATCAATGGTGGTTTCTTTGTCCTTTCGCCCAAAGTGCTGCCGTACATCGCCGACGATCAGACCTCTTGGGAATCCGAGCCGTTGGCGGCGCTTGCCAGCGAAGAACAATTGCAGGCCTTCCAGCACGACGGCTTCTGGCATCCGATGGACACCCTGCGTGACAAGAATCACCTCGAAGCATTGTGGTTGAGTGGGGAGGCCCCATGGAAACAATGGGACTGAGCCCGGAATTCTGGCGCGGCAAGCGGGTTCTGGTCACCGGGCACACCGGTTTCAAGGGCAGTTGGCTGACGCTGTGGCTGCAAAGCCTGGGGGCCGAGGTCAGCGGGTTTGCCCTTGACCCGTCTACCGAGCCCAGCCTGTTTGAACTGGCGCGGGTGCATGAAGGCATCAACGATCAGCGTGGTGACCTGCGAGATTTGGGCGCCTTGCTTGAAGTGATCGCCGACACCGAGCCGGAAATCGTTTTGCACCTGGCGGCGCAGCCGTTGGTGCGTGAAGGTTATCGCGACCCGTTGGGCACCTATTCCAGCAACGTCATGGGCACCCTCAATCTGCTGGAGGCGATCCGCCAGGTCGGTTGCGTGCGTGCCTGCGTGCTGGTGACCACCGACAAGGTCTACGCCAACAAGGAATGGCTGTGGCCGTACCGCGAAGACGAAGCCCTTGGCGGTCACGATCCTTACAGCAGCAGCAAGGCCTGCTGCGAATTGTTGGCGCAGTCTTATGCGGCGTCGTTCTTCCCGGCCGACAAGCATGACGAACACGGTCTGGCCCTGGCCACGGCACGCGCTGGCAACGTATTGGGCGGTGGCGATTTTGCCCCGGAACGCTTGATTCCCGACGTGCTGAAAGCCTGGTCCGCCGACGAACCCGTGACCCTGCGCTACCCGCAGGCCGTGCGCCCCTGGCAGCACGCGCTGGAGCCGTTGGCCGGTTATCTGCAACTGGCGGCCGGCCTCTACGAACAAGGCCCGGAGTATGCCGGTGCGTGGAACTTCGGCCCAAGCGAAGCGGACATGTGCAGTGTCGGCGAAGTCGTCGAACTGCTTGCCAACCGCTGGCCGCAAGCCCGTGGTTTGCGCATCGAGCCGAGCGAGTTGCATGAGGCTGGCCTGCTGCGTCTGGACAGCAGCCGCGCCCGTCAATTGCTCGGCTGGCAACCGCGCTGGTCGTTGCAGCAGTGTCTGACCCAGACCCTCGACTGGCACCTGGCGTGGCAAAACGGCGACGACATGCGTGGCGTTACCCTGCGTCAGTTGAACCTGTACCGAGGCGCGTTGTGAGCGAGTTTCTACTGAAAGCGTTGCCGCTGAACGGCTTGTTCAGCGTGCAGCACAAGCGCTTTGAAGACGATCGCGGGCACTTCGCCCGGTTGTTCTGCGAAGGCAGCCTGAGCGCGTTTGGCCAGGCGTTTCATATCCGCCAGATCAACCATTCCTGCACCCGCGCGCGGGGCAGTGTGCGTGGCTTGCATTACCAGAACGCCAACGCGCCGGAAGCCAAGCTGATCACCTGCCTGCGCGGTGAAGTCTGGGACGTGGCGGTGGATTTGCGCCCTGACTCCGAGACCTTCCTGCACTGGCACGCCGAACACCTGCGGGCCGGTGACGGTCGCAGCCTGTTGATCCCGGCCGGGTTCGCCCATGGTTTCCAGACCCTCACCGATGACGCCGAGTTGCTGTACCTGCACAGCGCTGATTACGCGCCGGCGCACGAGGGCGGTTTATCGGTGAACGATCCACGGCTGGCAATCGCCTGGCCGTTGCCTGTCAATAATCTGTCAGCCCGGGACGCCAGCCATCCCGTGCTCGATGAACACTTCGCCGGAGTGCGTCTATGAACTGCCGTGGTTGCGCTACGCCGCTGGCCTTGCCGCTGATTGACCTCGGCACTTCGCCGCCGTCCAACGCCTATGTGCGTGCCGATCAACTGGAGCAGGCCGAGCAGTGGGTGCCGTTGAAAGTCGCGGTGTGCCAGCACTGCTGGCTGGTGCAGACCGAGGATTACACCAGCGCCGATAGCCTGTTCGACGCCGAGTATGCGTATTTCAGTTCGTTCTCCAGCACCTGGCTGGCCCATGCCGAGCGCTATGTGAGCGAGATGGTCGAGCGCTTTGGCTTGAGCGCCGACAGCCGTGTGGTGGAAATTGCCGCCAATGACGGTTACCTGTTGCAGTACGTCGCCGGGCGCGGCATTCCGTGCCTGGGCGTCGAGCCGACCCGCAGCACCGCGCAAGCGGCGCGGGAAAAAGGCCTGGAGATTCGTGAGCTGTTTTTCGGTCGCGACACCGCGGCGCAACTGGTCAGTGAAGGCTGGTCCGCCGACCTGATGGCCGCCAACAACGTGCTGGCCCATGTCCCGGACATCAATGATTTCCTCGGCGGTTTTGCGACCCTGCTCAAACCAACCGGCGTGGCGACCTTCGAGTTTCCGCAACTGCTGACGCTGATGGCTGGCCAGCAGTTCGACACGCTGTATCACGAGCACTATTCCTACCTGTCCCTGACCGCCGTGCAAACCCTGTGCGCGCGCAATGGCCTGGAAGTGTTCGACGTCAGTCAGTTGCCGACCCATGGCGGTTCGCTGCGGGTATTCGTGCAGCGCCTCGATGGTCAGCGTCGTGAGGTGCAACCGGCGGTGCAGCAACAGTTGCAAGCCGAACTCGCTGCGGGCGTGAAAACCCCCGAGTACTACGCGACCCTGGCGCCGGCGGCCGAACGCATCAAGCACGAACTGCTGCGCTTCCTGTTGCAGGCCAAGGCCGACGGCAAACGCGTGGTCGGCTACGGCGCGGCAGCCAAGGGCAACACTTTGCTCAACTACGCCGGAGTCAAGCCAGACCTGTTGGCCTGGGTCGCCGATGCCAACCCGCACAAGCAGGGCAAGTACCTGCCGGGTAGCCGCATCCCGATTGTTTCGCCGGCGCAGATCGACATCGAAAAACCGGATTATGTGCTGGTCCTGCCATGGAACCTGTTGCATGAAGTCAGCCAGCAACTGGCCCAGGTCCGTGAGTGGGACGGCCGCTTCGTGATCGCCGTGCCCGAGTTGACTGTCCTGTGAAGGTACTGGTCACCGGCGCTACCGGGTTCGTCGGCCGGCATCTGGTTGCGGCATTGCTCGCACGTGGCTGCGAGGTCCGCGCCGTGGCGCGCAATGCTGAGACCGCTGCAGGTTTGCCGTGGATCAATGACGTGGAATTCATCGCGGCGGATATTCACGCCGCCGACCTGGATATCCCGGCGTTGACCGAGGGCGTCGATGCCCTGGCGCATCTGGCCTGGCCCGGTTTGCCGAACTATCAGGCGCTGTTCCATTTTGAGCACAACCTGATGGCCGACTACCGGTTCATCAAGGGTGCGGTCGAAGCGGGCGTGTCGCAGGTTTTGGTCACCGGCACCTGTTTCGAATATGGCATGCAGAGCGGGCCGCTCACCGAGCAATCCGCGCCGCAGCCGAGCAATCCCTACGGTTTGGCCAAAAACACCCTGCGTCTGTTCCTCGAAAATTTGCAGCAAACTCAACCGTTCACCTTGCAATGGGCGCGGCTGTTTTACCTGCACGGCGCAGGCCAGAACCCCAACAGTTTGTTGGCGGCGCTGGACCGGGCGATTGATGCCGGGGACAACACCTTCAACATGTCGGCCGGTGAACAGCTACGCGATTACCTGGCCATTGATACCGCTGCCGGTTACCTGGCGGCGATTGTGCAACAGCGGGATTTCAACGGGCTGGTCAATTGTTCCAGCGGCCAGCCGATATCGGTCAGAGCACTGGTGGAGCGGCGACTGCAAGAACGCGGCGCTTCGATCAACCTGAACCTGGGCCACTATCCATACCCGACCCATGAGCCGATGGCGTTCTGGGGCGTGGCGGAGCGTTTGCAACAGCTGTTGGGAGGCAATCATGAAGCATGAGTTGTATCGGGTCGCTGACCTGCCGGTGTTGCAGAATCGCACCTTCGCCGACCCGCAATCGGCTCGGGCTTCTGCCAGCGCCGACATGGTCCTGGTGCAGGATGAACAGAGCGGGTTGGTCTTCAATCAGGCCTTCGATGCCGACAAGCTCAGCTACGATGCCGATTACCAGAACGAGCAGGCGCATTCCGGCCAGTTCCAACAGCACCTGAGCGATGTGGAAGGGATTATTGCCCGTCACTTCAAGGGCCAGGAGCTGATCGAAGTCGGTTGCGGCAAAGGCTATTTTCTCGAACTCCTCAAAGGTCTGGGCTACGCCATCACCGGCATCGACCCGGCCTACGAAGGCAGCAATGCCGACGTGATCAAGGCTCCGTTCACGCGGGGTTTGGGCCTGGCGGCGGACGCCATCGTGCTGCGCCATGTGCTGGAACATATCCAGGACCCGGTGAATTTCCTCGCGCAAATGGCCGAGGCCAATCAGGGCGGGCAGATCTACATCGAAGTGCCGTGCTTGGACTGGATCCTGGAGCACCGCGCCTGGTTCGACCTGTTCTACGAGCACGTCAATTATTTCCGCCTCGATGACCTGCGCCGGATGTTCGGCACTGTGCATGAGGCCGGTCACCTGTTCGGTGGCCAATACCTGTACATCGTCGCCGACCTTGCGACCTTGCGCCTGACTCCGGAACAGCCGGTGCCGCGCCTGGACCTGCCGGACAACTTCACCCGCAGCCTTGAGCGCGCGGTGCAGATCATCCAGGCCAATCCAGAGCAAGGCTCGGCGATCTGGGGCGCGTCGTCCAAAGGCGTGATCTATTCGCTGTTCCTGCAACGGGCCGGCGTGGCGGTGGATCGCGTGGTGGACATCAACCCGGCCAAACAGGGACGTTACCTGCCCCTGAGTGGCGTGCGGGTGTCCTCGCCCCAAGAGACCCTGGATGCCTTGCCTGAAGGCGCCCACCTGTTTGTGATGAACTCTAACTACCTCGAAGAAATCAAGCGGATGACCGGTGGACGCTACGTCTATCACGCCGTAGACAGCGCTTCGTTCCAGTGACTATTGAGACTTTTAAAATGACCGACAACACCATCAATAAAGCCTTCGAAGCCGAGTGCCAGGCAGAAATCGCGCGTCAGGGCGATGACCAGAAACTGACCGGTCTGGCCCGGGATTTCTTCAACGAATCGGCCAAGCACAAGTACAGCTACCACTTCTCGTGGATGGGCCGCCCGATCATCCAGTTGCCGCAAGACATGATGGCGATGCAAGAGATCATCTGGAACGTCAAACCGGACCTGGTAATCGAATGCGGCATCGCCCACGGCGGCTCGATCATCTACTACGCGTCCCTGCTGGAACTGCAAGGCCACGGCGAAGTACTGGGCATCGACCTGGACATCCGCCCGCACAACCGCGAAGCCATCGAAAGCCACCCGATGAGCAAACGCATCAAGATGATCGAAGGTTCGAGCATCGACCCGGCAATCGCCGCCCAGGTCCGCGCTGCGGCCGAAGGCAAGAAAGTCATCCTGGTGCTGGACTCCAACCACACCCACGACCACGTGCTGGAAGAGCTGCGCCTCTACGCACCACTGGTTTCCGTCGACAGCTACTGCGTGGTGATGGACACCGTGGTGGAAGACATGCCGGCCGACTTCTTCCCGGACCGTCCATGGGGCCCGGGCGATAACCCGAAAACCGCCGTGTGGAAGTACCTGGAAGAAAACCAGGACTTCGAGATCGACCAGCAGATGCAAAACAAGCTGCTGCTCACCGTTGCACCGGACGGCTACCTGCGTCGCGTTCGTTAATTTCGGCACATCATTAAAGCGTTAACCAGGCGTTTCGCCGGTTGTGGGAGAGGTTATGCAAGGCAAGTCCGTTTCTGAGCACATGTTGCCGTTGAATGAGCTGCTGACGGTGGTGTTGATTTCCCACAACCGTCCGGCTTTTTTGCGCAGGGCGATGAAGTATTACGGCGACTTGCCTTGCAAAGTGCTGGTGCTCGATTCCGCCACAGAGCATTTCAAGGGCGAGATCCCCGACGTCGAATACCGGCACGTGTCGCAGTTTGCCTACAGTGGCTTCCAGGCCAAAATCGCCTATGGCGTGGAGCAAGTGACCACTCCGTACATGGTGCTGGCAGCCGACGATGACTTCATCGTGCATGAGGCGCTGGCCGAGTCGGTGGACTTCCTGGAAGCCAACGGCGACTACGGGATGTGCCACGGCTATTGCCTGATGTACCTGACCCTCGCCGGCAGCGTCAGCTACTACCGTCGCGACAAAAAGGTGTGCGAGGACTATTCGTCCGAGCGGCCTCAAGATCGCGTGGTCGAGTACATGCGCCAGTACCTGCCGCCGTTCTACGCGGTGACCCGTACCTCGCTGATGAAGTCCTGGTATTCGCTGCTGCCGCCGGGCACCAGTTTCCAATGGCAGGAAATCGGCCACGTCTACTACATGCTGGCATGCGCCAAGGCGCGAATCCTGCCGACCGCTTACGTGGTGCGTGAGATCAACTACGGCAACTCCGAGCACAACACCGAGGTGTATCACTCGCTGACCTACACCGATAGCAAATCGGTGGCCGAGCGTGAGGCCTTTGTCGAGTTCCTGGTCTCCTTGCCAACCGGCATCAAGGACCTCGATCCGGCGCAGGGCAAAGCGTTTGTGCAAGAAAGTTTCGATGCCATGATCGACAGCCTGCAAACCGGCCGGGCCCTGACGGCCGAGTTGATTTTCGGGTCCATCTGGAACAATGCCCTGAAGGAGCCCAAGCGTCGTTTCGGGCCCCAGCAGTACGTTGAGATGCCGTTCTACAATCAGGCCTTTTTCGATCAGTTGACCCGGTTCGAATTCCTGCTTCACACCTTGCCGGCCGGTCGTCTTCAACTCGAAGAGCTGGAAGGCGTATGGGCTCGCCAGGAACATTTGCTGGCCCCGCGCAACAACGACACGCCGGAAAGCGTGGTCGACCGTTTGTGGCAGGCGTACGACGCCAATGCGTTCAACCGTACGGTGGTCAAGCGTCTGGTGGCGCAACTGGAACTGCTGGGCGAAGACGAAGACGCGCAATCGATGCGTGACTGGATCGAGCGCATTGAAACCGTGTCGGTCGACGATCATCACCCGACGTTCGACAAGATGCTGTCGGGTCGCCTGCTCAAGTGGCTGGCACCCCGTCAGCCTGACACCGAACAGGCCGAGTCGATTGCCCGGCACTTGGCGGCCAATGATGGTGGCCCACAGTTCGGCATCTTCCTGCTTGACCTGGATAACAACGTCGACAAATTGCAGATCACCCTCGACAGCTTGCTCGAAGGCCACAGCAAAGCGTTCAAGGTTGTGGTCTTCACCACCGGCGAAGCACCGGCGGCAACCACGGCGCAAAATACCCTGCACTTTGTCCGGGTCACGCAGAGCAATTTTGTCGATAAGCTGAATCTGAGCGCCAACCAGTCGCCTTGCGACTGGCTGCTGCTGGCCGAGGCCGGCGATGAGTTCACCGCCGGCGGCCTGTTGCGCGCGAGCCTGGAGCTGCTGTCCGCCACCGACGTTCGCGCCGTGGCCACCGATGAAATCCAGCGTACCGATAACGGCGCATTGGTGGATGTGTTCCGCCCGGGTTTCAATCTTGACCTGTTGCAGAGCCTGCCGGCCCTGATGGCGCGCCACTGGCTGATCCGTCGGGACGTGTTGATCGATGCCGGTGGCTACCAGCCTGACTTCAGCAAGGCCCTGGAATTTGACCTGCTGTTGCGCATCATCGAAGAGGGTGGCCTGAGCGGCCTGGCTCATCTCGACGAGCCCCTGCTGATCGCCCAGGCCCCGGTGCTGGAAGAAAATGCCCATGAACGCCTGGCGTTGCTGCGTCATCTCGGCAACCGTGGCTACAAGGCCAAAATCACGTCGGCCACACCGGGTACCTACCAGATCGATTACCGCCATACCGAGCGTCCGCTGGTGTCGATCATTATCCCGGCCGGGGACGATCTGGCTGTGCTGCAACGGTGCCTGCAAGGCGTGTTGCTGCGTACCCGCTACACCCGCTACGAAGTGCTGATTGCGGTCAACCCGAATCAGTCGGCCGAGGTCAACGATTGGCTGGGCGCTCATCAGCATCCGAAAGTGCGCGTCCTGTGCGCTGACCGACCGCTGAGCAACGTGGCGCTGTACAACGCCGCCAGTCAGGAAGCAAAAGGCGAATACCTGGTGCTGCTGGCTACGGACGGTGAAGTGGTTAATCCGAACTGGATCGAGTCACTGCTCAACCACGCCCAGCGTCCGGAAGTGGGCATCGTCGGTGCCAAACTGGTTGATCGCGAAGGCAAGGTCACACAGGCCGGTTTGATTCTGGGAATGAATGGTGGCGTCGGTTCGGCCTTTGTCGGCGAACGCCACGACGCCAGCAGCAGCTACTTGCAAAGACTGGTGCTGGAACAGAATTACTCGGCAGTGTCGAAGGTGTGCCTGATGGTGCGCAAAGAACTGTTCGGCGCCCTCGGTGGCCTGGATGATGTGACGTTTGCCCAAGGCTTGAGCGATGTCGATCTGTGCCTCAAGGCAGGTCAGGCCGGTTACCTCACTGTATGGACGCCGCAGGTCCAGGTGATTCACCCGGGCGTGGTGTCACAGGCTCCAGAGGTGCTCGACGCCCTGCGTGAAAAATGGACCGCTGCCTTCGTGCAGGACCAGGCCTACAACGCCAATCTGGCGTTGACCGGCAAGGGTTTTGCCCTGGGTGAAAGTGCCCTGGTGAATTGGGCGCAGTTGCTCGCATAAACCTGGCTGACAGGCAAAAGGACTCAAGGCATGTTCAACGGTAAATCGATTTTCATCTCGGGCGGCACAGGGTCGTTCGGGCGCAACTTCATCCGCCGTTTGCTGGAGCAATACCAGCCCAAGCGCGTGGTGGTGTTCTCCCGTGATGAGCTCAAGCAGTACGAGATGCAGCAGACGTTCAACGCGCCGTGCATGCGCTATTTCCTCGGGGATGTGCGCGACGCCGAGCGTTTGCGCCAGGCCATGCGCGGTATCGATTACGTGGTGCATGCCGCCGCCTTGAAGCAGGTGCCGGCCGCCGAGTACAACCCGACCGAATGCATCCGCACCAACGTCAACGGCGCGGAAAACATCATCGCTGCGGCCATCGACAACGGCGTCAAGCAAGTGGTCGCGCTGTCCACCGACAAAGCGGCCAGTCCGATCAACCTGTACGGCGCGACCAAGCTGCTGTCGGACAAACTGTTCGTCGCCGCCAACAACATCGCCGGCGAACAGCAAACCCGGTTTTCCGTGGTGCGCTACGGCAACGTGGCCGGTTCGCGGGGCTCGGTGGTGCCGTTTTTCAGCAAGCTGATCAATGAAGGCGCCACCGAACTGCCGATCACCGACGAACGCATGACGCGGTTCTGGATCACTCTCGATCACGGCGTGCAATTCGTGCTCGACAGCTTTGCCCGGATGCACGGTGGTGAAGTGTTCGTGCCGAAGATCCCGTCGATTCGTATCGTCGATCTGGCGCGGGGCATGGCCGAGCACTTGCCGCACAAACACGTGGGGATTCGTCCGGGTGAAAAGCTGCATGAGCTGATGGTGCCGCTGGACGATGCGCGCATGACTCTTGAGTTCGCTGATCACTACACCATCCAGCCCTCGATTCGTTTCACCAGCGTCGACGTGGATTTTGCCGTGGACAAGCTGGGCGAGCAGGGCAAGCCAGTGAGCGAAGATTTCGAGTACCGCTCCGACACCAACCCGCATTACCTGTCGGTCGGCCAGATTGCCGATCTGCACGCGGACCTGTCGGCATGATTCCCTACGGTCGGCAGAGTCTCGATCAGGCGGATATCGATGCGGTAGTCGCCGTGTTGCAGTCTGACTGGCTGACCCAGGGCCCGACCATCGAGCGTTTCGAACAGGCCATGGCCGAACGTTGCCAGGCCGATTTTGCGGTGGCGGTGTGTAACGCCACGGCGGCGTTGCACATTGCTTGCCTGGCCGCCGGCCTCGGGCCAGGCGATCGCTTGTGGACCACACCCAATACCTTTTTGGCCTCGGCCAATTGCGGTCGCTACTGTGGCGCCGAGGTGGATTTCGTCGACATCGATCCGCTGACCTGGAACCTTGATGCCTACGCCTTGAAGGCGAAGCTGGAAGCGGCTGAAGACAACGGCACACTGCCCAAAGTGTTGGTGGCAGTAGCGTTCTCCGGGCAGAGCTGCGACATGCGCATGATCGCTGAACTGGCCGAGCGTTATGGTTTCACGGTCATCGAGGATGCCTCGCACGCGGTCGGCGCGTCCTATGCCGGGCGCCCGGTGGGTTGCGGTGAATTCGCCGCGATGACGGTGTTCAGTTTTCATCCGGTGAAAATCATTACCAGCGCCGAAGGCGGCATGGTGCTGACCAATCGCCGCGACCTGGCCGAGCGCCTGCAACGCCTGCGCAGCCACGGCATGACCCGCGACCCCGGGCAGATGACCGAACCCAGCCACGGCCCCTGGTATTACCAGCAAGTGGAGCTGGGCTTCAATTACCGCATCACTGACCTGCAAGCGGCCCTCGGGCTGTCGCAGTTGAACAAACTGGATGACTTCATCGCGCGTCGGCGTGAACTGGTGGCGCGTTATGACCGCTTGCTCGCGTATTTGCCACTGACCTTGCCCAGCCCCCAGCCCGAGGCCGAGTCGGCGTGGCATCTGTATGTGGTGCGCTTGCAACTGGATCGCATCAGCCTCAGCCATCGGCAAGTATTCGAAGGGTTGCGAGCGGCCGGCGTGGGGGTGAACCTGCACTACATCCCGGTGCATTTGCAGCCGTATTACCGCGACCTGGGTTTTGCCGAAGGGGACTTCCCCGAGGCCGAGCGTTACTACGCCGAGGCTATCAGCTTGCCGCTGTTTCCGTTGCTCAGTGATGAACAACAGGATTATGTGGTCGAGCAGCTGCGACGACTGACCGAATAACGCCGTAGCGCCCAATGTGGGAGCGGGCTTGCTCGCGAAAACGTCCTGTCAGCCAACATTAATGTCGCTGATACACCGCTTTCGCGAGCAAGCCCGCTCCCACAGGGTTCAGTGCTTTAAATGAGAGTGTGCAATGCGTGAACTGAGTGAGCAGGAAAAATTCTGGCAGGGCGACTTCGGTAATCAGTACGTTGATCGTAACGTCGGGCAACCGCTGGTGGCCGCCAACCTGGCGTTGTTTGCCAAGGCGTTGACCCGGGCCGGGCGGATTGAAAGCCTGGTGGAGTTGGGCACCAACGCCGGCAACAATTTGCAGGCGTTGCATCAGCTCTTGCCACAGTGCGAGCTGTTCGGTGTGGAGATCAATGCCAGCGCCTGTGCTCAGGCACAGGCATTGGGGATCGCACAGATCTGGCAAGGCTCGCTGTTCGATTTCCCCCGCGAGCGCAGCTTTGACCTGACCCTGAGCAAAGGCGTGCTGATTCATCTGGCGCCGGAGTTGCTGTCGGCAGCCTATGCGCAGCTGTATGAATTGAGCCAGCGTTACATCCTGATCGCCGAGTACTACAACCCGGCGCCGGTCGAGGTCTCGTATCGTGGCAACAGCGGCAAGTTGTTCAAGCGTGATTTTGCCGGTGAGATGCTCGATCGTTATGATGACTTGCAACTGGTGGATTACGGCTTCGGTTACCACCGCGATCCGCAATTCCCGGTGGATGACATCACCTGGTTTCTTCTGGAAAAGCGCCCTTGAATAACGTCGCAATCATCCCGGCCCGCGGTGGCAGCAAACGCATACCGCGCAAGAACCTCAAGCCGTTCGACGGCGTGCCGATGATTGCCCGTTCGATTCAAACCGCCCTCGATTCGGGCTTGTTCGCCCAGGTGGTAGTCAGCACCGACGACGAAGAAATCGCTGACCTTGCCCGGGCTTGCGGTGCGCAAGTACCGTTTATGCGCCCGGCGGCACTGGCGGATGATTTCACCGGCACGGCGCCCGTCATTGTCCATGCGCTGCAAGCGACGCAGGAGCAGGAATTTGATTTCGCCTGTTGCATCTACGCCACGGCGCCGCTGCTGCAAATCCGGTTTCTGCAACAGGGCCTGGAATTGCTGGAGCAGCACCCGGACAAATCCTTCGCGTTCTCGGTCTGCGACTTCGGTTTTGCGGTGCAGCGTGCTCTAACTCTTGATGAAGAAGGCGCCTTGACCGCGTTGTACCCGCAGTTTCGCGACACGCGCTCCCAGGACCTAACTCCGGCTTATCAGGATGCCGGGCAGTTCTATTGGGGGCGCAGCAGTGCCTGGCTGCGTGGCGAGGTGTTGTATTCGCCGCAGAGCCTGCCGGTGTTCCTGCCCAGATACCTGGTGCAAGACATCGACACCGTTGAGGACTGGAAACGCGCCGAGTACCTCTACGCGGCGCTGAAGGCTGGCGGTGAATTGCAATGAGGGTGCTGATTCGTTCCGACGCGTCACCGACTATTGGCAGCGGCCATATCGCCCGTTTGCTGCCCTTGGCCAGGACCTTGCGCAAGCAAGGCGTGCACGTGGCTTTTGCCTGTCGCGAGTTGCCGGGTCATCGACTGGACAGTCTGGCAGCCGAAGGTTTTGAAACGTTGCGTTTGCCCGATCGCTACCCCGACGAGGACCCGCAACAGGCCATCGAATCCATGCTGCCGTGGCAGGCGGACATTGCCGCGTTGGGCCTGGCGCTGGAAAACCACACGCTCTTCGACTGGATCATCGTCGACCATTATGGCCTCGATCATCACTGGCAGACCGCGGCCCGCCGCTGGGCGCCACGGATCGCGGCGGTGGACGATCTGGCGACACGCACTTATGACGTCGATCTGCTGCTCAATCAGAATTTGTCGGGTACGCCAGAAGCTTATGCAGGACTGATTGCCCCCGATTGCCGAACCTTGTTCGGGCCTCGCTTCGCTATGCTGCGCGAAGAATTCTGCTGCCCGGCGATAGACATCAAGCCTCAGGCAAAGCGCGTGCTGGTCAATTTCGGCGGCTTTGATGCGGCGAGACAAACCCATCACGCGATGCTGGCGCTGGCGGATTTTCATGAGCTGGACGTCAACTTCGTCGCCGGTGCCGACAATCCGGCCTGGGACGAGATGCAAGCGCTGGCGACTGATCGTCCGAATTGGCGCCTGCACAGTTTTGTCAGTGAGTTTTATCGATTGATGACCGAGGCCGACCTGTTTATCGGTGCCGGTGGCGGCACCAGTTGGGAACGGGCGGCCATGGGGCTGCCGACGATCTGTATTGCCGTGTCGAATAACCAGCAGGCCAACGGCGAGGTCATGGCGACTGCCGGTGCTCATGTGTTTCTTGGGGCACGTGAGCAGGTCAGCGTCGAACAGTTGCGTCAGGCCATCGGTTTTGTCGCGGGCAATCAGGGTTTGCGCCAGAGCATGGCCGAACGTTCCCGGCAGTTGGTCGATGGCCGTGGTGCGCAACGGGTGGCGGCCGCGCTGGTGGGTGCGGTGTTGCCGGTGCGCGAGGCGACCCTGGACGATGCGCGATTGTTGTTCGAGGGCCGCAATGCCGACGCTGTGCGGCACTGGTCGCTGGACAGCCGCGTCATCGATTGGCCTACGCATCAGGCTTGGTTGGCCGCAAGCCTGGACAATCCGCAGCGGTTGCTGTTGATTGCCGAAGCGGATGACGGCCCGGTCGGTGCGCTGCGTTACGACCTTCACGGCGTTAGCGCAGAAGTTTCGATTTATCTCTTCGAAGGCCGCTTTGGGCTGGGCTGGGGCAGGGCGCTGCTGGCTCGCGGCGAAGCATTCGTGAAGGCCCGTTGGCCGCAGTTGCAAACCATCACTGCTCAAGTATTGCCCGCCAACCAGCCGTCGCTGAGTCTTTTTCGCGAAGCAGGTTTCACCCAGCATGCTTGTGCGTTTACCCGCGCTTTAAAGGATCACCGCGATGACTAGCTTCAAGATTGGCGAGCGCTTGATCGGCGCCGAGGCCCCGCCGTTTATCATTGCCGAGATGAGCGGCAACCATAACCAGTCCCTGGAGGTGGCGCTGCAAATCGTCGAGGCTGCCGCGAAGGCCGGTGCCCACGCCTTGAAGCTGCAAACCTACACTGCCGAGACCATGACCCTGGACCTTGATGAAGGCGAGTTCTTCATCAAGGACCCCAACAGCCTGTGGGCCGGCACTTCGTTGTACGCGTTGTACGAGAAGGCCCATACGCCGTGGGAATGGCACGCGCCGATTTTCGCCCGCGCCAAAGAGCTGGGCATGCTCGCCTTCTCGACGCCGTTCGACGACACCGCCGTGGACTTCCTCGAAAGCCTCGACGTGCCGGCCTACAAGATTGCCAGTTTCGAAAACACTGACTTGCCGCTGATCCGCCGGGTCGCCGCCACCGGCAAACCGCTGATCATCTCCACCGGCATGGCCAGCATCGCCGAGCTCGACGAAACCGTGCGTGCCGCCCGTGAGGCCGGTTGCAAGGACCTGGTGCTGCTCAAATGCACCAGCACCTACCCGGCGACGCCGGCCAACAGCAATGTGCGAACGATTCCACATCTGCGCGAATTGTTTGGTTGCGAAGTCGGGTTGTCGGATCACTCCATGGGCGTCGGCGTTTCTGTCGCGGCGGTGGCGCTTGGGGCGACGGTGGTGGAAAAACACTTCACCCTCGACCGTGCCGCCGGCGGGGTGGACGCCAGTTTCTCGCTGGAGCCGGCCGAACTGGCCAGCCTGGTGATCGAAACCGAGCGCGCCTGGCAGGCCATGGGGCAGGTGCGTTACGGCGTGACCGAGGCCGAGCGCAAATCGCTGGTGTACCGCCGCTCGCTGTACGTCACCCAGGACATGGCTGCCGGCGAAGCCTTCACCGCCGCCAATCTGCGGGCCATCCGCCCGGGCCTGGGGCTGGCGCCCAAACACGCTGAAAGCCTTCTGGGCCGCCGCGCTCGCCAGGCAATCAAGCGTGGCACAGCGCTGGACTGGTCATTGGTCGAATAACCCTTGGCGGGTTGATTCGGCAAAATAGCGTGACCTGTGAGTCATAACGCGCATCTTCACTGTATTGTATTGACCGGGGAGATGGCGCCTGGCCCGTTATCGGGTCCAGTGATAGCCCTTGACGCTTCCCGCTGTCGCCCGTGTCGGGCGGCTGAAAATCTCTGAATGTCGGCGCCCCTCGAATCATTGCGAGCGGTGGTATTGGGCTGTTTATTATTGGGAAGCCGTAATGATTGGCATAAAAAGCATTGCGAGCTACGTTCCTGTAGCCGGCGTGGACAATTACGCACAAGGTGCAAAATTCGAGAAGGATGAAGAGTTCATCCTGGGCAAGATCGGTTCGGCCTTCCTGCCGCGCAAAGACGCTGAGCAAGAAACCTCGGACCTGTGTGTCGAAGCGGCCAATGCGCTGTTCGCCAACAACCCCGATTTGAAACGTGAAGCCGTCGACGTGCTGATCGTCGTCACCCAGAACGGTGACGAAGAAGGCCTGCCACATACCGCCGCCATCGTTCAGGACAAACTGGGCCTGTCGACCAACGTGGCCGCGTTTGATATTTCCCTGGGCTGCTCGGGTTATGTCTATGGCATCTACGCGATCAAGGGCTTCATGGAAGCCACTGGCCTGAAAAACGGTCTGCTAATTACCGCCGATCCGTACTCCAAGATCGTCGATCCGGAAGACCGCAACACCACCATGTTGTTCGGCGATGCCGCCACCGCGACCTGGATGGGCGAGGGCGCGCCGTGGCAACTGGGCAAGGCCAAGTTCGGCACCGACGGTTCTGGCGCGCCGCATTTGAAGGTTTCCGATGGGGTGTTCTATATGAACGGTCGTCAGGTCTTCAACTTTGCGCTGCTTAAAGTCCCGGCGCACTTGCATGAGTTGCTCGATGAGTCTGGCCTGAAAGCCGATGATATCGATGCCTTCTGCATCCACCAGGGCAGTGCGGCGATTGTCGATGCCGTGGCCCGCCGTTTCGAAGGCGAGCCGGAGAAATTCATCAAGGACATGGTCGAGACCGGTAACACCGTGTCGTCGAGCATTCCGTTGTTGCTGGAAAAACACGTCCTGGACTCGGACTGGAAGCGCGTGGCGCTGAGCGGTTTTGGTGTAGGGCTGTCGTGGGGCTCGGCGATCATCTATCGTCCTTGACCCCGCTCTCGTAGGAGCTGCCGAAGCTGCGATCTTTTGATCCTGCTTTTCGGCAACCTTGAAAAGATCAATATCAAAAGATCGCAGCGTGCGGCAGCTACAGGGTTGCACAGTGGTCTTTAAGATCAGAAGAGCCGATACAAAAATAGCGTTCAAGGGTTAACCTTGAACGCTATTTTTTTTGCCTGTGAAAAAAGCGAGGCAGCATGAGCGAAAGCTTTGACGACAATGCTCGGGTGATTGAGCGGCGCTGGCCGGCGCTGCATACGCGGTTGATGCTGGAAGACAGTACTTCGGTCCAGGCTGAACTGTGCGAAGGGCTGGGCTCGACGCTGAGTATCGGCGGCATACAACTCACCAGTCGTCATGATCGTGTCCGCGAAGCCCGTGTTCAGGCGGCCAGCCTGCCGACGGACAAGCCGCAGTTGCATGTTTACGGCACCGGTCTGGGCGACTTGCCGACCGTCCTGCTGGAGCGCGACGAGCTAGAGCGCTTGTATGTGCATATTCTCAATGGCGCGCTGTTTGCGCTGGTGCTGCAGTTGCTCGATCAGCGGCAATGGCTCGATGACCCGCGGGTAGAGCTGTTGTATGCCGGTGATCAAGCGGATATCTACACACCGTTTTTTGCGCTGCCTTGCGAGATGGTGCTGGCAGACGACTTCAACGCGAAGATTCGTGATCGACTGGTCAGCGAAGTGCACCTGAGTTTCAACAACCGCGAGTTCGATCCGCAGTCCCCGATGATTCTCCAGCGTTTGCAGGACAGCCTAGAGCTGCTGCTCGCCGATGATGACGTTGCGCGGCTGTTCGGCACATGCGCGGGCCAGGAAATCTATGTGATCGCCACCGGGCCGAGCCTTGAAAGCCATTTCAAGCAATTGGCGGCGATTCGCGAACAGGCGCAGCGGCCACTGTTCATTTGTGTCGACACCGCCTATCGACCGCTGCGAGAACACGGGATCAAGCCTGACCTGGTGGTGAGCATCGACCAGCGCATCAGCTTCCGGCACTTGCCCTTCGAGGATTCCGACGGCATCCCGCTGGTGTACTTGCCCATGAGCGACCCCCAAGTGTTGAAGGCCTGGAAGGGCAAGCGCTATGGCGGCTACTCGGCCAGCCCGATCTACGCCACGCTGCGTCGCCAGCACGTCCGGGCGCAACTGTACGTGGGCGGCAGCGTGATTCATCCGGCGGTGGATCTGGCCGTGAAGATGGGCGCCGAGCGCATTACCTTGTTTGGCGCCGACTTTGCCTTCCCGATGAACAAGACCCATGCCGGCTGGGGTGACGGTGATCTGGGGCCTGGGGTGAACCTGGCCCGGCACTGGGTGCGCGACGGGCATGGCGAGCGGGTCAGGACGCAGTTGAATTTCCGCAGCTACCTGTGTGAGCTGGAGCGATACATCGCCGGTCACCCCGAGGTGAGTTTCTTTAACAGCAGCCGGGCGGGCGCCATGATCGCCGGCACACAGTTCAATCGGGAATTCGTGCAATGAGTGAGCTTTCGCAATGCATCAATGAATGCCGGCAATGTGCGGGGTTGTTTCGTCTGGGCCGGGATGTCGAGGCGGCATTGACCATGGTCGATGTATTCGATGAGGCGCAGCGCTTGTTATTGACCGCGCCTCAAGATGTGCAACTGAAGTGGGCGCAGGTGCTCACGCAAATGCTGGCCTGCCAGGAACGCCAGGATTGGTTGGGGCTCGCCGACTTTATGGAATATGAAGCGGTGGATTTGCTGGAAAACGTTCAGGTCTGAAAGGCAGGCGACGGCTCTGGTTGGGATGTTTGGGTGTCGGACGGTTTTATGGCGTCATTTTTCGGGTGGCAGGGGGCCGCTAAGCCTTTGTTTTCTAGGGGGTGGCAGTGTGATGGCAATATTTTTTTAAAAAGCCCTCAAGCAACCTGCATTCCCGACGATAACTATTACGAAGGTTCTCTAGGCCATACCCGGCGGTTGCCAGGGCCGGAAGCCGCAGTACCCAACCAACGAGGAATTCGTCATGGCTTTAACAGTAAACACCAACACCACGTCGTTGAACGTTCAGAAAAACCTGAACCGCGCTTCCGACGCTCTGTCGACTTCGATGTCTCGTCTTTCTTCCGGCCTGAAAATCAACAGCGCTAAAGACGACGCTGCCGGCCTGCAGATCTCCAACCGTATGTCCTCGCAGATTCGCGGTCAGAACGTTGCGGTTAAAAACGCCAACGACGGTATCTCGATGGCTCAGACCGCTGAAGGCGCTCTGCAAGAATCCACCAACATTCTGCAACGTATGCGTGAACTGGCTGTACAAGCACGTAACGGCACCAACGGCACTGCTGACCAGACCGCAACCAACGCTGAATTCGCTCAGATGTCTGACGAACTGACTCGTATCGCGGCTTCGACCAACCTGAACGGCAAGCAACTGCTGGACGGTTCGGCTGGCACCATGACCCTGCAGGTTGGTTCCAACACTGGTACCGCCAACCACATCGACCTGACCCTGAGCTCCAAGTTCGACGCCGTCAGCCTGTCGGTAGGTAGCGGTACTGTAGCTCTGACCGGTACTACCGCTGTTTCGGGTGCTGGCTCCGCTGCAACCAACATCGATAACGCGATCACCGCAATCGACGCTGCAATCGCTGCCATCGGTGCAACCCGTGCAAACCTGGGTGCTTCGCAAAACCGTCTGACCAGCACCATCTCCAACCTGCAAAACATCACTGAAAACGTTACTGCTGCTCAAGGTCGCGTACAAGATACCGACTTCGCCGCAGAAACCGCTAACCTGACCAAACAGCAAACTCTGCAACAAGCTTCCACCGCTGTTCTGGCCCAGGCTAACCAGCTGCCATCCGCTGTACTGAAACTGCTTCAGTAATATCGGATTGAGTTTTGGCGGGGGAGTGCGCTTGCGTGCTCTCTCGCTTTTTCCGTTTAAAAGGTTAAGAGGTGATGGTCATGGACATGAGCGTGAAGCTGAACTTGTCTTACCCGGCCCCGAAACCGGCGGTCAGCACTACCGATAAGCCGGCGGATGCGCCTCGCACCGAAGTTCCCCAGGCTGTCGCGGCAACTGCAAAAAGCTCGAATTCAGACAACTCGGACACTTCGGACAACTCGGATAAGTTGAAAATGGCCGTTCAGGAGATCGAAAAGTTTGTTCAGTCGGTCAAGCGTAACCTCGAATTTTCTATCGACGAAACGTCCGGCAAAGTCATCGTCAAGGTGATTGCCAGCGAATCCGGTGAAGTGATTCGACAGATTCCGTCGGCCGAAGCGATGAAACTGGCTGAAAGCCTGCACAACGCCAGTAATGTTTTGTTCGATGCCAAAGCCTGACACTGGCATGAAACGTGTTTGTACGATCATTGACCGCGCATAGTGGTCAAAAGACCGGCGACACATAGATAGGGAGATGCACATGGCAAGTCCAATTCTACCGGGTTCGGGTCTAGGGTCCGGTCTCGACATCGGTGCGATCGTGACCGCGCTGGTCAACTCCGACAAATCGGCCAAACAGACGCTGATCACCAATCAGACGACTATCAACACGGCCAAGATTTCTGCAACCGGTTCGTTGAAGTCGGCTCTGGCAGCGTTCCAGACCGCAATGACCAACCTGGGCAAAAAAGACGCGCCTGCGTTTTCCGGTTTTACCGCGACGTCGAGCGCACCAACGACATTGACTGTCACCTCGGATAACACGGCGGTAAACGGTAGCTATAGCGTTGTAGTAAACAACCTGGCAACCGGCTCGAAAGTGGCCAGTGCGGCATTTGCCGGCGGAGCCACCAGTGCCATTCCGACTGGTACGTTGAAAATCAGTCAAAATGGTATTGATTACCCGGTGACCATTGCTGCAGGCGCCACCCTGCAGACCACTCGTGACGCGATCAACACCACGCTGCAAAGCAAAGGCATCAGCGCCAACATCGTGACCGATGCCAATGGTTCACGATTGGTGATTGGTTCTACGGTGACGGGCGCAGGCTCTGACCTGAGCGTCAGCGGTATTGCCGGCCTGGAAATCGATGGCACCAACAGCCTGGGGAACACTCCAGCTGCCGGTGCTTCCGGCAACATCGGTGGTTTGGCCACGGATGCCAAGGTCACGATCGATGGTTTGACCGTCACCAGCAAAAGCAACACGATCAGCCAGGCGGTCGGTGGTCTCAACATGACCCTGGTAGCGGCCAATGCCACACCGGTTACGGTCAGCGTCGGCACCAACACAGATGGCCTGAAGACGTCGTTGCAGTCGTTCGTCGATGCCTACAACACCGTGATCAACACTCTGACCACGCTCACCAAGCCTAGCCTGGATGATGAGGGCAATCCGACCATCGGCGCGGCCATGACCGGTGACTCCCTGCCACGTAACCTGATCACTGCCGTGCGCAATGAGCTGGTTGCTCCGGGGGCGGGCGGTCAATTGTCGGTGCTGTCGCAGTTGGGTATCCAGACCGATCAGAAGACCGGTACGTTGACCATTGATGCGACCAAGTACGCCAAGGCGATGGCAACCCCGGGGATGAGCAGTTCGGTACAGAACCTGTTCACCGGCACTGACGCAAAAAATGGCCTGCTGGCGCGCATGTCGGCGGCGATCACACCGTACTCCCAGACCGGCGGCATTCTCGATCAGCGCAACACCAGCCTGAGCAAGGTCCAGAAGGACCTGAGCACTCAGCAGACGGCACTGGACCTGCGCGTGACCAACCTTACGGCGTCCCTGACTGCCAAGTACAACGCAATGGACCTGTTGGTCGGCCAGATGAAGGCCACCGCCAGCAACATCACTGGTTTCTTTGCGTCGTTGAACGCTCAGCAGTCCGCCAAGTAGTCATGGGCTGACGACAAAAACCCGGCTTCGCTTTCAGGCGTGCGCCGGGTTTTTGTCTTCTGATCTAAAGTTTTCAGGCTCGCAGACGATACACTGGTCATACGAGTCATTGAGTGGCAATGAGGTAGAACATGAATCCGATGTTAGCCCTTCGGCAATATCAGAAGGTTGGGGCGCAAGCCCAGACGTCCGAAGCCAGTCCGCACCGTCTGGTGCAAATGCTGATGGAAGGCGGCCTGGATCGCATTGCTCAGGCCAAAGGCGCGATGGAGCGCAAGGACATTCCTGGTAAAGGAACGTCGATCAGCAAGGCCATCGGCATCATTGGTGGCTTGCGTGAAGGCCTGGATCTGGAAAAAGCCGCCGATACCGTCGGTGAGCTCGACCGTCTCTACGCTTACATGATGAAGCGCCTCGCCGAGGCGAACATCAAGAGCGATCCGCGGATTCTCGATGAAGTCGCTGGTCTGCTGCGCACGGTAAAAGAAGGCTGGGATGCCATCGCCGCGCCTGGTCCGCAGTTTTAAGGAGATCATCATGAGTCTTGTATTGCAGCGAATCGAACAAACCCGCGAAGCGCTGGTCGGTGCACTGGCCGAGCGCAACTGGGAGGCTATCGGTCAATTGGACCTGGATTGCCGTTCCTGCATGGAAGATGTCTTGAGTGAAGCTTCATTGGACGAGGTGGCATTGCGCGCCAATCTTGAGGAGCTGCTGGGGGTCTACAAGGAGCTTCTTGAGGTGGCGATAGGGGAAAGGCAGGCGATAGTCGATGAGATGTCTCAGATCCACCAAGCACAGAATGCCGCAAAGGTTTACCATCTGTTTGGTTAATCCGCGGTTAATCCAAACATAGTGCGCCATAAATTTGACTGTGCACGGTTTTTTGACTTAACTAGTGGCTGGTTCCAGATTTCAGGCGTCTACAGGCATAACGTGTCTGCAAGCGTCTAGCTTGCCCCCTCATTTCGGGCATTGAGTTGACTAGGGAAGTTGCTATTGCATGTGGCGTGAAACCAAAATTCTGCTGATTGATGACGATAGCGTCCGTCGCCGCGATTTGGCGGTGATTTTAAATTTTCTCGGTGAAGAAAATTTACCCTGCGGCAGCCATGACTGGCAGCAGGCGGTCGGCTCGTTGTCATCAAGTCGTGAAGTCATTTGCGTACTTATCGGGACGGTCAGTGCTCCTGGTGCGCTTTTGGGCCTGTTAAAGACACTCTCAACCTGGGATGAGTTCCTTCCGGTTTTGCTAATGGGCGATAATTCTTCCGTTGACCTGCCGGACGACCAGCGTCGCCGGGTGCTTTCGACCCTCGAAATGCCGCCTAGTTACAGCAAGCTGCTCGACTCCCTGCACCGTGCCCAGGTCTATCGCGAGATGTACGACCAGGCCCGCGAGCGCGGTCGTCACCGTGAACCCAATCTGTTCCGCAGCCTCGTCGGCACCAGTCGGGCGATTCAGCACGTGCGTCAGATGATGCAGCAAGTGGCCGACACCGATGCCAGCGTGCTGATCCTCGGCGAGTCCGGCACCGGCAAGGAAGTGGTCGCGCGTAACCTGCACTATCACTCCAAGCGGCGTGACGCGCCGTTCGTTCCAGTCAACTGCGGGGCGATCCCGGCCGAGTTGCTGGAGAGCGAACTGTTCGGCCACGAGAAGGGCGCCTTCACCGGTGCGATCACCAGCCGCGCCGGGCGTTTCGAACTGGCCAATGGCGGTACGCTGTTCCTCGACGAAATCGGCGATATGCCGTTGCCGATGCAGGTCAAGCTGCTGCGTGTCCTGCAAGAGCGCACCTTCGAACGCGTGGGCAGCAACAAGACCCAGAGCGTCGATGTACGCATCATCGCGGCGACCCACAAGAATCTCGAAAGCATGATCGAGATCGGCACCTTCCGCGAAGACCTCTACTATCGCCTGAACGTGTTCCCGATCGAGATGGCGCCGTTGCGCGAGCGTGTCGAAGACATCCCGCTGCTGATGAACGAGTTGATCTCGCGCATGGAGCACGAGAAGCGTGGTTCGATCCGTTTCAATTCGGCAGCGATCATGTCCCTGTGCCGTCACGGCTGGCCGGGCAACGTTCGTGAGCTGGCCAACCTGGTGGAGCGCATGGCGATCATGCACCCGTACGGGGTGATCGGCGTGGTCGAGTTGCCGAAGAAATTCCGCTACGTCGATGACGAAGACGAACAACTGGTCGACAGCCTGCGCAGCGATCTGGAAGAGCGGGTGGCCATCAACGGGCATACCCCGGACTTCAGCGCCAATGCACTGCTGCCGCCTGAAGGCCTGGACCTGAAGGACTATCTCGGTGGTCTGGAGCAAGGGTTGATTCAGCAGGCGCTGGATGATGCCAATGGCATCGTGGCGCGCGCCGCCGAACGCCTGCGTATTCGCCGCACCACCCTGGTGGAGAAGATGCGCAAGTACGGTATGAGTCGTCGTGATGGTGATGAACAGGCGGATGATTGACGCCTGTTTTTCAAGCCATTAATTTTTAAGCGGTTTTTTTTCGGCACGGGTATTGCTACATCCCTCGCAACGTTCCGTTTCACTGACGGTCAGCCAAGCGAGAGAGCACGATGCCCCAAGCCGCCCAGATGTCTTCTGCCCTTGACGCTCCGGGGCAACCGTCGTCCGTAGAGCAGGCAAGCCGACTCGGCCTCGAGCAGGCGTTTGCCCTGTTCAACCAGATGTCGAGCCAATTGACTGACTCTTACAGCATGCTCGAAGCCCGGGTCACCGAGCTCAAGGGCGAGCTGGCGGTGGTCAGTGCTCAGCGCATGCAGGAGCTGGCGGAAAAAGAACGCCTGGCCAACCGGCTGCAAAACCTCCTTGATCTGTTACCCGGCGGCGTCATTGTTATCGACGCCCACGGCATGGTGCGTGAGGCTAACCCGGCGGCCTGCGAGCTGCTCGGCTTGCCGCTCGAAGGCGAGCTGTGGCGCCAGGTGATTGCCCGCTGCTTCGCGCCCCGTGAAGACGACGGTCATGAAATCTCCCTCAAGGACGGTCGGCGCCTGTCGATCGCCACCCGTTCGCTGGATGCCGAGCCTGGTCAGTTGGTGTTGCTCAATGACCTGACTGAAACCCGTCAACTGCAAGGTCAACTGGCGCGCCATGAACGCTTGTCGTCCCTGGGGCGCATGGTGGCCTCGCTGGCGCATCAGATTCGCACACCACTTTCCGCTGCTCTGCTGTACGCCAGTCATTTGACTGAGCAAGAGTTGCCGGTCGCCACCCAGCAACGATTTGCCGGCCGCTTGAAAGAACGCCTGCATGAGCTGGAACACCAAGTGCGCGACATGCTGGTATTCGCCCGTGGCGAACTGCCGTTGACCAATCGCGTCACCCCCAAAGAACTGATGCAGTCGCTGCAGGCGGCGGCGCTGACCCATGTTCAGGAACTGCCAATCCGCTGGCAATGCGACAGTCATGCCGGGGAGCTGCTGTGCAACCGCGACACCCTGGTCGGGGCGATTCTGAATTTGATCGAGAATGCAATTCAGGCCAGTAACGGTGCAGTACGCCTGAAGGTTCACCTTTATACCCGTGGCAACAACCTGCGCCTGTGTGTAAGCGATAGCGGTAGCGGGATCGATGACACGGTGCTGGCGCGCCTGGGCGAGCCATTTTTTACCACCAAGACCACTGGAACCGGGCTGGGCCTGACCGTGGTCAAGGCGGTGGCACGCGCCCATCAGGGAGAATTGCTGTTGCGCTCACGGCTCGGTCGCGGCACCTGTGCGCTAGTGTCCCTGCCGTTGTTTTCCAGCGCATTGGATGCGGAGTGAAGGACATGGCAATCAAGGTTTTATTGGTCGAGGATGATCGCTCGCTGCGGGAGGCACTGGCGGATACGCTGCTGCTCGCGGGGCATGACTTCAAGGCCGTCGGCTCGGCAGAGGAGGCATTGGCGGCAGTCGGCGTCGAGGCGTTCAATCTGGTCGTGAGTGACGTCAACATGCCGGGCATGGACGGGCACCAATTGCTCGGGTTGCTGCGGGCTCGTCAGCCGCAATTGCCGGTGCTGCTGATGACGGCGCACGGCGCCGTGGAGCGGGCAGTCGATGCCATGCGCCAGGGCGCGGCGGATTATCTGGTCAAGCCGTTCGAGCCAAAGGCCTTGCTCGACCTGGTGGCGCGTCATGCCTTAGGCAGTCTTGGCGCCACCGACGGCGAGGGGCCGATTGCCTTCGAACCGGCCAGTGCGCAATTGCTGGAGCTGGCGGCGCGAGTTGCGCGCAGTGATTCGACCGTGTTGATTTCCGGCGAGTCCGGCACCGGCAAGGAAGTGTTGGCGCGCTACATTCATCAGCACTCCCATCGCGCCAGCCAGCCGTTCATCGCGATCAACTGCGCGGCGATCCCCGACAACATGCTTGAGGCCACGCTGTTCGGTCACGAGAAAGGCTCGTTCACGGGGGCCATCGCGGCCCAGGCCGGCAAGTTTGAACAGGCCGATGGCGGGACCATCTTGCTCGACGAGATTTCCGAAATGCCCATGGGCCTGCAGGCCAAGTTGCTGCGCGTGTTGCAGGAGCGGGAAGTCGAGCGCGTTGGCGCGCGCAAACCGATCACCCTAGATATCCGGGTCGTGGCCACCACCAACCGTGACTTGGCGGGCGAAGTGGCGGCGGGGCGTTTTCGTGAAGACCTTTACTATCGGCTGTCAGTTTTTCCACTCGCCTGGCGTCCGCTGCGCGAGCGAACCGCCGACATCCTGCCGCTGGCTGAGCGCCTGCTGACCAAACACGTCAATAAAATGAAGCATGCGGCGGCCAGACTCTCGCCCGAGGCGCAGGCGTGTCTGATCGGTTATCCGTGGCCGGGCAATGTTCGCGAGCTGGATAACGCGATCCAGCGCGCGCTGATTCTGCAGCAGGGCGGTTTGATTCAGCCGCAGGATTTCTGCCTGTCGGGGCCGGTCGCTTGTGCGCCGTTGCCGATATTGGCCACCGCGCCTGTGCGGGTCGTGGAGGTCGAGGCTGAATCGGCCAGCGCCCTGGGCGACGACCTGCGCCGTCATGAATTCCAAATGATCATCGACACCTTGCGCGCCGAGCGCGGCCGTCGCAAAGAGGCTGCCGAGCGCCTGGGTATCAGCCCTCGCACCTTGCGCTACAAGCTGGCGCAAATGCGCGATGCCGGAATGGATGTGGAAGCGTATTTGTTTGCTACCTGATCCAACTGTGGGAGCGGGCTTGCTCGCGAAGGCGGTGTGTCAGGTACACAAATGTCGACTGACACTCCCTCTTCGCGGGCAAGCCCGCCCCCACAATGGTTTTGCAGTGATTCACGGCCCGGACGGCTTTTGTGAAGCAATGCCACGGAGCTGGCACCCTTGTTGCTAACACCTCAGTACCCGCCGAGTGAGTGTCAAAAAATTGCGGGTCGCCAGAGAGAGTAGACCATGAGCCAAGGTATTGAATTTAATCGATTGATGTTGGACATGCGTTCCATGCAAATGGATGCCATGTCTGCGCCAAAATCGACTGCCGCTGTTCCCGAACTGGGTGGCAGCAGCTTTGCCGACATGCTCGGTCAGGCCGTCAATAAAGTGAACGACACCCAGCAGGCGTCGAATCAGCTGTCCAGTGCCTTTGAAATTGGCAAGAGCGGCGTTGATCTGACGGATGTGATGATTTCCTCGCAGAAGGCCAGCGTGTCTTTCCAGGCGTTGACCCAAGTGCGTAACAAGCTGGTTCAGGCTTACCAAGACATCATGCAGATGCCGGTTTAAGGACGAGATTGAGTCATGGCAGAAGCAGTCGCCGATAATGTTCCGGCCAAGGCCACTCCAATAGACGGCAAACCGCCGCTGTTCGGGTTGTCCTTCCTGGAAAACCTCTCCGAGATGACCATGTTGCGTCAGGTGGGCCTGTTGGTCGGCCTGGCTGCAAGCGTGGCGATTGGCTTTGCCGTAGTGTTGTGGTCGCAGCAGCCGGACTACCGGCCTCTGTACGGCAGTCTTGCCGGTATGGACGCCAAGCAGGTCATGGAAACCCTGGCCGCCGCTGACATTCCTTACACCGTTGAACCCAACTCCGGTGCCTTGCTGGTCAAGGCCGATGATGTGTCCCGTGCGCGGCTCAAGCTCGCAGCGGCTGGTGTCACTCCCAGCGACGGCAACATCGGTTTTGAAATCCTCGACAAGGACCAGGGCCTGGGGACCAGCCAGTTCATGGAGGCGACCCGTTATCGTCGCGGCCTCGAAGGCGAACTGGCTCGCACCATTTCCAGCCTGAACAACGTCAAGGGTGCCCGTGTGCACCTGGCGATTCCGAAAAGCTCGGTGTTCGTGCGTGATGAGCGCAAGCCAAGTGCGTCGATCCTGGTTGAACTGTATTCCGGCCGCTCCCTGGAGCCAGGCCAGGTATTGGCGATCATCAACCTGGTCGCCACCAGCGTTCCCGAACTCAGCAAGTCGCAGATCACCGTCGTCGACCAGAAGGGCAACCTGCTGTCCGATCAGGCGGAGAACTCCGAACTGACCATGGCCGGCAAGCAATTCGATTACAGCCGCCGCATGGAAAGCATGCTGACCCAGCGCGTGCACAACATCCTGCAACCGGTGCTGGGCAACGACCGCTATAAAGCCGAAGTCTCGGCCGACGTGGATTTCAGTGCCATCGAGTCGACCTCCGAGCAGTTCAACCCGGACCAACCGGCGCTGCGCAGCGAGCAATCGACTTCTGAACAACGTACCGCCAGCAATGGCCCGCAAGGCGTGCCGGGTGCCCTGAGCAACCAGCCGCCGTCGCCAGCCTCGGCGCCGCAAACCACCGGTGGCGCTACTGCGTCGGCCGGCATGGTGCAGCCAGGTCAGCCGTTGCTGGATGCCAATGGTCAGCAAATCATGGACCCGGCCACCGGCCAGCCTATGCTTGCACCTTACCCGGCAGACAAGCGTCAACAATCCACCAAGAACTTCGAGCTTGATCGCTCCATCAGCCACACCAAACAGCAACAGGGCCGTTTGAATCGCCTGTCGGTGTCTGTGGTGGTAGATGACCAGGTCAAGATCAACGCGGCCAACGGCGAAACGACTCGTGCGCCATGGAGCGCCGACGAATTGGCGCGCTTCACTCGCCTGGTCCAGGACGCCGTCGGTTTCGACGCCAGCCGTGGCGACAGCGTCAGCGTGATCAACATGCCGTTCTCCGCCGAGCGCGGCGAAGTGATTGCCGATATTCCGTTCTACTCGCAGCCTTGGTTCTGGGACATCGTCAAACAAGTGCTGGGTGTGTTGTTCATCCTGGTGCTGGTGTTCGGCGTGCTGCGTCCGGTGCTCAACAACATCACCGGTGGCGGCAAAGGCAAACAGCTTGCTGGCCTGGGCAGCGACGTCGAGTTGGGTGGCATGGGCGGCCTGGACGGCGAACTGGCCAACGACCGCGTCAGCCTCGGCGGTCCGCAAAGCATCCTGCTGCCGAGCCCGAGCGAAGGCTATGACGCACAGTTGAATGCAATCAAAAGTTTGGTGGCAGAAGATCCGGGTCGTGTGGCCCAGGTCGTGAAAGAGTGGATTAACGCAGATGAGTGATAACCGAGCCGCTGTCGCCAAACTGTCCCGGGTCGATAAAGCCGCGATTCTGCTGCTGTCCCTGGGTTCGACTGACGCCGCCCAAGTGCTGCGCCACATGGGGCCTAAAGAGGTCCAGCGTGTGGGTGTGGCCATGGCGCAAATGGGTAACGTGCACCGTGAGCAGGTCGAGCAGGTGATGAGCGAGTTCGTCGACATCGTCGGCGACCAGACCAGCCTGGGCGTCGGCTCCGACGACTACGTGCGCAAAATGCTCACTCAGGCCCTGGGCGAAGACAAGGCCAACGGCCTGATCGACCGCATCCTGTTGGGCGGCAACACCAGCGGCCTCGACAGCCTGAAGTGGATGGAACCGCGCGCCGTCGCCGACGTGATCCGTTACGAGCACCCGCAGATCCAGGCGATCGTCGTGGCGTACCTCGACCCGGATCAGGCCGGCGAAGTGCTGGGCAACTTCGACCACAAGGTGCGTCTGGACATCATCCTGCGCGTCTCGTCGTTGAACACCGTGCAGCCAGCGGCCCTGAAAGAACTCAACCAGATTCTCGAGAAGCAGTTCTCCGGCAACTCGAATGCCTCGCGCACCACCCTGGGTGGCATCAAGCGTGCGGCCGACATCATGAACTTCCTCGACAGCTCGATCGAAGGTCAACTGATGGACTCGATCCGCGAAGTCGACGAAGACCTGTCCGGTCAGATCGAAGACCTCATGTTCGTGTTCAACAACTTGTCCGATGTCGACGACCGCGGCATCCAGGCGTTGCTGCGCGAAGTGTCTTCCGACGTGCTGGTGCTGGCCCTCAAGGGTTCGGACGAAGGCGTCAAGGAAAAGATCTTCAAGAACATGTCCAAACGAGCGGCCGAACTGTTGCGCGACGACCTCGAGGCCAAAGGCCCGGTGCGTGTCAGCGACGTGGAAACCGCGCAGAAAGAAATCCTCACCATTGCCCGCCGTATGGCCGAAGCCGGAGAAATCGTTCTCGGCGGGAAGGGCGGCGAAGAGATGATCTAAGGTCACTATGTCGTCCAAACATGATGAGTCCAACACCGACCTGATCCGTGGCACCGGGGTCAGTGGTTTCGACGTGTGGTCGTTGCCCAGCTTCGACCCGCATGTGCCCGAGCCCGAGCCGGAACCCGAGCCCGAACCGCCGGAAATGGAAGAAGTGCCGCTGGAAGAAGTCCAGCCACTGACCCTCGAAGAACTCGAAAGCATCCGTCAGGAGGCCTATAACGAAGGCTTCGCCACGGGCGAGAAAGAAGGTTTCCACAGCACCACGCTTAAGGTCCGCCAGGAAGCCGACGTGGCCCTGGCCGCCAAGATCGCCAGCCTGGAACAACTGATGGGGCACCTGTTCGAGCCCATCGCCGAGCAAGATTCGCAGATCGAAAAGTCGCTGGTCGACCTCGTGCAGCACATCACCAAACAGGTGATTCAGCGCGAACTGGCCATCGACTCCACGCAGATCGAAAGCGTCATGCGCGAAGCTCTCAAGCTGTTGCCGCTGGGCGTGGGCAATGTGCGGCTGTACATCAATCCCCAGGATTTCGAACAGGTCAAAGCCCTGCGCGAGCGCCATGAAGAAACCTGGCGCATCGTCGAGGACGAGGCGCTGTTGCCCGGCGGTTGCCGGGTTGAAACCGAACACAGTCGCATCGACGCCACCGTCGAAACCCGCGTTGCCCGGGTCATGGATAAGCTGTTCGATCAGTTGCATGAACAAGCCCTGCACCCGGCCGAGCCGGACATGAGCCTTGAACTGCCCACCGAAGCCAAGCCTGCGGCCGCGCCAGAATCGGAGTTGCCGCCAGAGTTGGACACCCCCGATGCGCCTTGACCGCACCAGTTTCGCCAAGCGCCTGGGCGGCTATGCCGAGGCCACGGAACTGGCGGGCGCACCGATCCTTGAAGGTCGCCTGCTGCGCATGGTCGGCCTGACCCTTGAAGCCGAAGGCTTGCGCGCCGCCATGGGCAGTCGCTGCATGGTCATCAATGACGACAGTTACCATCCGGTGCAGGTCGAAGCCGAGGTTATGGGCTTCTCTGGCAGTAAAGTCTTCCTGATGCCGGTCGGCAGCGTCGCCGGCATTGCGCCGGGTGCGCGTGTGGTGCCGATGGCCGATACCGGGCGCTTGCCGATGGGCATGAGCATGCTCGGTCGGGTGCTCGATGGCGCTGGCCGCGCGCTCGACGGCAAGGGCGGGATGAAAGCTGAAGACTGGGTGCCGATGGACGGCCCGACGATCAACCCGCTCAAGCGCCATCCCATCAGCGAACCGCTGGACGTGGGAATTCGCTGCATTAATGGTTTGTTGACGGTCGGTCGCGGCCAGCGTCTCGGCCTGTTCGCCGGTACTGGTGTCGGTAAGTCGGTGCTGCTGGGCATGATGACCCGCTTTACCGAGGCCGACATTATCGTGGTCGGACTTATCGGTGAGCGGGGTCGCGAAGTTAAAGAGTTCATCGAGCACATCCTCGGTGAAGAAGGGCTCAAGCGTTCAGTCGTCGTCGCCTCGCCGGCGGACGATGCGCCGCTGATGCGCCTGCGCGCCGCGATGTATTGCACGCGCATCGCTGAGTATTTTCGCGACAAGGGCAAGAACGTCCTGTTGCTCATGGATTCGCTGACCCGTTTCGCCCAGGCCCAGCGGGAAATCGCCTTGGCCATCGGCGAGCCGCCAGCGACCAAGGGTTATCCGCCCTCGGTGTTCGCCAAGTTGCCGAAACTGGTGGAGCGGGCCGGTAACGCCGAGAAGGGCGGCGGTTCGATCACCGCGTTCTACACCGTTCTGTCCGAAGGCGATGACCAGCAGGACCCGATCGCCGATGCTGCGCGAGGGGTGCTCGACGGGCACATCGTATTGTCCCGGCGCCTGGCCGAGGAGGGGCATTACCCGGCCATCGACATCGAAGCCTCCATCAGCCGGGTCATGCCGTCGGTGGTCACGCCGGAACACATGATGCGTGCCCAGTATTTCAAGCAGTTGTGGTCGCGTTACCAGCAGAGTCGCGACTTGATCAGCGTCGGTGCCTACGTGGCCGGCGGCGATCGGGAAACCGACCTGGCAATCTCGCTGCAGCCACAATTGGTCCGCTACCTGCGCCAGGGCCTGAACGACAGCATCAGCCTGGGCGAGAGCGAAGCCTACCTCGGTACGATCTTCGCCCCTGCGGCCGGCGGTTAACCGGCCATGGCCCAGAGTCGCGCAGGGCGTCTGGCACCGGTGGTGGAAATGGCCGAAAAGGCCGAGAAAGCCGCGGTCCAGCGTCTGGGGCACTTTCAGGGTCAGGTTCGTCTGGCTGAAAGCAAACTCGCCGACCTTGAAGCCTTTCGCCTTGATTACCAGGAACAATGGATCGTGCGCGGCAGCAGTGGTGTTTCCGGCCAGTGGCTGCTGGGTTATCAAGGCTTCCTGGCGCAACTGGGCACGGCCATCGATCAGCAGCGACAGAGCCTGGTCTGGCACCAAAACAACCTGAACAAGGCGCGCGAGTCCTGGCAGGAGGCATTTGCCCGGGTTGAAGGTTTGCGTAAGTTGGTCCAGCGATACATGGACGAAGCACGCAAGCTTGAAGATCGGCGTGAACAGAAGTTGCTGGATGAATTGTCCCAGCGGTTGCCGCGTCAGGATCCTTATTAAGTCAGATCAGCCACGCAGATCCCTTGTGGTAGCGAGCTTGCTCGCGAAGAGGCCCTCACATTCACCGAGAATGTGTCGATTCACAGACACTTCCCGCCTTGCCCCCGCCCCCGGCAGGTGCTAAACCTTGTACACGCATGTTCGCCAATGACAAGGAAGCCGTTAAATGTCAGTCGTTACAGAAGTCTCCCAAGATGGGCAAAAGCTGACGATTTCGATCAGAGGACGATTCGATTTTGCCAAGCATCAGGAATTTCGCGAGTCCTACGAAAATCTTCAGCCAAAACCCGAGTCCTTCGAAGTCAACCTGAAGGACGCCACTTACCTCGACAGTTCGGCGCTCGGCATGTTGTTGCTGCTGCGTGATCACGCCGGTGGCGAGAATGCCGAGATCACGTTGACCAACGCCAACGCCGATGTTCGCAAGATACTGGCGATCTCCAACTTTGAACAAATCTTCGACGTGGCGTAATCGCCATGCAATCGTTGTTTGAACCGCTGACGATCCTGATCGCCGAAGACAGTGCGGCCGATCGTATGCTGCTGTCGAGTATCGTCCGGCGTCAGGGTCATGAAGTACTGACGGCCGGCAACGGTGCCGAGGCGGTCGAAGCATTCCGTCAGCAGCGCCCGCAACTGGTGTTGATGGACGCGATGATGCCGGTGATGGATGGTTTCGAGGCGGCGCAGCAGATCAAGGCGCTGGCTGGCGAAACCTTGGTGCCAATCATCTTCCTGACGTCGCTGACCGAAAGCGAAGCCCTGGCCCGTTGTCTGGAGGCTGGCGGTGACGACTTTCTGGCAAAACCCTACAACCAGGTAATCCTCGGCGCCAAGATCAAGGCGATGGACCGTTTGCGGCGCTTGCAGGCCACCGTGCTCGAGCAGCGTGACCAGATCGCCAGGCACCACGACTATTTGCTCAACGAACAGCGTGTGGCCAAGGCTGTGTTCGACAAGGTGGCTCACTCCGGCTGCCTGAATGCGCCGAACATCCGTTACCTGCAATCTCCCTATGCACTGTTCAATGGTGATCTGTTGCTGGCTGCGTTTACCCCGGCCGGCGACATGCATGTGCTACTGGGCGATTTCACCGGCCATGGCTTGCCGGCCGCCGTTGGCGCGATGCCCCTGGCAGAAGTGTTCTACGGCATGACCGCCAAGGGCTACGGTTTGTCCGAAACCCTGCGAGAGATGAATGCCAAGCTCAAGCGCATCTTGCCGGTGGACATGTTCTGCTGCGCGACCCTGCTGTGCCTGAGCTTCCAGCGTCGTTCGGTGGAAGTCTGGAATGGCGGGATGCCGGACGGGTACCTGCACAGCAACGCCACTGGCGAGCGCACACCGCTGACAGCACGGCATTTGCCCCTGGGGGTATTGAGCCCGCAAACGTTTGACGATCGCACGGAAGTGTTTCCGATGGCGGTCGGCGATCGGGTGTTCGTGTTGTCCGACGGGGTGATCGACACCTGTGATGCCAGCGAGCAATTGTTTGGCGTGGAGCGTCTGGAGCAGGTGTTTACCGCCAACCGCCAGCCGGATGCGCTGTTCGAAGAGATCGAGCAAGCCCTGCGCGACTTCCGTGGCGAGGCCCGGGACGATGTGAGCATGGTCGAAGTCAGGCTGCTGGACGCGGCGCAATTGAGCCCGCCGGCGCTGGTGTATTCCGATAGCGGTCAATCCTGCCCGCTGGACTGGTCGGTGAGTTTCGAGTTTCGCGCCGCCACCCTCAAGCGCTTCAACCCGCTGCCATATCTGTTGCAATTGCTGCTTGAAGTCCATGGGCTGCGAGCGCAAAGCGGCGCGTTGTATAGTGTTCTGGCCGAGCTGTATTCCAATGCCCTGGAGCATGGTGTGCTGGGGCTGGACTCCAGCCTCAAACGCGATGCTTCAGGTTTTGCGCGCTATTACCAGGAACGCAACACTCGTCTCGATCAACTGCAGGACGGCTATGTGCGCTTGCATTTGCAGGTGACGCCAAAGGGCGAGGGCGGTTGCCTGACGATTCGGGTTGATGACAGCGGCAAGGGTTTTGATGTGGCGCGATTGATGGCCCAGCCCGTGGACGGCGTCCGTCTGTCCGGGCGCGGTGTCAGTTTGATCCGCCAGTTGAGCCGCAAGGCGAGCTGGTCAGACGATGGTCGTAGTGCGCACGTGGAGTTTTATTGGGAGGCTCTGGCATAATCCCGCGAATTCTTGATCAAGGAGTGAACAAGTGGCTGACACACATCTGGATCGCGACGTACTGAGTGCGTTGCAGGAAGTGATGGAGGACGAGTATCCGGTCTTGCTGGATACCTTCATCGCCGACTCCGAAGAGCGTTTGCGCGTTCTGCGAAAGGCAGAAGATGCCGCGCAACTCATGAATGCCGCCCATAGTTTCAAGGGCAGCAGCAGCAACATGGGGGCTATTCGCCTGGCCGAGCTTTGCAATGAGCTGGAGCAACGCGCCAAGCAAAAAAGCCTCGCCGGTATCGAAAAACTGGTCGGGGAAATTGACGGTGAATTCGCCATCGTCCGTCCGCTGTACGAAGCGGAGCGTCAGCGTTCCCTGGCGGAGTAACTCGACCGTCCGGCGCTACATGTGCCTATTGAGCAAACCTGGCTCGACCTTTGCAGATACTTAGATCAACTGTACAAACGATCCCAGTGCAGCGGAGACCGCGTCATGCCCGTTACCCCCAACTCGCTTCTTCAGGCCACTGCAAAGGCCAAGCCTCCAGCCGTCCCTGCCAATACCCCGGTGGTGGCCGCTGAGCCTGGGGATAAGGCCTCCAGCTTCGCCAATGTCTTCGCCAATCAGGCTCAGAAAAAGCCTGCTGTATTGGCTGACGCGCCGCTCAAACCGGCTCGGGACAAGACCCCGGACAGCCCCGCCAAAAAGGACGTGAGTCAGGATAAGCCTGCCGCTGCGGACCAGGCCGTTGCCGATAGCGGCAAATCCTTGCCCGCCGACAAACCGGCGTCGTCTTCAGCGGATGACAAGAGCGCCAGCGATAGCGATGCCGATACTGCCGATACGCCGGTCGCCGTCGATACTCCGCCGGTTGACCCGACGCTGGACCCAGCCCTGATGCAAGCCGTTCAACCGGTGGCGCCCGCGCCGGCACCAGAGGCGCCGCCCGCGGTGGCTATCGCGCAACCGCAAGTCGAGGCGCCGATTGCCGCCGCTGTGGCCGCCGCACCGGTCCAGGTCGCCGCGACCACTGACACGGATTTCGATCCAGAGGCCGATCCCCTTGATGCGCTGCCAGCCTTGCGCATGGCCATGGAGCAAAGCGGTCACGTTTCCGCCACAAGCCAGGCTCAACCCAAAGCGACCCCCGCCCAGGCCTCCGCTGATGGCGATCTGACCTCGGCGCAGAACTTTGCCGCAGGCATGGCGACCATGCTCGACGTGCAAGCCGACAAGAACAGCACCAGTCAGGGCGGTGACAAAGCATTCAGTGGTTTGATCAATGAAGGGCTCAAGGACCTGACGTCCTCCAGCAGCGATACCCGTGTTGATGATTTCGCCAGTCGTCTGGCGGCATTGACCCAGGCTGCCACGCCGAAAACCGCTAATGCGCTGCCGGTCAATCAGCCGATTGCCATGCATCAAAGTGGTTGGACCGAGGAAGTGGTGAACCGGGTTATGTACCTGTCGAGCGCCAATCTCAAGGCGGCCGACATTCAATTGCAGCCGGCTGAACTGGGGCGCCTGGATATTCGGGTGAACATGGTGCCGGATCAGCAGACCCAAGTGACGTTCATGAGCGCTCACCCCAGCGTTCGCGAAGCACTGGACGGGCAAATGCATCGTTTGCGGGACATGTTCGCGCAGCAGGGCATGGGCCAGGTCGATGTCAACGTATCCGACCAGTCCCGTGGCTGGCAGGGTCAAGGCCAGGGGCAGGGCGGTCGTACCAGCGCCAGCGGTGGTCGGGTGGACGCCATGGACGATGAGATTGTGCCGAGCGTTGCCGAAGTAGCCGCCAGCACCACCAGCGTCATCGGCTCCAGCGCCGTCGACTATTACGCCTGACCCCTGTAGGAGCGAGGCTTGCCCGCGAAGAACGGTGATGCGTTTTAACCGATAAACCGCTGCGGCTTCTTCGCGGGCAAGCCTCGCTCCTACATTAATTCCCCACTACTTCAACTCCTGTGATCGTTCCCTCGACTCCTTCCCCGACACTTCTGGCATAACACTTGCTCTTGCCTTGCCGTGCGACTGTGAAAACCTGAATAGTGACGGATTATTGGCATGGCGAAGAGCGAAGCAGCAGCAGCGGTAAAAGACCCTGCAACCAAAGGCAAACTCAAGCTGATCATTGCGATCGTGGTGGCGGTGCTGCTGGCGATCGGTTTGTCCGTGGGGGCCACCTGGTACTTCATGCACAGTGCCCAGAGCAAACCTGCCGTCGCGGCTGAAACGGCCCCGACCGGCAAGCAACCGGCGATTTTCGAGCCCATGGCTCCGGCCTTCGTCGCCAACTACAACCAGAACGGTCGTCAGCGCTACATGCAGGTGAGCATCACCATGCTGGGCCGCAACCAGGCCGATCTGGAGGCGCTCAAGGTGCACATGCCGGTCATCCGCAATAACCTCGTCATGCTGTTCTCGGGCCAGGATTTCGCTACCCTCGCGACGCCGGTTGGCCAAGAGATGTTGCGTCAGAAGGCCACCGCCAGCGTGCAGGAAGTGGCGCAGAAAGAGCTCGGCAAAGTGGTGATCGAACAGTTGCTTTTCACTAATTTCGTACTGCAGTAGGAACACGACATGGCCGTGCAGGACCTGCTGTCCCAGGATGAGATCGATGCGCTGTTGCATGGCGTCGACGATGGTCTGGTACAGACCGATACCGCTTCCGAACCCGGCAGCGTCAAAAGTTACGACCTGACCAGCCAGGATCGGATCGTCCGCGGACGCATGCCGACCCTGGAAATGATCAACGAGCGTTTCGCCCGCTACACCCGCATCAGCATGTTCAACATGCTGCGCCGCTCGGCGGACGTTGCCGTCGGCGGTGTGCAGGTGATGAAGTTCGGCGAATACGTGCACTCGCTGTACGTGCCGACCAGTCTCAACCTGGTCAAGATCAAGCCGTTGCGCGGCACCGCGTTGTTCATCCTCGACGCCAAACTGGTGTTCAAACTGGTGGACAACTTCTTCGGCGGCGATGGCCGTCACGCGAAGATCGAAGGGCGTGAATTCACCCCGACCGAGTTGCGTGTGGTGCGCATGGTGCTGGAGCAGGCCTTCGTCGATTTGAAAGAAGCCTGGCAGGCGATCATGGAAGTGAACTTCGAGTACATCAACTCGGAAGTGAACCCGGCCATGGCCAACATCGTCGGCCCGAGCGAAGCGATTGTGGTGTCTACGTTCCACATCGAACTCGATGGCGGTGGCGGCGACCTGCACGTGACCATGCCGTACTCGATGATCGAGCCGGTGCGCGAAATGCTCGACGCCGGTTTCCAGTCGGACCTCGACGACCAGGACGAGCGCTGGATCAACGCCCTGCGCCAGGACGTTTTGGACGTGGACGTGCCGATTGGCGCTACCGTTGCCCGTCGTCAGTTGCGCCTGCGCGACATCCTGCACATGCAGCCGGGAGACATTATCCCGGTCGAGATGCCGGAAGAAATGATCATGCGCGCCAACGGCGTGCCTGCGTTCAAGGTCAAGATGGGTTCGCACAAAGGCAACCTCGCGTTGCAAGTGATCGAACCGATCGAGCGCCGTTGACCGGCGCTCCAACCCCTATTTGCCAAATGACTGCTTCTGATTGAAGAGTTGCACGCCGAGGACACATGATGAACGACGATATGAACGCCCAGGACGACCAGGCACTGGCTGATGAATGGGCTGCTGCACTGGAAGAAACCGGTGATGCCGGCCAGGACGATATCGATGCTTTGCTGGCCGCTGATACCGGTGGCTCGGCGTCCAACCGTCTGCAGATGGAAGAATTCGGCAGTGTGCCGAAAAACAACGACCCGGTGACCCTCGACGGTCCGAACCTGGACGTGATCCTCGACATTCCGGTGTCGATTTCCATGGAAGTCGGCAGCACCGACATCAACATCCGTAACCTGCTGCAACTCAACCAGGGTTCGGTGATCGAGCTCGATCGTCTGGCCGGTGAGCCGCTGGACGTGCTGGTCAACGGCACGCTCATCGCCCACGGCGAAGTGGTTGTGGTCAACGAGAAGTTCGGCATTCGCCTGACCGACGTGATCAGCCCAAGCGAACGCATCAAGAAGCTGCGCTAAGTGAAAAAGGTTCTGGGGTTGTTGCTGGCGCTGCCATTCAGCGTGCTGGCGGCCGAGCCGGTCGCGACGGCTGCGGCGACGGCTGCGCCGGTGGTCAACAACGGCGTGGCCGGGCAATTGACGCAATTGGTGTTCGGCCTGTTGCTGGTGCTGGGGTTGATCTTCTTCCTCGCCTGGTTATTGCGCCGGGTGCAGCAGGCCGGGCCCGCCGGCAAAGGGCAGGTGATCGAGATCATCGGTTCCCGCGCTTTGGGGCCTCGCGACCGGTTGATGCTGGTGCAGGTCGGCAACGAGCAGATTCTGCTCGGCCTCAGTCCTGGCACCATCACCGCGTTGCATGTGCTCAAGGAGCCGGTGCACGTGCCGAGTGCGACTGAAAAAACGACCCCGGAGTTTGCCCAGCGCCTGATGGAGTTGTTGGGCAAGGATCAGAAGGATAAGAAGTAATGGGTGCGCTACGCATCGTCTTGACGCTGGCCCTGATGCTGGCGGCGCCGCTGGCGTTCGCCGCCGATCCGTTGTCGATCCCGGCAATCACCCTGGGCACCAATGCGCAGGGTGCACAGGAATACTCGGTCAGCCTGCAAATCCTGCTGATCATGACGGCGCTGAGCTTTATCCCGGCGTTCGTCATGCTGATGACCAGTTTCACCCGGATCATCATTGTCTTTTCGATCCTGCGTCAGGCCCTGGGCCTGCAGCAAACCCCGTCGAACCAGATCCTGACTGGCATGGCGCTGTTTCTGACCATGTTCATCATGGCGCCGGTATTTGATCGGGTGAACAACGATGCCTTGCAACCGTACCTGGCGGAGAAGCTCACCGCCCAGGACGCCGTGCTAAAGGCGCAAGTGCCGATCAAGGACTTCATGCTCGCCCAGACCCGCACCAGCGATCTGGAGCTGTTCATGCGCCTGTCCAAGCGCACTGATATCGCCACCCCGGATCAGGCGCCGTTGACCATCCTCGTGCCGGCGTTCGTGACTTCGGAGCTTAAAACCGCGTTCCAGATCGGCTTCATGATCTTCATTCCGTTCCTGATCATCGACCTGGTCGTGGCCAGTGTGCTGATGGCCATGGGCATGATGATGCTGTCGCCGTTGATCATTTCCCTGCCGTTCAAGATCATGCTGTTCGTGCTGGTGGATGGCTGGGCGTTGATCATAGGTACATTGGCCAGCAGTTTCGGAGGTGTTTCGCCATGACGCCAGAAGTCGCCGTAGACATCTTCCGGGATGCGCTGTGGTTGACCACGATGATGGTCGCGGTGCTGGTGATTCCGAGCCTGCTGGTGGGCCTGTTGGTCGCAATGTTCCAGGCGGCGACCCAGATCAACGAACAGACCTTGAGCTTCCTGCCGCGCCTGTTGGTGATGCTGGTGACGCTGATCGTCGCCGGCCCGTGGCTGGTACAGACCTTCATGGAATACATCCAGCGGTTGTACGGCAGCATTCCTATGGTCATCGGCTAAGCCATGTCACTGCTGCAACTGACTGATACCCAGATCAGCACTTGGGTGGCGACGTTCATGTTGCCGCTGTTTCGCGTCGGTACGATGCTGATGGTCATGCCGATTTTTGGTACAACCCTGGTGCCCCGGCGTGTGCGGGCGTACTTCGCCCTGGCGATAACAGTCGTCATCACGCCGGCCTTGCCGCCGATGCCACCGGTCAATCCGCTGGACCTCAGCGGTCTCCTGCTGATCGGCGAGCAAATCATCATCGGCGCGGTGCTGGGCTTCTCCTTGCAGTTATTCTTCCAGGCGTTCGTTGTTGCCGGGCAGATTGTCGCGATCCAGATGGGCATGGGCTTCGCGTCCATGGTCGACCCCACCAACGGCGTGTCGGTGGCGGTGATCGGGCAGTTCTTCACCATGCTGGTGACGCTGATGTTCCTGGGGATGAACGGCCACCTGGTGGTCTTCGAAGTGCTCACCGAAAGCTTCACCACGCTGCCGGTCGGTAGCGGGTTCATGGTCAATCATTTCTGGGAACTGGCCGGCAAGCTCGGCTGGGTGCTGGGGGCGGCGCTATTGCTGGTATTGCCGGCGATCACGGCGTTGCTGGTGGTCAACATCGCATTTGGCGTGATGACCCGGGCGGCACCGCAACTGAACATCTTTTCCATCGGTTTTCCGCTGACGCTGGTGCTCGGGATGTTCATCCTCTGGGTCAGCCTGGGGGATATTCTCAACCAGTATCAACCCATGGCCGTCGAGGCCTTGCAGTTTTTACGCGAACTGGCACAGGCGCGCTGAGTCATGGCTGAGAGCGAAAGCGGTCAAGACAAAACAGAAGACCCCACAGACAAGCGCAAGAAAGACTCTCGCGACAAAGGCGAAGTGGCGCGCTCCAAGGAACTCAACACCCTGGCGATCATGCTCGTCGGTGCCAGCGCGCTGTTGATTTTCGGCGGTGCCCTGGCTCAGGACATGATGGAGTTGATGCGCATCAACTTCTCCCTGCCGCGGGAAGTGATCATGGATCAGAGCTCCATGACCCGTTACTTGCTGCACTCCGGGCAAATCGGTTTGTGGGCGATTCAGCCGATCATGATCTCGCTGGTACTGGCGGCGATCATCGGCCCTATTTCTCTCGGGGGTTGGCTCTTTGCGTTCGGCTCCATGGCGCCGAAGTTCAGCCGCATGAACCCGCTCAGTGGCCTCAAGCGGATGTTTTCCACCAAAGCCCTGATGGAGCTGCTCAAAGCGTTCGCCAAGTTCATCATTGTCCTGTTTGTCGCGCTGGCGGTGTTGTCCTCGGACATCGACGACTTGCAGCGCATTGCCCACGAACCGCTGGAAATGGCGATCATTCACAGCCTGCAAGTGGTGGGCTGGAGCACGTTGTGGATGGCGTGCGGGCTGATCATCATCGCTGCGGTCGACGTGCCGGTGCAGTTGTGGGAAAGCCATAAAAAGCTGCTGATGACCAAGCAGGAAGTGCGCGACGAGCACAAGGATCAGGAGGGTCGGCCGGAGGTCAAACAGCGGATTCGTCAGTTGCAGCGCGATATGTCCCAGCGCCGGATGATGGCGGCGATCCCCGATGCCGACGTGGTCATCACCAACCCGACGCACTACGCCGTGGCGCTCAAGTACGACCCGGAGAAGGGCGGTGCGCCGATGCTGATCGCCAAGGGCAGTGACTTCCTGGCCTTGAAAATCCGCGAAATCGCCGTGGCCAACGAGGTGCTGCTGCTCGAATCGCCAGCCCTGGCGCGTTCGATCTATTACTCCACCGAACTCGACCAGGAAATCCCGGGCGGCCTGTACCTGGCGGTTGCCCAGGTGTTGGCCTACGTCTACCAGATCCGCCAGCACCGCGCCGGCAAGGGCAAGCGCCCGGATCCGCTCAAGGACGACCTGCCGATCCCGCCGGATTTGCGTCGCGATTCTTAAAGGATCGCAGCCTCGTTGCACTCGACAGCTCCTACACAGCTCCCATATGAGATGCGATCCCCTGTAGGGGTTGTCGAGTGCAACGAGGCTGCGATCGATTGACCTTCCAACAACCTCCCGCCTGTCCGAAAAGCCATCGTACCTGTTAGTTCTGACAGTAGACGGCTCTCCTCTTGAGGGATGTCATTAGTCGACATCCATCAAGGCTGGGAGATTGATCATGGCAGCAGTTGAATACAGAAAGCTTCAAGGCATGGAGTTGAAGTTTGTTGCGGGGCGGCTGGAGGAAAATCGCGCAGAGCGGGCTATTGGCTATTCAGTCACCTTCGACATGACCCTGGACTTCACGCACTTTGTGCAGATGGCGAATGTGTACATTGCGCGTTACCTGGACAGCCCGATCAATGCCATTCGGCCAGAGTTGAATGGGTTGGCCTATCACTATTCCTATGACTATTTCTCTGGCGCGGCGGGAAACATTCATAGCAGCAAGGCACTTTGCGACATCTTCACGCGAACCGAGAACTACATGGATGATTGGTCAAGCGGCGACATGGATCACCGTTATGGAAAGCCCGAATTTGCTTTCGTAAACGGAGCGTTGCGAATCACCGCGCGGGCGTACTTTCGATGGGAAGACCCGGCGCGGCAGATTGAAATCGCAGATCTGCCGACCGTCAGCTTTCAATGGGCGCTCAATCTGATGGAGGGGCATTCGAAGACGGATGAAGTGTTGGCGCCCTTCTCTGTGGTGGCGCTTATGTATGCCCATGAGGATCTCGTTGAGGTAGACGGCATTCAGATGTTCAGGGGGATGCGGTACATGAAGGCCCGCGAGCTCAGTTTTGGGCCTATCTCGCCCGAGCAGATTCTGACGGCAGGGTGATTGGCGGGCTTTAACCTGTGGGAGCGGGTTGTGTAGGGCGAGTAAGTGGCTGGAGATGTTTAAAAGCAAAAGATCGCAGCCTTCGGCAGCTCCTACGGGACGGGTTTGCACCGCAACATCGCGGGCAGCGCGCAATCCCTGTAGGAGCTACCGAAGGCTGCGATCTTTTGATCTTTCAGGCCTGCATAAATCTCTATTTTAAGATCATTAAGATCGCTCCCACGCTCTGCGTGGGAATGCCTCTTTGGACGCTCTGCGTTCGGCTTTTGATGGGACGCAGAGCGTCCCGGGCTGCATTCCCACGCAGAGCGTGGGAACGATCATTCAGAACCCGGCAAAAGTTGGAAGGCTTCTTGCAGTAGCCGCTCTGCGTCTGCTTCAGGCGTCAAAAGTTTGCTTTAAAGGAACGGGGAAAACCGGTGGATCGCTCTCAGTTACTCAACAGTGCTCGCACAAACGTCGCCGACTTGAGTCGGGGCAATCTGGGTGTGCCGCTGTTGCTGCTGGTCATGCTGGCCATGATGATGTTGCCAGTGCCGCCGTTCCTGCTGGACGTGTTCTTCACGTTCAACATCGCCTTGTCCATCGTCGTGCTGCTGGTCTGCGTCTACGCTTTGCGTCCGCTGGATTTCGCGGTGTTCCCGACCATTTTGCTGGTGGCGACGTTGATGCGCCTGGCGCTGAACGTGGCCTCCACGCGAGTGGTGATGCTCCACGGTCAAGAAGGGCATGCCGCCGCCGGTAAGGTGATTCAGGCCTTCGGTGAGGTGGTGATCGGCGGTAACTACGTGGTCGGTATCGTGGTCTTCGCGATTTTGATGATCATCAACTTCGTCGTGGTGACCAAGGGCGCCGGGCGGATTTCCGAGGTGAGCGCGCGCTTCACCCTCGATGCGATGCCCGGCAAACAGATGGCCATCGACGCCGACCTCAACGCCGGCCTGATCGATCAGAACCAAGCCAAATTGCGCCGGATGGAAGTCGCCCAGGAAGCCGAGTTCTACGGTTCCATGGATGGTGCCAGTAAGTTCGTGCGCGGTGACGCCATCGCCGGCCTGCTGATTCTGTTCATCAACCTGATCGGCGGTATGGCGGTCGGTATCTTCCAGCACGGCATGAGTTTTGGCGACGCCGGTAAGGTTTACGCGCTGTTGACCATCGGTGACGGTTTGGTGGCGCAATTGCCATCACTGTTGTTATCCACAGCGGCCGCAATCATGGTGACTCGTGCTTCCGGCTCGGAAGACATGGGTAAGCAGATCGGTCGCCAGATGTTCGCCTCGCCGAAAGCGTTGGCGGTGGCCGCAGGTTTGATGGCAGTCATGGGCCTGGTGCCCGGCATGCCGCACTTCTCCTTTCTCAGCATGGCGGCCCTGGCGGCTGGCGGCGCGTACCTGTTCTGGAAGAAGCAGAACGTGGTCAAGGTCCAGGCCCTGCAAGAGGTCAAGCGTCAACAAGAGCTGCTGCCATCCCCGGCCCGCGCCCAGGAAACCAAGGAGCTTGGCTGGGATGACGTGACCCCAATCGACATGATCGGCCTGGAAGTGGGCTATCGCCTGATTCCGCTGGTGGATCGCAACCAGGGTGGTCAGTTGCTCGCGCGGATCAAGGGCGTGCGCAAGAAGCTGTCCCAGGATCTGGGCTTCCTGATGCCGACTGTGCACATTCGTGACAACCTCGACCTGGCGCCCAGCGCTTATCGCCTGACCCTGATGGGCGTGATCCTCGCCGAAGCCGAGATTTACCCGGATCGCGAACTGGCGATCAACCCGGGACAGGTCTACGGTACGCTCAACGGCATTACCGCCAAAGATCCGGCTTTTGGCCTGGAGGCGGTCTGGATCGAAATCAGCCAGCGCGCCCAGGCTCAGTCCCTCGGCTACACCGTGGTCGATGCCAGTACGGTAGTGGCGACCCACTTGAACCAGATTCTGTACAAGCACTCCAGTGAGCTGATTGGTCACGAGGAAGTGCAGCAACTCATGCAATTGCTGGCCAAAAGCTCGCCGAAACTGGCTGAAGAGCTGGTACCGGGTGTGGTTTCGCTGTCGCAACTGCTCAAGGTCTTGCAGGCGTTGCTCGCCGAACAGGTGCCAGTACGCGACATTCGCAGCATTGCCGAGGCCATCGCCAACAATGCCGCCAAGAGTCAAGATACTGCCGCTCTGGTGGCCGCGGTTCGCGTTGGTGTAAGCCGCGCAATCGTCCAAAGCATTGTAGGGACTGAGTCGGAGCTGCCAGTTATCACCTTGGAACCAAGGTTGGAACAAATATTGCTCAATAGTCTTCAGAAGGCAGGACAAGGCTCGGAAGAGGGCGTTCTGCTGGAGCCAAGCATGGCAGAGAAGCTGCAACGTTCGTTGATCGAAGCGGCGCAGCGTCAAGAGATGCAAGGTCAACCGGTGATTCTGCTGGTAGCCGGTCCGGTTCGCGCGATGTTGTCGCGCTTCGGCAGGCTGGCAGTCCCGGGTTTGCACGTGTTGGCGTATCAGGAAATTCCTGACAACAAGCAAGTGACCATCGTTGCGACAGTAGGGCCCAACGGCTGAGGTAGTGGTTTATGCAAGTTAAGCGTTTTTTCGCCGCCGATATGCGTCAGGCCATGAAACTGGTTCGTGATGAGCTGGGGGCTGATGCCGCCATTATTGGCAACCGCCGGATCGCCGGCGGTGTCGAGCTGACGGCTGCCCTGGATTACAAATTGTCGGCGCTGGCCCCGCGCGTTCCGAACATGGAACTCGAGGATGAGCTGCGCAAGACCCAGTCGCGCATCGTCACTGCCCAGGCCGAGCTGAGCCTGCGTGGCGAAGGCGAAACCGACGGTGACAAGACCACCAATCGCCAGTTGTTCGCCGGCCTGCCGTTGACCGCCGCCGAGCCATTGATCGAACCGACTTACGCTCAACCACGCCGTGCGGCGCCGGCCCCTGCGCCAGCCTCCGGTGGTGTTGATCCGCGGGCTTTCGATTCGATGCGCTTCGAGCTCAACAGCCTGCGCGAACTGATGGAAGTGCAACTCGGCTCCCTGGCCTGGAATCAGCTGCAAGGCAGTCGTCCGGCCCAGGCCAACCTGTGGCGTCGCCTGCAACGCATCGGCTTGTCCGGCCCGTTGTCCCGCGACCTGCTGGCGCTGATTACCGATATTGAAGAGCCTCGTCAGGCCTGGCGCATGTTGCTGGCGCACCTGGCGCGGATGATCGCCACACCGGAAGTCGAGCCACTGGAAGAGGGCGGCGTGATTGCCATGGTCGGCCCTGCCGGCATGGGCAAGACCACCACCCTGGCCAAACTCGCGGCCCGTTACGTGCTCAAGTACGGCGCGCAGAACATCGCGCTGGTGAGCATGGACAGCTACCGTATCGGCGCTCAGGAACAACTGAAGACGCTGGGCCGGATTCTCAATGTGTCAGTGACCCACGTCGATCCGGGGCAATCCCTGGTGCAGGCGCTGGACCCACTGCTGCGCAAGCGCGTGGTGCTGATCGATACCGCCGGCCTGCAGGCCAGCGATCCGGCATTGCGCATGCAGCTCGAAAGCCTGGCCGGTCGCGGGATCAGATCGAAAAATTATCTGGTCCTGGCAACCACCAGCCAGAAACAGGTTCTAACCGCTGCTTATCACAGCTACAAGCGGTGCGGGCTGGCCGGCTGCATCCTGACTAAACTGGATGAAACGGCGAGTCTGGGCGAGGTGTTAAGCCTGGCCATCAGTCATGAATTGCCGGTGGCTTACCTCACCGATGGCCCGCGGATTCCAGATGATTTGCATCTGCCACGGCGTCACCAGTTGGTCAGTCGCGCGGTCAGCGTGCAAATGCAGGAAGAACCCAGCGAAGAAGCCATGGCTGACATGTTCGCTGATATTTACCACAGCCCGACCAAGCAGGTTGGCTGAGGTACTAATGAACAGTTTTTGTACCTACATCGATGGTCTGCCATGCATTGTTCAGTTGATGAACGCGCAGCCAGTAATGTGGCCTCCGTCTATGCAAGACAAGGTAAAGAAATAACATGGGCAGCATGCATCCCGTACAGGTGATCGCGGTGACCGGCGGCAAAGGTGGCGTCGGGAAGACTAACGTGTCAGTGAACTTGTCCCTGGCTCTAGCTGAGCTCGGCCGGCGCGTCATGCTGCTGGATGCCGATCTGGGGCTGGCGAACGTCGACGTTCTGCTGGGACTGACTCCCAAACGTACCCTGGCCGACGTTATCGAAGGCCGCTGCGAGCTGCGCGACGTTCTGTTGCAGGGCCCCGGCGGTATTCGTATCGTCCCGGCCGCGTCCGGCACCCAGAGCATGGTTCATCTGAGCCCGGCCCAACACGCCGGCCTGATCCAGGCTTTCAGCGATATCGGCGACAACCTCGACGTATTGGTGATCGACACCGCTGCGGGTATTGGTGACTCGGTAGTCAGTTTTGTCCGCGCCGCCCAGGAAGTGTTGCTGGTGGTCTGCGACGAGCCGACCTCCATCACTGACGCCTATGCCCTGATCAAGTTGCTGAACCGCGATTACGGCATGAACCGCTTCCGCGTCCTGGCCAACATGGCCCAGAGCCCGCAAGAAGGTCGCAACCTGTTCGCCAAGTTGACCAAGGTCACAGACCGCTTCCTCGACGTCGCCTTACAATACGTCGGCGCCGTGCCTTATGACGAAAGCGTGCGCAAGGCCGTGCAGAAGCAACGCGCCGTCTACGAAGCCTTTCCACGCTCCAAGTGCGCCCTGGCGTTCAAGGCGATTGCGCAGAAGGTCGACACCTGGCCGCTGCCGGCGAACCCGCGCGGGCACCTGGAATTTTTCGTCGAGCGTCTCGTGCAACAGACCGCAGGACCCGTCCTATGACAGCCAGTGGCTACAACCTCTACAAGAAATCGGCACGTGATGCGCAATACGAGCTGATCGAGCGTTACGCGCCACTGGTCAAACGCATTGCTTACCACTTGCTGGCGCGTTTGCCGGCCAGTGTCCAGGTGGAAGACCTGATCCAGGCCGGGATGATTGGCCTGCTTGAAGTGTCGACCAAATACGACGCCAGCAAAGGCGCGAGTTTCGAAACGTACGCGGGCATTCGAATCCGTGGCGCGATGCTCGATGAAGTACGCAAGGGGGACTGGGCACCACGTTCGGTCCACCGCAATACCCGCATGGTCAGCGACGCAATTCGCTCGATTGAAGCTAAAACCGGCCGTGATGCTAAAGATCACGAGGTTGCGGCCGAACTCCAATTGAGTCTCGACGATTATTACGGGATTTTGAACGATACCTTGGGCAGCCGCCTGTTCAGTTTCGACGACCTTTTGCAGGACGGCGAACACGAAGGGCTGCACGAGGATGGCGCCAGTGCTCATCTGGAGCCGTCACGCGATCTGGAAGATGAACGCTTCCAGGCTGCATTGGCGGACGCGATTGCCAATTTGCCGGAGCGTGAGCGACTGGTGTTGGCGCTGTACTACGACGAAGAGCTGAACCTCAAGGAAATCGGTGAAGTCCTTGGCGTCAGTGAATCGCGTGTCAGCCAGTTACACAGCCAGTGCGCGGCCCGTTTGCGGGGGCGTTTGGGGGAGTGGCGAGCGCGCTGAAGGCAGTGTGGGGACACTGCGAACGAGGCTGGTGTGGTGTTGAACTGCAGCGGTCTCGATCTGTTGTGCTCCAGACAGTCATTTGAGTGCTTTGCCGGATTGATTGAAATGGCGCGTCCAGGTGCTGGGCGCGTTTAAGACTGCTTGGAGGTCGAATTGGACAAGAACATGAAAATCCTCATCGTTGATGACTTCTCAACGATGCGGCGGATCATTAAAAACCTGTTGCGTGACCTTGGGTTCACCAACACGGTCGAGGCTGACGATGGCACTACTGCCATTCCGGTTCTCAACAGCGGCAGCATCGACTTTCTGGTAACAGACTGGAACATGCCTGGCATGACCGGTATCGACCTGCTGCGCCACGTGCGCGCCGATGAAAAACTCAAGCACTTGCCAGTGCTGATGGTGACCGCTGAAGCCAAGCGCGAACAGATCATCGAAGCGGCCCAGGCCGGTGTTAACGGCTATGTGGTCAAACCCTTCACGGCCCAGGCGTTGAAAGAAAAAATCGAGAAGATTTTCGAACGCATCGGTTGAGCAACTGCGCCACGGGGGAGCTATGGAGCATAACGAATCTTCACAGGGCGATTTTGAATCGACCCTGAAAAAACATGCGGTCGAATTGGTCGAAAGCCTTGAAAAAGGCAGGTTCGGCGACGCTGTGCAACTGATCCATGAGCTCAACCAGACCCGTGACCGCGGCCTGTACCAGGAAGTGGGCAAGCTCACTCGTGAGCTGCATAGCGCGATCGTCAATTTCCAGATTGACCCAAACATGCCGCAAGCCGAGGAAGTCTCGCAGATCACGGACGCCACCGAGCGTCTGGGTTATGTGGTCAAGCTCACCGAGGCCGCTGCCAACCGCACCATGGACCTGGTGGAAAACGCCACACCGCTGGTCAATGGCCTGAGCCAGGAAGCCCAGGCGTTGAGCACCGACTGGGGACGGTTCATGCGTCGCGAAGTCGGGGCTGAAGAGTTTCGCGAGCTGGCGCGGCGGGTCGACGGTTTCCTGACACGCAGCAGCGAAGACAATCGCACGGTGTCGAGCAACCTGAACGACATTCTGCTGGCTCAGGATTACCAGGACCTCACCGGTCAAGTGATCAAGCGCGTGACCCAATTGGTCACCGAAGTTGAAAGCAACCTGCTCAAGCTCGTGCTCATGGCCAGTCAGGTAGACCGCTTTGCGGGTATCGAACATGACCGTGAAGCGATGCTGGCTGAAAAAGATCCGCAAAAACATCTCTCGCAGGGTGAAGGTCCGCAGATTCATGCCGATAAAAGAGAAGATGTTGTGTCCGGTCAGGACGATGTGGACGATTTGTTATCCAGCCTGGGATTTTAGAGTTTTAGAATTTTAGGTTTTTTAGGTTTTTAGACCTTAGGAGCACCCCCTTAATGAGCTTCGGCGCCGATGAAGAGATCCTTCAGGATTTCCTGGTTGAGGCCGGCGAGATTCTAGAGCAACTGTCCGAACAGCTGGTCGAGCTGGAAAGCCGACCTGATGATGCGGACTTGCTCAATGCAATTTTTCGCGGTTTTCACACTGTAAAAGGGGGCGCCGGCTTCCTCCAGCTCAATGAACTGGTGGAGTGCTGTCACATCGCCGAGAACGTGTTCGACATCCTGCGCAAGGGTGAACGACGCGTCGACTCGGAACTGATGGACGTGGTTCTCGAAGCGCTGGATGCGGTGAACGGCATGTTCACCGAAGTCCGCGAACGCAGCCCGATCACGGCTGCCACTCCGCAATTGCTTGAAGCCTTGGCCCGTCTGGCCGAGCCACAAACCGCCGATACAGCAGCCCCGGTTGCTGAAGCGGTGGAACCGACCGCTGAAAGCGAGTCGGGCGACATCACCGATAACGAATTCGAACAACTGCTGGACTCGCTGAACGCCGTCAAGGCTCAGGCAGAAGCGCCGGTAGCTGCGCCAGCCCCGAGCAGCAATGCTGCGGCCAGCGACGAAATCACCGACGCCGAGTTCGAGTCGTTGCTGGATCAGTTGCACGGCAAAGGTCAGTTCGCTGCCGATGCGGTAGCGGCTCCAGCGGCACCGGCTGCCCCGAAAGCGGCAGGCGACAGCTCTGACATCACCGACGACGAATTCGAAGCACTGCTCGATCAACTGCATGGCAAGGGCAACTTTGCCGTCGATGCGTTGGAAACGGCGATTGCCTCGGCACCGGTCCCGGCTGCGCCTACCGCCAAAGTGGCCGGCGGCGATCTGATCTCCGATCACGAGTTCGAATCGCTGCTCGACGAATTGCACGGCAAAGGCAAGTTCACCGAAGTCGGCACCGGCACTGTAGTAACAGCGCCTGCCGCCAAGGCACCTGCTGCTGCACCGAAACCGGCGGCCAAAGCGCCCGAGCCTAAGGCTGAAGCGCCGAAGCCGGCAGCTGCGGCTGCACCGGCACTTGCTCGCGCCGCGCCTTCCGCGCCGCCACCGGAAAAACCGGCCAGTGAAGCCGAGACCACCGTGCGGGTTGATACCGCGCGCCTCGACGAAATCATGAACATGGTGGGCGAACTGGTACTGGTGCGTAACCGCTTGGTCCGTCTGGGCCTCAACAGCGGCGACGAAGCCATGTCCAAGGCTGTGTCGAACCTCGACGTGGTCACCGCCGACCTGCAAACCGCGGTCATGAAGACCCGGATGCAACCGATCAAGAAGGTCTTCGGGCGCTTCCCGCGTCTGGTTCGCGACCTGGCTCGCCAGCTCAAGAAAGAGATCAACCTGGAACTGGTCGGCGAAGAAACCGACCTCGACAAGAACCTCGTCGAGGCCCTGGCCGACCCGCTGGTCCACTTGGTGCGCAACTCGGTCGACCACGGTATCGAAGAGCCGAGCGAACGCGAAGCGATGGGCAAGCCTCGCAGCGGCAAGGTGATTCTGTCTGCCGAACAGGAAGGCGACCATATCCTGCTGTCCATCTCTGATGACGGTAAGGGCATGGATGCCGATGTCCTGCGCGGTATCGCGGTCAAGAAAGGCTTGATGGACAAGGATGCGGCGGACCGTCTCAGCGAGTCGGACTGCTTCAACCTGATCTTCGCACCGGGTTTCTCGACCAAAACCGAGATCTCCGATGTGTCGGGTCGTGGCGTGGGCATGGACGTGGTGAAAACCAAGATCGCCCAGCTCAACGGCACCATCAATATCTACTCGACCAAAGGCAAAGGCTCGAAGATCGTCATCAAGGTGCCGTTGACCCTGGCGATCATGCCGACGCTGATGGTCATGCTCGGCAACCAGGCGTTTGCGTTCCCGCTGGTGAACGTCAACGAGATCTTCCACCTCGACCTGTCGCGCACCAACGTGGTGGACGGTCAGGAAGTGGTGATCGTGCGAGACAAGGCACTGCCCTTGTTCTACCTCAAACGCTGGCTGGTCAGCTCCGCCGCTCACGAAGAGCAGCGCGAGGGCCATGTGGTGATCCTTTCGGTAGGCACACAGCGGATCGGCTTTGTCGTCGATCAACTGGTGGGCCAGGAAGAAGTGGTCATCAAGCCATTGGGCAAAATGCTCCAGGGAACCCCGGGCATGTCCGGCGCCACCATCACGGGTGACGGCCGCATCGCACTGATTCTCGATGTCCCGAGCATGCTCAAGCGTTACGCCGCACGGCGTATTTGATTCTGCCGCGGCGGGGCGACAACGCCCCGCTGCGTCTAACGGAGTGTTTATGGTAGTCAAAGTCCTGGTGGTGGACGATTCGGGGTTTTTCCGCCGCCGCGTCTCGGAAATTCTTTCAGCGGATCCGAACATCCAGGTTGTCGGTACGGCAACCAACGGAAAAGAGGCGATTGATCAGGCGCTGGCCCTCAAGCCAGACGTGATCACCATGGACTACGAGATGCCGATGATGGATGGCATCACGGCAGTGCGGCACATCATGCAGCGCTGCCCGACACCGGTCTTGATGTTCTCCTCGCTAACGCACGAAGGCGCCCGGGTCACCCTGGATGCGCTGGACGCCGGTGCGGTTGACTTCCTGCCGAAGAATTTCGAAGACATCTCCCGTAACCCGGAGAAGGTCAAGCAACTGCTGTGCGAGAAGATTCTGAGCATTTCGCGCAGTAACCGTCGCGCCAGTACCTACAGCGCTCCGGCCCCGGTGGCCGCGCCTGCACCGACGCCTTCGAGCGTCAGCAGCTACGGCAGCAGCGCGCCTGTGCGTCCGGCCCCGGCACCTTTGCCGACCCGTGCGCCAGCGTCTAGCGGCCCGTCGTCGCCAGCCCCGAAACGCAAAGCCTACAAACTGGTAGCCATCGGTACGTCCACCGGCGGCCCGGTTGCCCTGCAACGGGTGTTGACCCAGTTGCCGGCCAACTTCCCGGCACCGATCGTGTTGATCCAGCACATGCCGGCGGCCTTCACCAAGGCCTTCGCCGAGCGTTTGGACAAGCTCTGCCGCATCAACGTCAAGGAAGCCGAGGATGGTGACATCCTGCGTCCGGGCCTGGCGCTGCTGGCACCGGGTGGCAAGCAAATGATGATCGATGGCCGTGGCGCGGTGAAAATCCTGCCGGGTGACGAGCGTCTGAATTACAAGCCGTGCGTGGACATCACGTTCGGTTCGGCAGCCAAATCCTACGGCGACAAAGTTCTGGCGGTCGTACTGACCGGCATGGGGGCCGACGGTCGTGAAGGCGCGCGTCTGCTCAAGCAGGGTGGCAGTGCGATCTGGGCCCAGGATGAAGCCAGTTGCGTGATTTACGGCATGCCGATGGCCATCGTCAAAGCTGACCTCGCGGACGCGATTTACAGCCTGGACGACATTGGCAAGCATTTGGTTGAGGCCTGTATCTGATGGATGTACTGAGCCTTATCGGGATCATCATGGCGTTTGTCGCCATCATCGGCGGCAACTACCTTGAAGGCGGTCATCTCGGCGCACTGGCCAACGGCCCGGCGGCGCTGATCGTGCTCGGTGGGACCATCGGTGCGGCGTTGTTGCAATCGCCAATGAGCGCGTTCAAGCGCTCCATGCAGATCCTTGCCTGGATTCTGTTTCCACCGCGTGTGGATCTGGCCGGTGGCATCGATCGCGTCGTCAACTGGAGCCTCACCGCTCGCAAGGAAGGCCTGCTCGGTCTGGAAGGGGTGGCCGACGCCGAACCGGACAACTACTCGCGCAAGGGCTTGCAATTGCTGGTCGACGGCGCCGAGCCGGAAGCGATTCGCAGCATCCTGGAAGTGGATTTCTACACCCAGGAAAGCCGCGACATCGAGGCCGCTAAAGTCTTTGAAAGCATGGGCGGCTACGCGCCGACCATCGGCATTATCGGGGCGGTGATGGGCCTGATTCACGTCATGGGCAATCTCGCCGATCCATCGCAACTGGGCAGCGGCATTGCCGTGGCGTTCGTTGCGACCATCTACGGCGTGGCCAGTGCCAACCTGGTGTTGCTGCCCGTCGCGGCCAAGCTCAAGTCCATCGCGTTGCGTCAGTCGCGTTATCGCGAAATGTTGTTGGAAGGGATTCTGTCGATCGCCGAAGGTGAAAACCCTCGCTCTATTGAGTTGAAGCTTCAGGGCTTCATGGATTGATGGGAGACATGGACCATGGCACGTCGTCGCCAACCTGAAGAACATGTAAACCATGAACGTTGGCTGGTGTCCTACGCCGACTTCATCACCTTGCTCTTCGCCTTTTTCGTGGTGATGTACTCGATCTCTTCGATCAACGAAGGCAAGTACAAGGTCATCTCGGAAGCGTTGATCGGCGTGTTCACCGACTCGGACCGTGCGCTCAAGCCGATCCCGATTGGTGAAGAACGGCCGGTGACCGTGACCCCGGCCAAGCCGCTGGTCAAGGACAGTGAACAGGTTGACGCCGGTATCTCCGGTGCCAGCGATCCTTTGAAAAGCATTGCCGATGACATCAGTGCCGCGTTCGGCGACTTGATCAAATCCAATCAGATGACCGTGCGTGGCAACGAGTTGTGGGTCGAGATCGAACTCAACTCCAGCCTGTTGTTCACCAGCGGCGATGCGATGCCCAGCGACATGGCGTTCAACATCATCGACAAGGTCGCGGCGATCCTCAAGCCGTTCGACAACCCGATCCACGTCGAAGGCTTTACCGACGATCAACCGATCCGCACCTCGCAGTACCCGACCAACTGGGAACTGTCCTCGGCCCGTTCGGCGAGCATCGTGCGCATGCTGGCGATGCAGGGTGTAAACCCCGGGCGCCTGGCCTCGGTGGGCTACGGTGAATTCCAGCCGGTGGCCAACAACGCCACCGCCGAAGGCCGGGCGCGCAACCGTCGGGTCGTACTGGTTGTTTCCCGAAATCTCGATGTACGCCGCAGCCTGACGGGCACCGGAACCGCGAATGCGAAACCGGATGCCGCGTTGAAGCGTGCTGGCACACAAACTGCACCGACCCCGGTCAAGTCGCCGGGACGAGAGAGCGCCGTCAATTCTCCGTCACCCGCATTAACACATTGAGCTATTTCTCGGTCGAGCTGATCGACCGGGAGGAACAATCCGAATGAGAGTCTGGGCAGTTGCCAATCAAAAGGGTGGTGTTGGTAAAACCACTTCCTCTATCGCTTTAGCCGGGTTGCTGGCCGAGGCGGGCAAGCGCGTGGTCATGGTGGACCTTGACCCGCACGGCTCGATGACCAGCTACTTTGGCTACGACCCCGACAGCCTGGAGCACAGCAGCTACGACCTGTTCCTGCACAAGGGTAGCGTGCCCCAGGGCTTGCCCGGCCAGTTGTTGATGCCCACCAGTCACGAGAATATTTCCCTACTGCCGTCGAGCACCGCGCTGGCGACCCTTGAGCGCCAGTCGCCCGGCCAGAGTGGCCTGGGCCTGGTGATCGCCAAGAGTCTGGCGCAATTGTGGCAAGACTTCGATTACGCGGTGATCGACAGCCCGCCGTTGCTTGGCTTGTTGATGGTCAACGCCCTGGCCGCGAGTCAGCAGTTGGTGATCCCGGTGCAGACCGAGCACTTGGCCGTCAAAGGCCTGGAACGCATGGTCAACACCTTGGCGATGATCAACCGTTCACGCAAACAGGCGTTGCCATTCACTATCGTCCCGACCCTGTTCGACCGTCGCACCCAGGCGTCCCTCGGGACCTTGCGCGTATTGCGCGACAAGTACCCGGAAGAAATCTGGCAAGGCTACATTCCGGTGGATACCCGCCTGCGTGATGCAAGCCGCGCCGGTGTCACGCCTTCGCAATTTGACGGCAAGAGCCGTGGCGTTCTCGCCTATCGCGCGCTGCTCAAGCATCTGCTGACCGCACAACTCGTTCCGGCGGTGGCCTGATGAACCCAATCCCTGTAGGAGCTGCCGCAGGCTGCGATCTTTTGATCTTGCTTTGTGTCACCGTCGAATCCGCCAAAAGATCGCAGCCTTCGGCAGCTCCTACGGTGAAGCACGCATGAACCGCCCGGTAAAAACCACTTCGCGTCCACAATTGGCGCTCCAGTCTTATCTGGACAACCTGTTGATGGAGGCGACTGAAGAGTTGCCGCTGGAAGTCGAAGCGGTGGCGCAAGTCATCGAGGTCGTTGAAACGGTCGAGGTCGAAGCGGCGCTGGACGAGTTCCAGTTGGCGGTGCTCGAAGAACAGGCCCGTGATGCGCGCCCGGCTGCTGCCGTTGCTGCGCCAGAAGTGGCGCCAGAAGTGGCGCCAGTGATTGCGAAAGCACCGGTCGCATTGATCGAAGCCCCGGCACCGATCCTCGCGCCGGTTTCGACCATCGCACCGTTGCTGCAAGCCCTGGTCCCGCCGGTGGTCGAAGTCCACCTGCCGCCGAGCAACACGCCGCCACCGGTGGAAACCGATGGCCGGCCGTCCTGGGCCGCCGAGCCGTTCGAATGCCTGTTGTTCGACGTCGCCGGGCTGACCCTGGCCGTGCCGCTGGTGTGCCTGGGTTCGATTTATTCCCTGGCCGGTCACGAGCTGACGCCACTGTTCGGTCAGCCGGAATGGTTCCTCGGGATTCTGCCGAGCCAGGCCGGCAACCTGAAAGTGCTGGATACCGCGCGCTGGGTCATGCCGGATCGCTATCGCGACGACTTCCGCCAAGGCCTGCAATACGTTATTTCGGTGCAGGGCTACGAGTGGGGACTGGCGGTGCATCAGGTCAGCCGCTCGTTGCGCCTGGACCCGAACGAAATCAAATGGAGAAGTCATCGAGGTCAGCGGCCATGGCTCGCCGGCACGGTGATTGAGCACATGTGTGCATTGCTGGACGTTTCCGCACTGGCCGAGTTGATCGCCAGCGGCGGGGCAAAGCACATGGGCAGCAGCAAGGCGCTACACAAACCGACATAGCTGCCGACATAACAAGTATGCGACGGCGTTGTTGAACGCCGCCAACAGAACACACACCGCCAGAAGCGGTTTTTCGAGGGGTCAGGGTATGAGTAATCAAGCGACGAATGCAAAAGGTTCTGAAGATCCGATCCTGCAATGGGTAACCTTCAAACTGGACAATGAAACCTACGGCATCAACGTGATGCGCGTTCAGGAAGTCCTGCGTTACACCGAAATCGCCCCGGTCCCGGGTGCCCCGAGCTACGTGCTGGGCATCATCAACCTGCGCGGCAACGTGGTCACCGTGATCGACACCCGTCAGCGCTTCGGCCTGATGAACGCTGAGATCAGCGACAACACCCGTATCGTCATCATCGAAGCCGACAAGCAAGTCGTCGGCATCATGGTCGACAGCGTCGCCGAAGTGGTTTACCTGCGTCAGTCGGAAATCGAGACCGCGCCGAACGTCGGTAACGAAGAGTCCGCCAAGTTCATCCAGGGCGTGTGCAACAAGAACAACGAACTCCTCATCCTGGTCGAACTCGACAAGATGATGAGCGAAGAAGAATGGTCGGATCTGGAGAACATCTGATTGATTCTTGAGGTTGCAGTCATTGTCCTGTTCCTGTTTTGGGCAGGCACGCTGGCGATGTTCCTGGCGTACATCCGCGGTCAGCGACTGATCGCGGCGCAACAGGCCGAGGGCGATGCGCTGCGCGATCAGCGCATCAAGGACCTGGCCAAGCGCGTCGACAACTACCAGAGCGGCAACGTGCGCATGGGTGAAGACCTGCACGAACTGCGCGCGGTGGTTTCACCGTTGCCGGACAAACTGGCGCAGCTGGAACAGCGCGACCCGTCGAGCCTGTCGTTTGCCCAAGCGGCGCGACTGGTGGGGATGGGCGCTACGGTTGACGAGTTGACCCAGTCCTGTGGCTTGACCCAGGCTGAGGCGGAGTTGATGCGTAAGTTGCACAAGAACTGAGAAAGATCAAAAGATCGCAGCCTCGTTTCACTCGACAGCTCCTGCATTGGGATTGCATACACCCTGTAGGAGCTGTCGAGTGAAACGAGGCTGCGATCTTTTGCATTCAACACACATCAATAATCATCCCCGCGCTCGGTGATGTCCTTCTCCACCTGCGGCGCATTCGGATCCTGTCCCTCAGGAAACTTGCCCTTCAGGTTCCAGGCAAACGCAATAATCTCCGCAATCGTGCGATACAACTCCTCCGGAATACTGTCCCCCAGTTCCATCTTCGCCAGCAACCTCACCAGTTCGGGGTTCTCGTAGATCGGCACTTCGCATTCGCGAGCAATCTTCAGAATGGCTTCGGCCAGTTCTTCGTCGCCCTTGGCGGTGAGGGTCGGGGCGTGGCTGCCGTCGTACTTGAGGGCGATGGCCTGGCGTGGGGCGTTGGGGTTTCTCATGCGGTTTCGTCGACCCAGCGTTGTTCGAGGCGGGTTTGCGCGCCTTGGGGGGGTGTACCGAGGTGGCAATCCAGATCGCCGACGTTCAGGCCGGACGCCAGCAAGCGCTCGCGCAGGGCGGCCAGATTGCTTTCGATCAGGCTCGCGGTGTATGGCCGTTCGGCCCACAACTGGCTGGACAGGCTGCCCTGGATCAACTGCGCCTGAACCTGCAACGGGCCGAGGGGTTCCATGTCGAACGCCAGCTCGACTCGCCACAGCTGCTGTTTCGGTTCGCGTTCTTCGCGGCGTTCGTTTTGCGGTTGCTTTTCCGGGGCTTCTTCGCGCTGGAACTTGACCTGCAACGGCACGATGTCCTGCATGTTGCGCATCGGGATTTCCAGCTGCCAGGTGCTCATCAGCCGGCCATCGTCGGTGACGCCGGTTTGTTCCAGGCTCGACAGTTGATGGCTTTGCAGGCGCGAAACCGCCGCGGCGGCCAGGCGCAACAAATGCTCGAGATCGCCTTCACCGTCCTGGCTCTGTAACAGCCGGTCAGGCAGCGGAAAACTGGTGGGTGACGGTTTGGCGCTGACCTGACCGAGCATGCCCAGCGCGCTGCGCACGAAACTCGGCATCGCCTGGGCCAGGGTGTTGGCGGCGATGATCGCGGTGAGGTTGGTGTTGGGCGGGGTCAGTTGCGCGATCAGCTTGAGCAGGTCAGCCTTCATGTCCGGGGCCAGCGCCGGGGTCTGGCCGGTCAGCAATTTCGTTTCGAGGAACAGGCCGCTGTTGGCCAACGCCAGGGCCAGGCCCTTGGGCGTGCTCAGTTGTTGCACGTCGGGCAGGCCGGCGAGCAATTTGTTCACGGCGGCTTGCAGGTCGGCGGAGGTCTCGTCGGACTGTGGCAGGTTCTGCAAGGCGCTGAGCAAGCCGTCCAGCGAACCCTGGCGGCTCTGCTGAGTGGTCAGTTGCTGCGACACCGCCAACTGGTCCTGGCGATTGCTCAGCGGCAGGAATTTCAAAGTCTGTGTGTCCTGCACCAAGGCACTCAGCAAGGTGCCGATGCGCAGCGGTTGCGGGCTATCGATGGTCAGGGTGCTGCCACTCAGAGCGGTGTTGAGCAAACTCACCAGTGATCGAAACACCGTGGGCTGGCCCGGCGTCTGCGGCAATACCTGGGAAGTCAGCACTTTGCCTTGCAGCAGGGTGCCGACCGGTAGCTGCGTGGTGTCGATGCGGGTGAGGGTGGCGACACTGGAGGCGATAGCCTGTTGCACCGTGATCGCCAGGTTGCTGGCGGACGGCTGGGTGATCGCCAGGTTGGTGCCAGTGGGCAGCGGTTGCGTGCTGGTGGCCTGGACCGTGGTCTGGCGGCCGCCGTCGACGGTGACCTTGAGCAACAGTTGAAAAGTCTGATCCGCCTGCTTCAGCGACAGCACCTCGGCGCTGGCAGTCTGGCCGGCACTGATCAGGCCCTCCATCGGCGTCAGCAGCTTGAGCAAGTCGCCGCTGACCACCATCGGCCGCGTGGCCGTCGGTGTGGTCTGGGGGACCGGGAGGATGTTCATTTCGCCTGTCATACGCGGTCACAACCTTCGGAAAATGCGCTCTTTAGAGTAAGGCATGGCATGTATAATGCCGCCCGTCTTTGAGAGAGCGGTGAAAACATTGCAATTGTTTTGACGCAGCTCTCTAAAACCGGCCGCCGATGCATCTATGCTGCATCTCTTTAGCGGCCGCGCCACTGCCGACTTGAACCGCCGATTTGAAACGAAAAGGCCCGTGATCTCTTGAACAGTCCAGTCCTGCAAACCGTCGACCTCGCGTGTGAGCGAGACCTTCGGCTGCTCTTCGAAAATCTCGAATTGAGACTGTCCAGTGGCGAAATGGTGCAGATCAGTGGCCCCAATGGCAGTGGCAAGACCAGTTTGTTGCGCTTGTTGTCCGGGTTGATGCAACCGACCGCTGGTCAAGTGTTGCTCAACGGCCAGCCGTTAAATGAGCAACGCAGTGAACTGGCGCGCAACCTGCTATGGATCGGCCATGCCGCCGGGATCAAGGATTTGCTGACCCCGGAAGAAAACCTTAGCTGGCTTTGCGCCTTGCACCAACCGGCAACACACGAAGCGATCTGGCAAGCCCTGGCGGCTGTCGGGCTGCGCGGTTTCGAGGATGTGCCTTGTCACACCTTGTCCGCCGGTCAGCAACGTCGCGTGGCGTTGGCACGGCTTTATCTCGACAGTCCACCGCTGTGGATTCTCGACGAACCCTTCACCGCGCTCGATAAACAGGGCGTGGCGCAACTCGAAGAACACCTGGCCGCCCACTGTGAACGCGGCGGCATGGTGATTCTGACCACCCACCACACCCTGAGCCGGATGCCGGCCGGTTATCGCGACATAGATCTGGGGAACTGGGCCGTATGAGTGTTTTCGGCCTGTTGGTCGCCCGTGAGGCTCGCTTGTTGTTTCGCCGTCCGGCGGAGCTGGCTAATCCGCTGGTATTCTTCGCGATCGTGGTATCGCTGTTCCCGCTGGCGGTAGGACCCGAGTCTCAATTGTTGCAAACCTTGTCTCCGGGACTGGTCTGGGTGGCAGCCCTTTTATCGGTCTTGCTCTCGCTGGACGGGCTCTTCCGCAGTGATTTCGAAGACGGATCCCTTGAACAGTGGGTCCTTTCGCCGCACCCCCTGGCTCTTCTGGTTTTGGCCAAGGTACTGGCACACTGGGCCTTCTCGGGTCTGGCACTGGTTTTGCTCGCTCCACTGCTGGCGTTGATGCTCGGTTTGCCTGCCGCTTGTCTGCCAGTGTTGCTGCTTTCGTTATTGCTGGGTACACCGGTGCTGAGCCTGCTCGGTGCGGTGGGCGCGGCCCTGACGGTCGGATTGAAGCGCGGCGGCCTGTTGTTGGCGCTGCTGATTCTGCCGCTGTACATCCCGGTGTTGATTCTTGGCAGTGGCGCCTTGCAGGCCGCACTCCAAGGCATGCCGGCGACTGGTTATCTCTTGTGGCTTGGTAGCCTGACCGCCCTGGCGATAACCCTGACACCTTTTGCAATAGCTGCTGGCCTGAAGATCAGCGTCGGCGAATAATAATGAGGTCTGGTTATTTTTTAACCGCTTTTTGTTAAAAAAAGCAGACCCTTGGCTCTTCAATAGCGAAGAGCACCCGTGATGGAAACAGTAATGAACTGGACCTGGTTTCATAAGCTCGGCTCGCCAAAATGGTTTTACGGCATCAGTGGCAAACTGCTGCCGTGGCTGAGCGTCGCGGCGTTGCTGCTGATTAGCGTCGGCGTGGTCTGGGGCCTGGCCTTCGCGCCACCCGACTACCAGCAAGGCAACAGCTTTCGCATCATCTATATCCACGTTCCGGCCGCCATGCTGGCCCAGTCCTGCTACGTGATGCTGGCAGTGTGCGGCGTGGTCGGGCTGGTGTGGAAGATGAAACTGGCCGACGTCGCCCTGCAATGCGCGGCGCCCATAGGTGCCTGGATGACCGCCGTGGCGCTGGTCACCGGCGCGATCTGGGGCAAACCAACCTGGGGCTCGTGGTGGGTCTGGGATGCGCGACTTACGTCCATGCTGATTCTGCTGTTCCTGTACTTCGGTCTCATTGCGCTGGGCAACGCTATCAGCAATCGTGACAGCGCGGCCAAGGCCTGCGCGGTGCTGGCGATTGTCGGCGTGATCAACATCCCAATCATCAAATACTCGGTGGAGTGGTGGAACACCCTGCACCAGGGCGCGACGTTCACTCTCACCGAAAAACCGGCGATGCCCGCCGAGATGTGGCTGCCGCTGTTGCTGACGGTGTTGGGTTTCTACTGTTTCTTCGGCGCGGTGCTGTTGCTGCGCATGCGCCTTGAAGTGCTCAAGCGCGAAGCCCGGGCGAGTTGGGTGAAAGCTGAAGTGCAGAACAGTCTGGAGGCTGCTCGATGAGTTTTGCTTCATTCGGCGATTTCCTCGCCATGGGCCATCATGCCCTGTATGTCTGGTCAGCCTATGGCATCTGCCTGGCGGTGTTGGCCTTCAACGTGGCGGCGCCGATCCTGGCCCGCAAGCGGTATCTGCAACAAGAGGCGCGTCGTTTGCGCCGGGAGAACGGCAAGTGAATCCGCTGCGCAAAAAGCGTCTTATCATCATTCTCGCGATCCTGGTCGGTGTCGGCGCCGCCGTCGGCCTGGCCCTGAGCGCCCTGCAGCAGAACATCAATCTGTTTTACACCCCGACCCAGATCGCCAACGGCGAAGCCCCGCAAGACACGCGCATCCGCGCCGGTGGCATGGTCGAGAAGGGCTCGCTGCAACGCTCCGGCGATTCCCTGGACGTGAAATTCATCGTCACCGACTTCAACAAATCCGTAACCATCAGCTATCGCGGCATCCTCCCGGACCTGTTCCGCGAAGGGCAGGGCATTGTCGCCCTGGGCAAACTCAACGCTGACGGCGTGGTGGTGGCCGACGAAGTGCTGGCCAAGCACGACGAGAAATACATGCCGCCCGAAGTGACCAAGGCCCTGAAAGACAGCGGTCAGTCGGCGCCTAGCCAAGCCAAAGAGGGCTAACTGATGACATCAGCAATCTTCATTCCCGAATTGGGCCAGTTGGCCATGATCCTGGCGCTGTGTTTCGCGCTGGTTCAGGCCGTGGTGCCGCTAATGGGCGCCTGGCGCGGTGACCGCTTGTGGATGAGCCTCGCTCAACCAGCGGCCTGGGGTCAGTTCGCGTTTCTGGTGTTCGCCTTCGGTTGCCTGACCTACGCCTTCATGACCGACGATTTCTCGGTCGCCTATGTGGCCAGCAACTCCAACAGCGCATTGCCGTGGTATTACAAGTTCAGCGCGGTGTGGGGCGCCCACGAAGGTTCGTTGCTGCTGTGGGCCTTGATCCTCGGTGGCTGGACCTTCGCGGTGTCGGTGTTCTCCCGGCAGTTGCCGCAAGTCATGCTCGCCCGCGTACTCGCGGTGATGGGCATGATCAGTACCGGCTTCCTGATGTTCCTGATCCTGACCTCGAACCCGTTTGCGCGGATTCTGCCGCAGATTCCGGCGGACGGTCGTGACCTCAATCCATTGCTGCAAGACATCGGCCTGATCGTGCATCCGCCGATGCTGTACATGGGTTATGTCGGATTCTCCGTGGCTTTCGCCTTCGCCATCGCCGCGCTGCTGGGCGGTCGACTTGATGCCGCATGGGCGCGCTGGTCCCGTCCGTGGACCATCGTTGCCTGGGCTTTCCTCGGTATCGGTATCACCTTGGGCTCCTGGTGGGCCTACTACGAACTCGGCTGGGGTGGCTGGTGGTTCTGGGACCCGGTGGAAAACGCATCCTTCATGCCTTGGCTGGTGGGTACGGCGCTGATTCACTCGTTGGCGGTCACGGAAAAACGTGGCGTGTTCAAGAGCTGGACCGTGTTGCTGGCTATTGCTGCGTTCTCGTTGAGCCTGCTCGGGACTTTCCTGGTGCGTTCCGGCGTGCTGACCTCGGTTCACGCGTTTGCCTCCGATCCTGAGCGTGGCGTGTTCATCCTGATCTTCCTGCTGTTTGTGGTCGGTGGTTCGCTGACGCTGTTTGCCCTGCGCGCGCCAGTGGTGAAGAGTCACGTCGGCTTCAACCTCTGGTCCCGGGAAACCCTGTTGCTGGGTAACAACCTGGTGCTGGTGGTGGCCGCGTCGATGATCCTGCTCGGCACCTTGTACCCGCTGATCCTCGATGCAATGACCGGCGCCAAGCTGTCCGTCGGCCCGCCGTACTTCAACGCGCTGTTCATTCCGTTGATGGCGTTGTTGATGGTGGTGATGGCAGTCGGCATGCTGGTGCGCTGGAAAGACACCCCGGTCAAATGGCTGATGAGCATGCTGACCCCGGTATTGCTCGGCAGCGCCGCGTTGGCCGTGGTGGCTGGCGTCGCTTACGGCGATTTCAACTGGGCGGTGATCGCAACGTTCATGCTCGCCGCTTGGGTGTTGCTGGCCGGCGTGCGTGACATTCTCGACAAGACCCGCCACAAAGGCCTGATCAAAGGCCTGCCGACCCTGACCCGCAGCTACTGGGGCATGCAGGTCGCGCATTTGGGGATCGCCGTGTGCGCCCTCGGTGTCGTGCTGTCGAGCCAGAACAGTGCCGAGCGCGACTTGCGCCTGGCGCCGGGCGAGTCCATGGACCTGGCCGGTTACCACTTCATCTTCGAAGGCGCCAAGCACTTCGAAGGGCCGAACTTCACCTCCGACAAGGGCACCATCCGGGTGATCCGCGACGGCAAGGAAGTCAGCGTGCTGCACCCGGAAAAACGTCTCTATACGGTGCAGAACTCGGTGATGACCGAAGCCGGGATCGACGCCGGTTTCACCCGTGACCTCTACGTCGCCCTCGGCGAACCGCTGGGCGATGGCGCCTGGGCTGTGCGCGTGCACGTCAAACCGTTTGTGCGCTGGATCTGGTTCGGTGGGCTGCTGACCGGTTTTGGCGGGTTGTTGGCGGCGCTGGATCGCCGTTATCGGGTCAAGGTGAAAAGCCGCGTGCGTGAAGCACTGGGCATGACAGGAGCCACTGCATGAGACGTTGGTTGATGCTGTTGCCACTGGCGATTTTTCTGGTGGTGGCGGTTTTCCTTTATCGCGGTCTGTACCTGGACCCGGCCGAGTTGCCCTCGGCGATGATCGGCAAGCCGTTCCCGGAGTTTTCCCTGCCAGCGGTGCAGGGTGACAAGACCCTGACCAAGGCCGACATCCTCGGTAAACCGGCGCTGGTCAATGTCTGGGGCACCTGGTGCATTTCCTGCCGGGTCGAGCACCCGGTGCTGAACAAACTGGCCGAGAAGGGCGTGCTGATCTACGGCATCAACTACAAGGACGTCAACGCCGACGCCTTGAAGTGGCTGGTGGAATTCCACAACCCGTACCAACTCGATATCCGCGATGACGAAGGCACCCTGGGCCTGAACCTCGGCGTGTATGGCGCGCCGGAAACCTTCTTTATCGACGCCAAGGGCATCATCCGCGACAAGTACGTCGGCGTGATCGACGAACAGGTCTGGCGCGAAAAACTGGCCGCCAAGTATCAGGCGCTGGTCGATGAGGCCAAACCATGAAGCGCTGGATCGCCGCCGCTGTATTGGGCTTGAGCATGACCGGCATGGCGCACGCGGCCATCGACACCTACGAGTTCGCCAAAGAAGGCGACCGTGAGCGTTTCCGCGAGCTGACCAAAGAGCTGCGTTGCCCCAAATGCCAGAATCAGGACATTGCTGATTCCAACGCACCGATTGCCGCCGACCTGCGCAAAGAGATTTTCCGCATGCTCGGCGAGGGCAAGGACAACCAGCAGATCATCGATTTCATGGTCGATCGCTATGGGGATTTCGTCCGCTACAAACCCGCTCTGAACGCCAAGACCGCATTGCTCTGGTTCGGCCCCGCCGGCCTGTTGCTGGGTGGCTTCGTGGTCATCGCCGTGATCGTCCGCCGTCGTCGCGTGCAACGCGCTGACACCCCGGACACGCTTTCTGCCGAGGAGCGTGAGCGCCTCGACCACCTGTTGGATAAAAACCAAGAATGATTGATTTCTGGCTCGCTGCAGGTCTGCTACTTCTGGTTGCCCTGAGTTTTCTGTTGATCCCGGTTTTGCGCGTTCGTCGCGCTCAACTTGAAGAGGATCGTACTGCCCTGAACGTCGCGCTGTATCAAGAGCGCGTGGCTGAGTTGCAGACTCAGCAGGAAGAGGGTGTGCTCGACGCCGCGCAAATGGACAGCGGTCGTGCCGAAGCGGCGCGAGAGTTGCTGGCCGACACTGAAGGCGTTGCCGCGCCGCGCGTGTCTCGCCTGGGTAAATCGCTGCCGTTGCTGGCGGCGATCCTGGTGCCGGTGTTGGGCCTTGGCTTGTACCTGCATTTCGGCGCCAGCGACAAGGTTGAACTGACCCGGGAATTCTCCCAGGCACCGCAGTCGATGGAAGAAATGACCCGTCGCCTGGAGCGTGCAGTCGCCGCCCAGCCGGATTCGGCGGAAGGCTTGTACTTCCTCGGCCGCACCTACATGGCTCAGGATCGTCCGGCCGATGCGGCGAAGATTTTCGAGCGCACGGTGAACCTCGCCGGTCGCCAACCGGAGCTGCTCGGCCAATGGGCCCAGGCCCAGTACTTCGCGGATGGCAAGAAGTGGTCGGACAAGATCCAGGCCCTGACCGACGAAGCGCTGAAAGCCGATCCGAAAGAAGTTACCAGCCTCGGCCTGCTCGGCATCGCCGCGTTTGAAGCCCAGCGCTATCAGGACGCCATCGACTACTGGAATCGCCTGTTGGCGCAACTACCGCCGGAAGACAATTCCCGTGGCGCACTGCAAGGCGGGATTGCCCGGGCCACCGAGAAGCTCGAAGCCAGCGGCGGCAAGGTTGTTCAGGCGCCGGCCGTCAAAGGCGCGTTGCTCAAGGTCCGTGTGGACCTGGCGGCCGACTTGAAAGCCAAGGTGCAACCGGGTGACAGCGTGTTCATCTTCGCCCGCGCCACCTCCGGGCCACCGGCACCGCTGGCCGCCAAACGCCTGACCGTGGCCGACCTGCCGGCCACCGTTGAGCTGGGCGATGCCGATGCAATGATGCCGCAGTTGAAACTGTCGAACTTCCCTGAAGTCCAACTGGTTGCGCGCATCTCCCGCGCTGGCAAACCGACTGCCGGCGAATGGATAGGTCGCAGCCAGCCCCTGGCCAGCAGCACCACCGCGCCACAAAAACTGACCATCGACAGCCCGGACAAATGACAGGAAGCGCCACCATGACCGCCATCGCTCGTATTACCCTGCTCAGTCTCGTTCTGGGGTTAAGCGCTTGTGCGGTCCAACGGCCACCGCAACAGACCCTGCCGCCGATTCCGCCGTCGCAACCCAGCCCGACGCCGTCCCCGACGCCAACGCCGAGCAAGCCAAGTATTCCGGCCAAACCCGCAAAACCGCTGCCCCGCACCTCCGCCAGCTTCGCCCCGCCACCGGGGGGCAACAGCCATTGGGATGCGAAGATGGGCGTCTACGTCCTCGACGACCAGCCCAACACCTTCTACCGCCAGCGCACCTACTACCGCTGGAACAACGGCTGGAGCCGCTCGATCAGCCCGAACGGGCCGTGGGAAGACACCGACATCCACGGCGTGCCGGGGGGGTTAGGCAGGCAGTTTGGGGAGTGAATAAGAACGGCGATCTTTGGATCGCCGTTTTGCTGTCTGGAATTTAAAAAGATCGCAGCCTTCGGCAGCCCTTACGGTACCGCGTACAACGATGTACCCGGTTTATGTAGGAGCTGGCGAAGCCTGCGAACTTTTGATTTTCGATTGAGCGCACTGAGACATCAAAGAATGCTGCGGTAGTTGGTCAGCGTCTCGACTGACCGAACCAAGCCTTGTCGTGACAGAAGATCGAGATAGGTACTGACATCCATCGGCGGCATTTTCAGTTGTTTGCGTTGCCGTTGAGCTGCACCGACAACGGCTGCCGGGTCCAGATCAAAGAGATTGTCGACGAACTCGTCAGGGTGCTGTGCCTCGACACCAAATGGCTCCAGCGATGTGCAGGGAAAGTCTTTCTGGTTGAAAGTCACGATGACGCTGGCATTGCTGCGAATGGCAGCTGCCAGGACATGGCGGTCATTCATGTCCGGCAACGTTAGTCCTTCAATCAGGTCTTCGTATCCAGAGACATTGGCGTCGGGGATGGCTTGATCCATTAACTCGGAGGTTCGATCCAGTTGTTCCGTGGTCAGGTCTGGACGGTTCTTCAACAGATTGCGCTTCCATTCGTTGTGTATCTCCAGTGACCATCGCGCCCTGAAACGTCCCGAGAGCGCGAGCCACATCAGGAAGTCTCTCAAAGGGGCAGGGTACAAAACACATGCGTCATATACAGCGGTAAACGGGGAGTGCCTCACTCGTATCCTGTCCTTAACGCTTGTGCTTGCTCGGCGAGAAGCGTCATTGCTTGCTCGCTGGCGGTGTCGCGCCGGTTTTTATAATCCATCAAATCGGCAAAGCGCACACGTCGGTGCTTGCCTGTTTTGTGGTAGGACAACTCGCCGGACTCCAGCAGTTTGATGAGGTGCGGACGTGAGACGTTGAGCAGGTCCGCCGCTTCCTGGGTGGTCAGTTCCGCGTGGACCGGGACGACTTTGACAGCGTTGCCTTCGGCCAATGCGGCCAGGATGTCGACCAGTAATCGCAGGGCTGAAGTCGGTAGCTCGACGTTGTGAGCTTCATTTTGCTCGTCGAAAATCTGGATGCGTTGGGTTTCGAATTGCGTCGCGAGATACGCGGAGAGCGCGCGTTGACCTTCGATGGCAGCTTGAACTTCGCGGGCTATGGGCAGGTTGATCGGTGGATGGATGACTAAAGACATGATGGTTTCCAACATTCTGAGTATCGATGCTGGAAGGCTATTCGAATCAAACGAAAATCGCAATAAACGAAACTGAAGCGTGTTTAAGACTCTTTCGCCAATAACGCCTGAACGTAATCCACAAACGCCCGCGCCTTCGCACTGGCCATCCTTCCCGTCGGAAACACCGCCCACAGGTCCTGATTCGGCAACTCCCAATCGCTCATCACTTCTACGACTGCGCCACTGGCCAGTTCCGGCGCGAACATCCACTCGGACGCCATGGTCAGCCCCAGATGAGCCAGCACTGATTCACGCAGGCCTTCGGCGGCGTTGACGCGGATGCGGCCGCTGATGATCACGGGGTGTTCTTCGCCGGTTTTCTTGAACTGCCAGTTGGCACCGCCGCCCAGGCTGTAGACAACCGCCTGGTGTTTGGTCAGGTCGGCAGGGCAGGCCGGTTTGCCGTGTTTCTCGAAGTACTGCGGTGTACCCAGCACTACGCGCCGACACTGGGCGATCTTGCGAGCGGTCAGGCCGGAATCGTTCAGGGCGCCCATGCGCAGGGCCACGTCGACGCCTTCTTCCACCAGGTTGATGTTGCGATCATCGAGCATCAGGTCGATGTTCAGCTCGGGATTCTGATCAAGAAACGGCCCCAGGTGCGGCACGATGTGTTGCCGGCCGAAGGTGACGGCGGCGCAGATCCGCAAGTTGCCGGTCAGCCCGCTGGCGGCACCGCGGGCAGCGTTGTCGGCCTCGTCAGCTTCTTCGATGGCGCGTTTGGCCCGGTCGAAGAAAGCCAGTCCGGCTTCGGTGGGGGTCAGGCCACGGGTGGAACGCAATAGCAGTCGTACGGCGAGCCGGGTTTCCAGTTGCGCAATGGTTTTCGACACGGCGGGCTGGCCGATATTCAGGCGCCTGGCCGCGGCGGAAAACGAGCCGGTTTCCACCACATAGACAAAGGTTTCCATTGCGGCGAGGCGGTCCATCCAAAATCCTTGTGCAAATGTAATGACGTGCGGAGATTCAATGTGGGAGCGGGCTTGCTCGCGAAAGCGGTGTGTCAATCGATACCAATGTTGCTGACATACCGCCTTCGCGAGCAAGCCCGCTCCCACACTGGATTTGTGTGAGATCAAAACGCGTCAAAACGCCGCTTTACCTACCGAAGCACCACCATCGACAAACAGCGTTTGCCCGGTGATGAACCCGCTCTGCTCGGATAACAGAAAGACAATCGCCGCAGCAATCTCTTCAGGTTGCCCCAGCCGGCCCATCGGTACGCCAGCCAGATAACGCGCTTCACCTGCACTGCCAATCGGGTTGTTCGCGCGGAACAGTTCTGTCTCCGTCGGGCCGGGGGCCACGGCGTTGACCGTGATCCCGGTTTGCGCCAGTTCCAGCGCCCAGGATCGAGTGAAGCTGACCATTGCCGCTTTCGCCGCGGCATAAGCGGTGCGCTGGGTAATCCCGAGCACCGTCAGGCTGGAAATATTCACCACTCGTCCCCAGCCCTTGGCGCGCATGTTCGGCAGCAGTGCCTGGGTCGCTTGCAGGGCGGAGTGCAGGTTGACCCGCATCACGTCATCGAAGGCATCGAGGTCAATTTCTCCCAATACCTGAGGACGGACCAGGCCAACGTTGTTCACCAGTCCATCAAACTCATAGGTGCTGGCCAGACCCGCCAGCACTTCCTGGGTTAGCGCCCGGTCGCTGAGGTCCAGTGGGAACAACGTGCCGGGGAACGTCAGGTCGGGTGTCCGGGCAATGCCGACCACGCGATGACCGGCACGGTCCAGGTGCTCGGCCACGGCACGGCCAATGCCTTTGCTGGCGCCGGTGATGAGAAATGTACGTCGGGTCATGACAACTCCTATCAGGACGTGCCGCGGGTAACGCGGCACTTGATCGGTTCAGCCGCGAAGCGCATCCAGCATCGCTTCAGGCTCTGGTCGCTGAGTGTAATCCGGGTTGACCTCGGCGTAACGGATCACACCATCCTGACCGATCACATAACGCGCCGGCATCGGCAGGGTCCAGGACGGATCATCGTTGAAGGTGGGCAGGTCGTTACGCAGGTTCTTGTACAACTCGATCAGGTAATCCGGCAACGCGAAGCGCAGTCCGAAAGCGTCCGCCACATCGTTGTGAGTGTCGCTCAAGATCGGGAACTCCAGCCCATTGGTACGCACCGATTTGCGGCTGTTGGCGGCGATCTGCGGCGAGATCGCTACGAGGCTGGCGCCAACCTCTTGCAACGTCGGCAGGAAGGCCTGCAGAGCTTGCAGCTCCATGTTGCAGTACGGACACCAGACACCGCGATAGAACGTCAGCACCAACGGACCCTTGGCCAGCAGATCGGCGGAGGACACGGGGTTGCCGTCGGGGTCCTTGAGGGTAAACAACGGCGCCTTGTCCCCGACCTTCAGGGCTTTGTTCGCCGCGCCGGAAGCGACCAGCTCGGCGGTGGCACGCTCCATCACCGGATGGATTTCCGCAGGGGCGTTGTAGGGCGGTTTGCCGGCCTTGAAGTCGGCTTTGAAAGCATCGAGTTTTGCTTGCAGGGTCATGATCGTAATCCTTGAAGAGGAAGCCGGTTGGCTGGGATCAATGGTGACCTTGTGCGGGGGAGGGCGGAACGTGGGTGGGGGGCATAGGATTCATTCTTGGGAAGAATGAGGCGCCTGATAAATCGCCTTCGCGGGCAAGCCACGCTCCAACAGGAAATCACATTCCCCTGTAGGAGCAAGGCTTGCCCGCGAAGCTTTTAGGGCTTTACGCCGTAGCCAGCGAACGCTTTTCCGAAACACTCAAAAACCGCAACAACGCCAACAACGGAAACGCGCTACCGACAATCACGATCCACAACCAGCCGCCATGCTCATACACCGCACTGGCCACCGAGGAACCGAATGCGCCGCCGATGAAGATGCTGGTCATGTACAGCGCGTTCAAACGGCTGCGGCTCTTGGCGTCGAGGGCGTAGACCGCGCGTTGGCCGAGGACCATGTTCATCTGCACGCAGAAGTCGAGCACTACGCCAGTGACGGCCAGGCCGATGACGCTGTAGGCCGGGTGGATGAACGCCGGCAGGAAGCTCAGGCTGGCGAACACCAGGGCCAGCAGCGAAGCGATGCGGGTGTGGCCGGCATCGGCCAGGCGACCGGCAATCGGCGCGGCGATGGCACCGATGGCGCCGACCAGGGCGAAGATCGCGATCTGGGTTTGGCTCAGGCCATGATTACGTGCGAGTTCCAGCGGCACGGCGGTCCAGAACAGGCTGAAGGTGGCGAACATGCAACCCTGGTAAAACGCCCGCTGACGCAACACCGGTTGCTGGCGCAGCAAGGTCCACAGCGAACCGAGCAACTGACCATAAGAAGCGCTGTGATCAGGCTGGCGCTTGGGGATCGTCAACGCCAGCACGATGCTGATCGCCGCCATCAACGCGGCGGCAATGATGAACATTGCCCGCCAGCCGAAGTGGTCAGCCACCACGCTGGACACCGGCCGTGCCAGCAGAATCCCCAGCAGCAAGCCGCCCATGATTCCGCCGACGACTCGGCCGCGAGATTCTTCCGGCGCCAGATGTGCGGCCAAGGGAATCAAGATTTGCACCGACACCGAACTGAAGCCCACCAGCAATGAGATCAACAGAAACACGTTTGGCTGATCGGTAAAGGCTGCACCCAACAGGCTGGCAATCGCCACCACAGTGGTGATGATCATCAGCTTGCGGTTTTCCAGCAGGTCACCCAGCGGCACCAGGAAAAACAGGCCCAGCGCATAACCAATCTGGGTCAGCGACACGATGAAGCTGGCCATGGTGCTGGTCAGGCCGATGTCCGGCGCGATCAAACCAATGATCGGCTGGGCGTAATAGATGTTGGCAACGATGGCGCCGCAGCAGAAGGCGAACAGCAGCACCATGCCTTTGGTCATTGTCGTGGCGCCGTGGGGCACCTGGGTCGCTGGGTTCATAACGTGTCTCGCTGAGCAAAAGGGAATGCGCGCAGGCTAATGGGCTGACGGGAACGGCGGAAGAGAGGTTGAAGTGATAGTAATCATTCCATTGCGGAATGAGTGACGGACGAGTGTGATGTCCCCCGATGAACCTGGCGTCAAAACTTTGAGGTCCGATGATACATTCACTTACATCTTGTTCGATAGCGTGCTTATGTTCTCTTTTCACGTTTCATAACAGGAAGGCACTTCCATGAATGCGATGTTCCGTCACCTGATTCGCAGTGCGTCAGTGGTTACCCTGATCAGCTTGTTCACGGCAGGCGCCGCCCAGGCTGCCGAAGCACCGGGCACGCGCATCGGCGTGCGTGGGGAAATTACCGGCGTCAGCGCCGACAGCTTGAAAGTCCACGCCAACAGCGGCGAAAACGTGGTCATCAACCTGACCAAGGACACCAAGGTCCGCGCTGTCACCTTGGCCAATATCGAAGACATCAAACCCGGCAGCTACATCGGTTCGGCGGCCATCCCGCAGGATGACGGCACCCTCAAGGCGCTGGAAGTCCACGTATTCCCGCCAGAACTGGCCGGCAGCGGCGACGGCCATCGGCCCTTTGATCTGGCCAAGGGCAGCAGCATGACCAATGGCAGCGTGGGGGATCTGGTGGTCAGCAATGGCCGGACCCTGACGGTCAACTACAAGGGCGGGCAGCAGAAGATTCTGGTGCCGGAAGATGTGCCGATCGTCAACCTGATGCCGGGGGATCGCAGCTTGCTCAAGGTTGGGGTGAAAATCGTGACGTTCGTGACCCAGAGTGCGGACGGGACGCTGACGGCTCAATCCATCTCTGCCGGCAAGGATGGCGTGACACCACCGATGTGATGACTGGCGATAATCCCCCTGTGGGAGCGGGCTTGCTCGCGAAAGGGGCTTCACATTCAAAAGAGATGTTGAATGACACACCGCCTTCGCGAGCAAGCCCGCTCCCACAGGGGATCTTCAGTGGATACAAATCTGTTGTTCGGGCATAAAAAAGGCGACCTCCGCAGGTCGCCTTTTTCATGGCTGTTTAGCCCTTACTGAGCATAAATCTGATCAAAGATCCCGCCATCATTGAAGTGGGTTTTCTGCACCGTGCGCCAGTCACCAAAAGTCTTCTCTACCGACAGAAAATCTACTTTCGGGAAGCGATCGGTGTACTTGGCCAATACCGCCGGGTCCCGCGGACGCAGGTAGTTTGCCGCGGCAATTTCCTGGCCTTCCGGCGACCACAGGTATTTCAGGTATTCGTCAGCAGCGGCGCGGGTGCCTTTTTTGTCGACGACTTTATCGACCACGGACACCGGCGGCTCGGCCTCGGCGGAAACGCTCGGGTAGATCACTTCAAACTGGTCGCGACCAAACTCGCGGGCAATCATTTCTGCTTCGTTTTCGAAGGTCACCAGTACATCGCCGATCTGGTTGGTCATGAAGGTCGTTGTGGCTGCACGGCCGCCGGTGTCCAGCACAGGTGCTTGTTTGAACAGTTTGCCGACGAAGGCTTTGGCCTTGTTTTCGTCGCCGCCATTCCTCAGCACGTAGCCCCAGGCCGAGAGGTAGGTGTAGCGACCGTTGCCCGAGGTTTTCGGGTTTGGCACGATTACCTGCACGCCGTCCTTGAGCAGGTCGGGCCAGTCTTTGAGGGCTTTCGGGTTGCCTTTACGGACGATGAACACAGTGGCCGAGGTGAACGGCGCGCTGTTGTTCGGCAGACGGGTGACCCAATTGTCCGGGACCAGTTTGCCGTTGTCCGCGAGGGCGTTGATATCGGTGGCCATGTTCATGGTAATGACGTCAGCCGGCAGGCCGTCGATCACCGAGCGCGCTTGTTTGCTGGAGCCGCCGAAGGACATCTGCAGGGTGATGTTTTCGTTGTGCTCGGCTTGCCAGTGTTTCTGGAACGCAGTGTTGTAGTCCTTGTAGAAATCTCGCATCACGTCGTAGGAAACGTTAAGCAGGGTTGGTGCGGCCTGAGCCACGCTGGTCAGTGCCAGGCCAGCGGCCAGAAGTGAGGCGCCAAAAAGTTTTTTCACTGCGCATTCCTTGTTTTGCGTAGGAGCTGCCGAAGGCTCGGGCCGCGTTCGGCAGCTCCTACGGGTTATTTGTTAGTCATTGAAGAAGTGTTGCCACCGTTTTGCCAGCGACTATAGCCGGGCTCGCATAGTCCTTTAAAGATTAAAAAGCACTTTGCTTATTCCAGTTTTTTGAATAACGCATTGCCACACTGCGAGCAAAATGCCGCGCCGTGCTCGTGGCTGTTTTTCTTGCACACCGGGCAGTCGTGTTGCAGTTGTTCGCCGCGCATGGCGTTGGCCAGTTCGGCGGTGAAAATCCCCGTCGGCACGGCGATGATCGAGTAACCGGTGATCATCACCAGGGACGAAATCACCTGGCCCAATGGCGTCTTCGGCACGATGTCGCCGAAGCCCACGGTGGTCAGCGTCACGATAGCCCAATAGATGCCTTTGGGAATGCTGGTGAAACCGTGTTCCGGGCCTTCGATCACGTACATCAAGGTGCCGAACACCGTCACCAGCGTGCAGACACTGACCAGAAACACCACGATCTTCTGCTTGCTGCCGCGCAGCGCCGACATCAGATAGTTGGCTTGCTTGAGGTACGGGCTGAGCTTGAGCACGCGGAAAATCCGCAGCATCCGGATGATCCGGATAATCAGCAAGTACTGCGCATCGGCGTAATACAGCGCGAGAATGCCCGGCACAATCGCCAGCAAATCCACCAGCCCGTAAAAGCTGAACGCATAGCGCAACGGCTTGGGTGAGCAGTACAGGCGCAGGCCATATTCGATGGCGAAGATGATGGTGAAGCCCCACTCGATGTACGCCAGCAGGTTGGCGTAGTTCTGGTGGACCGCATCGATGCTGTCGAGCATCACGATGATGATGCTGGCGAGGATGATCAACAGCAGGATGCCGTCGAAACGCCGCCCGGCCTTGGTGTCGCTCTGGAAAACCATGACGTAAAGCTCTTCACGCCAGTTTTTACTGATGTCCATGGATAACGCCTGAATCGAGAATCAGCGAAGCCTAGGTTGATTCTCCCCAGGAGCGCAAGGCTCACGGGCGACCGCGGCTTTGCCGAGCTTTTGAGTGGCGGCACGAACCAGCCAGCAGGCGAGGATGAACGGCGCGGTTAGCGTGGGCAGACCAATGGCGGCAAACACCGGCGTCAGCAACAGCGCTGCCGTAATGCCGAGCAAAGGCAGCCACGGCTGCTGGCGCTGCGAGCTGAAGGCGAGGGCGGCAAGTACGGCGTTATAGCTGCCGAGCCCCAGCAATGCGCTGTAGAAGTCGTGGTGCAGCAGGCTCCAGCCCATGCCCGTGACGGATGCGAACAACGCCCAGCAGAAGGCGCGGCGATCAGCGATCAGCAAACCGGCGGCAATCATCGAACCGGCCAGTGGATGGCCAAGGAACATCACCTGCCCGAGGCCTTTGAGGGGGGCCACGAGCATGTTTAGCGTGTTGATTTCGATCAAATGTGCCGTGGTCGACGGTGTGGCGAAGCACAGCAGCAACCAGCTCATCCCGACAAAGGGGGTGGTGTAGGCCGGCAAATAACGGCTGACCCGCGCGCGTTTGAGCCACTGTTGAGTCAGCATCGCGCTCAGGCCACCGCAGGCAATGATGACCAAGGGCAACATCGCGGACCAGGGGAAATACAGACTCAGCAGGATGCCAAGCAAAACGCCGTTATAGCTGAACAGCCCGGCCTGGCGATCAACCTTGGCATAGCCGCGGCGTTGCGCGGTGAGCAACCCGGCGACCCCGCCCAGCAGCGCACCGCCGAGCAGCGTCGGCGCGGTAAAAAGAATCGCCAACAGGCACAGCAGACCGCACAGCGGATGGCGCTGGAGGAAGATCTGACTGAAACCGTTGAGCAGGGCAGTGGCCCAGTCGGGGCAGTGGGTGTTGAAGTGGTTGGCAGGCATGAAAGTAAATACCAGGGACTTGCACAAAACCCTGTGGCGAGGGGGTTTACCCCCGTTGGGCTGCGAAGCGGCCCCAAATCGGCGAATGCGGTTTCTCTGTGAAAACCGTCATGCCAAACAGACGACTGCTGCGCAGTCGAACGGGGGCAAGCCCCCTCGCCACAAAGGTTGTTTTTAGATCAAAGTTTCGATTCGCAGTGAGTTAGTCGACCCCGGCTGCCCAAACGGCACACCTGCGGTAATCAACAACGTATCGCCGCGCTGGGCCATGCCCTGTGCCTGGGCAATCTCCAGCGCCGTCGAGCACACCTCATCCACTTGGCGCAGCCGATCATTCACCACCGAGTGCACGCCCCACGCCACGGTCAAGCGGCGTGCGGTTTGCAGGTTGGGCGTCAGGTTGAGGATCGGCACTGTCGGCCGTTCCCGCGCCGCACGCAGACTCGACGTCCCGGACTCGCTGTAATTCACCAGCACCGCCACCGGCAGCACGTTACTGATGCGACGAATTGCGCAGCTGATCGCGTCGGACACGGTCGCTTCAGCCTTCGGCCGGCTCACGTCCAGTTGCGCCTGATAGTCGGGACCGTTCTCCACCTGGCGAATGATCTTGCTCATCATCTGCACCGCTTCCAGCGGGTATTCGCCGGATGCGGTTTCCGCCGACAGCATCACCGCATCCGCACCTTCCGCCACGGCATTGGCAACGTCAGTCACCTCGGCACGGGTCGGGGCCGGGGAGAAACGCATCGATTCGAGCATCTGCGTCGCCACGACCACCGGTTTACCGAGTTCGCGGCAAACGGTGATGATGTTTTTCTGGATCTGCGGCACGCTCTCGGCGGGCACTTCCACGCCCAAATCACCGCGCGCGACCATGATCGCGTCGCTCAATTCGGCGATCTCTCGCAGTTGAGTCACCGCCGACGGTTTTTCGATCTTCGCCATCAAAAATGCTTTGTCACCAATCAGTGCGCGGGCTTCCTCGATATCTTCCGGACGCTGCACAAACGACAGCGCGACCCAGTCCACACCCAGCTCCAGACCAAAGCTCAAATCGCGACGATCCTTGGCGGTCAGCGGGCTCAGGTCGAGCACCGCTTGCGGCACATTCACGCCTTTGCGGTCCGACAATTCACCACCGTTCAACACCGTGGTGTCGATCGCGTCGGCGTACTTGGTCACCACCCGCAGACGCAGCTTGCCGTCATCCAGCAGCAAGTCCATGCCTGGTTCCAGGGCGGCGATGATTTCCGGGTGCGGCAGGTTGACCCGGCGCTGATCGCCCGGCGTCGGGTCGAGGTCCAGGCGCAGGGCCTGGCCGCGATGCAGCTGCACTTTGCCGTCAGCGAACTTGCCTACCCGCAGTTTCGGGCCTTGCAGGTCCATCAGAATCCCGAGCGGGTAATTGAGCTGACGCTCGACTTCACGAATCCACTGATAGCGCTGGGCATGATCGGCGTGATCGCCGTGGCTGAAATTCAGGCGGAAGATGTTGACCCCGGCCTGCACCAGTTCACGAATGTCATCGATGCCGTCGGTGGCCGGGCCGAGGGTGGCGAGGATTTTGACCTTTTTATCGGGCGTCATTTTTTGTGCTCTCGAGGATCAGGATGGCGCGGAAGTCGTTGACGTTGGTGCGGGTCGGCTCGGTGACGATCAGGGCGTCGAGCGCCTCGAAATAGCCGTAGCCATTGTTGTTGTCCAACTCGTCGCTGGCGCTCAGACCGAGGGCGACGGCGCGGGCGTAGCTGTCCGGGGTCATAATCGCGCCGGCATTGTCTTCGGAGCCGTCGATGCCATCGGTGTCGCCGGCCAGGGCGTAGACGCCGGGCAGGCCTTTGAGGCTGTCGGTGAGGCTCAGCAGGAACTCGGCGTTACGCCCGCCGCGCCCATTGCCGCGCACGGTGACCGTGGTTTCGCCGCCAGACAGAATCACGCACGGCGCTGCCAATGGCTGCCCATGCAGGACGATCTGCCGGGCAATGCCGGCGTGGACTTTGGCCACTTCCCGGGATTCGCCTTCCAGGTCGCCGAGGATCAGCGGACTGAAACCGGCCTGACGGCATTTCACCGCCGCCGCTTCCAGGGATTGCTGCGGACGGGCGATCAATTGGAAATGACTGCGGGTCAGGCTTGGATCGCCGGGTTTGACGGTTTCCGACTCGGGGCTTTGCAGCCAGGCACGCACCGAGGCCGGGACTTCGATGCTGTAGCGCTTGAGGATCGCCAAGGCTTCGGCGGACGTACTCGGGTCGGCCACGGTCGGCCCGGAAGCGATGACCGTCGCGAGGTCGCCCGGTACATCGGAAATCGCGTAGGTATAAACGGTTGCCGGCCAGCAGGCTTTGCCGAGTCGGCCGCCCTTGATCGCCGAGAGGTGCTTGCGCACACAATTCATCTCGCCGATGGTTGCGCCGGATTTGAGCAGGGCTTTGTTGATCGACTGCTTGTCGGCGAGGGTGATGCCTTCGGCTGGAAGCGCGAGCAGCGCCGAACCACCGCCTGACAGCAGGAAGATCACGCGGTCGTCTTCGCTCAGGTTGCTGACCAGATCCAGCACGCGTTTGGCCACGGCCAACCCAGCGGCGTCCGGTACAGGGTGCGCGGCTTCGACCACTTCGATTTTTTCGCACGGGGCGCCGTGGCCGTAGCGGGTGACCACCAGGCCGCAGACTTCGCCCTGCCAGCAGCGCTCGACCACTTGGGCCATGGCGGCTGCGGCTTTGCCGGCACCGATCACGATCACACGACCGCTGCGATCTTTGGGTAAATAGGCTTCGAGGACTTGCTGCGGATGGGCCGCGTCGATGGCTGTGGCAAACAGCTCGCGCAGCAGTTGTTGCGGATCGACCGACATGGCGGGCTCCCGGAATTTCTTGTTATTTGGAGGGCAGCTCGGTTCCTTGTGGGAGCGGGCTTGCTCGCGAAAGCGGTGTGTCAGGCGACATCAATAGTGACTGTGCCGGCGCCTTCGCGAGCAAGCCCGCTCCCACAGGGTTTTGTGCAGGGCTTATTTTTTGTCGCGAATCGAGAAATTCGCCATGTGTTCCAGGCCCTTGATCAGCGCCGAGTGGTCCCAGTTGCTGCCACCGATGGCCGCGCAGGTGCTGAACACTTGCTGGGCGTTGGCGGTGTTCGGCAGGTTGATGTTCAGTTCCTTGGCGCCTTGCAGGGCCAGGTTCAGGTCCTTCTGGTGCAGGCTGATGCGGAAGCCCGGGTCGAAGGTGCCTTTGATCATGCGCTCGCCGTGCACTTCGAGGATCTTCGACGAAGCGAAACCGCCCATCAGCGCTTCACGCACCTTGGCTGGATCGGCACCGTTTTTCGAGGCGAACAGCAGGGCTTCGGCCACAGCCTGGATGTTCAGCGCGACGATGATCTGGTTGGCCACTTTCGCGGTCTGACCGTCGCCATTGCCACCGACCAGAGTGATGTTCTTGCCCATGGCCTGGAACAGCGGTAGGGCGCGTTCGAAGGCATCGGCATCGCCGCCGATCATGATGCTCAGGCTCGCAGCCTTGGCGCCGACTTCACCGCCGGACACTGGTGCGTCGAGGTACTGGGCGCCTTTTTCGTTGACCTTGGCGGCGAACGCTTTGGTGGCAGTCGGCGAGATCGAACTCATGTCGATTACGACTTTGCCCTTGCCGACACCGGCGGCAATGCCGTCAGCGCGGAACAGCACGTCTTCGACCTGCGGGGTATCCGGCACCATGATGATGATGAATTCGGCTTCTTGCGCGACTTCTTGCGGGTTGGCCAGGGCGACAGCGCCACCGGCAATCAGATCAGCCGGGGCAGCGTCGTGGTGCGCCGACAGGAACAGGCTGTGACCGGCTTTCTGCAGGTTCAACGCCATTGGGTGGCCCATGATGCCAGTGCCGATAAATCCGATTTTAGCCATGAGAAAATCCTCTTGTTTTTGTGTTGCTCAAGCAAATAGGGGAGTGCTGCTTTGGGTGGGAGCGGGCTTGCTCGCGAATGCGGTGGAACATTCAATATCCGTGTTGACTGAACCACCGCATTCGCGAGCAAGCCCGCTCCCACAGGGATCTGTGTCAGATCGCGTTATGGGTTTTCAGCCAGCCGAGGCCCGCTTCTGTGGTGGTCAGCGGCTTGTATTCGCAACCCACCCAGCCCTGATAACCAATGCGATCAAGGTGTTCGAACAGGAAGCGGTAGTTGATTTCACCGGTGCCCGGTTCGTTGCGCCCAGGGTTGTCCGCCAACTGCACGTGGTTGATCTCGCTCAGGTGCGATTGCAGGGTGCGGGCCAAGTCGCCTTCCATGATTTGCATGTGGTAGATGTCGTATTGCAGGAACAGGTTGGCGCTGCCCACCTGTTCGCGAATCGACAGGGCTTGCGCCGTGTTGTTCAGGTAGAAACCCGGGATGTCGCGGGTGTTGATCGCTTCCATCACCAGTTTGATGCCCGCCGCTTGCAGCTTGTCGGCGGCGTACTTGAGGTTGCTGACGAAGGTTTTTTCCACGGTGGCGTCATCGACGTTTTGTGGACGGATACCCGCCAGGCAGTTGATCTGGGTATTGCCCAGCACCTTGGCGTAAGCGATGGCCAGGTCGACCCCGGCGCGGAACTCTTCGACCCGATCCGGCAGGCACGCGATACCGCGTTCGCCCTTGGCCCAGTCACCGGCCGGCAGGTTGAACAGCACTTGGGTCAGACCGTTGGCGTCGAGCTTGGCCTTGATCTCAGCGGAGCTGAAGTCGTAAGGGAACAGGTATTCGACACCACTGAAACCGGCCTTGGCGGCCGCTTCAAAACGGGCAAGAAAATCCTGTTCGGTGAACAGCATGGACAGGTTGGCTGCGAAACGCGGCATGGTGGTCTCCCGTGTATGTGTGGGGTCCCTTGTGGGAGCGGGCTTGCTCGCGAAAGCGGTGTGTCAGGCGGCATCAATGTTGAATGTGCCGCAGCCTTCGCGAGCAAGCCCGCTCCCACAATGGGGACGATCAGCTGTTAATCCAGCAACGAAATTGCGGTTGGTGCGTCGTTGCCGACCAGCGCCAGGTCTTCGAATTCGTTGACGGCGTTGATCTCGGTGCCCATGGAAATGTTGGTCACACGCTCCAGAATAATCTCGACGATCACCGGTACCTTGAACTCCTCGATCAGTTCCTGGGCCTTGCGCAGGGCAGGCTGGATCTGACCCGGTTCGAACACACGCAGCGCCTTGCAACCGAGGCCTTCGGCGACCGCGACGTGATCGACACCGTAACCGTTGAGTTCCGGAGCGTTCAGGTTATCGAAGGACAGTTGCACGCAGTAGTCCATGTCGAAACCGCGTTGGGCCTGACGGATCAGCCCCAGGTACGAATTGTTTACCACAACGTGGATGTACGGCAGTTTGAACTGCGCGCCCACCGCCAGTTCTTCGATCATGAACTGGAAGTCGTAGTCGCCCGACAGAGCCACAACCTTGCGGGTCGGATCAGCCTTGACCACGCCCAGCGCCGCCGGAATGGTCCAGCCCAACGGGCCGGCCTGGCCGCAGTTGATCCAGTGACGCGGCTTGTAGACGTGCAAGAACTGCGCGCCGGCAATCTGCGACAGACCGATGGTGCTGACGTAGCACGTGTCTTTGCCGAACACCTGGTTCATCTCTTCGTACACGCGCTGCGGCTTGACCGGCACGTTGTCGAAGTGGGTCTTGCGTTGCAGGCTGGCTTTACGCTGCTGGCAGTCTTGCAGCCAGGCGCTGCGGTTTTTCAGCTTGCCGGCGGCTTGCCATTCGCGAGCGACTTCGATGAACACGGTCAGCGCGGCAGCAGCGTCAGACACGATGCCCAGGTCCGGGGTGAACACGCGGCCGATCTGGGTCGGTTCGATGTCAACGTGGATGAACTTGCGACCTTCGGTGTAAACGTCGATCGAGCCGGTGTGACGGTTGGCCCAACGGTTACCGACGCCCAGCACCACGTCCGACTTCAGCATCGTCGCGTTGCCATAGCGGTGCGAGGTTTGCAGGCCGACCATGCCGACCATCAGCGGGTGATCATCCGGGATCGTGCCCCAGCCCATCAGGGTCGGGATCACTGGGATACCGGTCAGCTCGGCGAACTCCACCAGCAACTCGCTGGCGTCGGCGTTGATGATGCCGCCACCGGCGACCAGCAACGGACGTTCGGCCTGGTCGAGCATGGCCAGGGCCTTCTCGATTTGCACGCGGTTAGCGGTGGGTTTGGCCAGCGGCAGCGGTTCGTAGGCGTCGATGTCGAATTCGATTTCGGCCATTTGCACGTCGAACGGCAGGTCGATCAGCACCGGGCCTGGACGGCCGGAGCGCATTTCATAGAAGGCTTTCTGGAACGCATACGGCACCTGGCCTGGCTCCATGACGGTGGTTGCCCACTTGGTCACAGGCTTGACGATGGCGGTGATGTCGACGGCCTGGAAGTCTTCTTTATGCATGCGGGCCCGCGGTGCCTGGCCGGTAATGCACAGGATCGGGATCGAGTCGGCCGAGGCGCTGTACAGGCCGGTGACCATGTCGGTGCCCGCCGGGCCGGAAGTGCCGATGCACACGCCGATGTTGCCGGCCTTGGTGCGGGTGTAGCCCTCGGCCATGTGCGAAGCGCCTTCAACGTGGCGAGCGAGGACGTGATCGATGCCACCGACCTTCTGCAAGGCGGAGTACAGCGGGTTGATCGCGGCGCCCGGGATGCCAAAAGCGGTATCAACCCCTTCACGGCGCATCACCAGAACGGCGGCTTCGATTGCTCTCATTTTGCTCATGGTTTTGGTGCCTCTTACGTTTTGTAATTGTATACAAGTGGCTTTGCGCAGAGTGTATTCACGGCGGACGGCGCAGGTCAATCCATTTTCTCAAGCGTCTGTTTCATTCGTCGGAAGCCTGTTGCGCTGTGGCTTTTCGTCGCATGTGGCGCTTTTCGAGAATTATTGTATACAAATAAATAATCTATTGTGTTCTATTTGTTGCATCGGACTTCTGAACAAAAAGAAGCCCAACAGCTTTCCCAAAAACAAAATGAGGACGGCACCATGAGCGCTTTAACCTTGAAAGACGCAGTCAGCCTGACCACCCAGGCCATCGCCGCAGGGCGTGCAATCTCCGCCGCACCACTGACCATCGCGGTACTCGATGCCGGCGGCCATCTGCTCTCTTTGCAACGCGAAGACGGCGCCAGCCTGCTACGCCCGCAAATCGCCATCGGCAAAGCCTGGGGCGCCATCGCGCTGGGCAAAGGCTCCCGTTTGCTGGCGCTGGACGCTCAGCAACGGCCGGCGTTTATTGCTGCACTCAATAGCCTGGGGCAGGGCAGCGTCGTGCCGGCACCGGGCGGTGTGTTGATTCGGGATCAGGACGGGAATGTGCTGGGCGCGGTGGGTATCAGCGGCGATCTGTCGGATGTGGATGAGCAGTGTGCGATCAGTGCGATTGAAGCGCAGGGGTTGCGGGCGGATGCGGGGGTTACTGCTTAAGATTTTTGTTGATTGATCTGGCGCATTCGCGAGCAAGCCCGCTCCCACAGTGGTTCGGAGGTGGACACAAATTGTGTGAAGACCACAAATCCACTGTGGGAGCGGGCTTGCTCGCGAAAGCAATCTCCCAGACACATCTAGCTAAAAGTCCGCCCCTCGGTCTTCTGTTCTCAGGTCTAGCCTTTTCATGACTTAATCATGAGAGAGGCAAAGGAATGCCTGAACTATCAGCTTCACACCGATTGCGCATCGGCCGCTATGCCGAGCAAAACCGCATTTATCTTCTAACTGCCAACACCCTCAAGCGAGAACCTGTTTTCAGGGATTACACCTTGGGCAGGATGGTCGTACACCAATTCAAACAAGCACAGGATCAGGGGTTTGCCGACACCTTGGCCTTTGTCGTCATGCCTGATCATTTTCATTGGTTGATACAGTTGAAAAAAGGATCGCTGGGTCAATTGATGTGCCAGACCAAATCTCTGAGTGCACGAGCGATCAATGAGGCCTCGGGCAGAACAGGCAGTCTCTGGCAGCAGGGATTTCATGATCGTGCTTTGCGGCGGGAGGAGTGTTTGGTAAGGGTTGCGCGATATGTGGTATCCAACCCGTTGCGGGCGGGATTGGTGGAGCGGTTTGGCGAGTATTCGTTGTGGGACGCCGTTTGGCTTTAGGCTTTGGACTGAGTTGCCTCATTCGCGAGCAAGCCCGCTCCCACACTCGATCTCCGTAACACTGAAGATCCCCTGTGGGAGCGAGCTCGCTCGCGAAGGGGGCACCGCGGTCTACCGATCCGGCTCACATCCCTTCAACACCAACCGAATAATCGTCTGCGCCGCCGCCTCATAATCCGCCTCGTCCAGCTTCGCCTTACCGGTCACCGCCGAGATCTGCCAGTCGAAGTCGGCGTAGGTCTGGGTTGCGGCCCAGATGCTGAACATCAGGTGGTTGGGGTCGATGGGGGCGATTTGGCCGCGGTCGATCCAGGTCTGGATGCAGTCGATGTTGTGCTTGGCCTGGCCGTTGAGGCGTTCGACCAGGTCGGCGCTCAGGTGCGGGGCGCCGTGCATGATTTCGCTGGCGAACACCTTGGAGGCGAAGGGCAGGTCGCGGGAGATGCGGATCTTGGAGCGAATGTAGCCGCTTAGCACTTCGCTGGGCACGCCGTCGGCGTTGAAGGGCGTCGAGGCCTGCAGGATCGGCTCGATGATGCTTTCCAGGACCTCGCGGTAGAGGTTTTCCTTGGATTTGAAATAGTAGTAGACGTTGGGCTTGGGCAATCCCGCCTTGGCCGCGATATCACTGGTTTTAGTCGCAGCGAAGCCCTTGTCGGCAAATTCTTCACTGGCGGCACGCAGGATCAGTTCTTTGTTGCGCTCGCGGATAGTGCTCATAAACCAGGTGGTTCCTTGCCTGTTCTGGCGGTTGCGCATGGTAGCACCGGCCTCGCGCGGCGCTCAAGAATGCGCGGGTCGAGGTACTCGTCGCGTCAGGCTGTCGCCCGGCTGAACAAACTCGCCATCCTTCAGACTCGGAGCAGGGGCGCTGCTAGAGTCTAGGCAGCAATCAGTGCAAGGGGCGGGCGGCCGTGGAGAAACGCAGGCGAGGCAAGTTCGTGCTGATCTTCGGCGTCGTGCTGTTGCTGGTGTTCGCCCTGTGGTTTTACCTGATGGGCAACCAGCACAAGACCAAACCACCGCCACCTGCCGAGCCGGTGGCAGTGGTGGCGGTGAAGTTGCAGGACGTGCCGGTCTACATCGATGCCCTCGGCACGGTAACGCCGACCCGCACCGTCACGGTCGTGAGCCAGGTCGATGGCATTCTCAGTGCCGTGGAATTCAAGGAAGGCCAGCACGTCAGCAAGGGGCAGGTTATCGCCCGAATTGACGACCGCGCGCTCAAGGCGCAACTGGCCGTGGCCAAAGGCACCCTGGCCCACGATCAAGCGGTGTTGAGCAACGATCAGCGCGACCTGACGCGGTTTCGCGAACTGATCAAAGTCGGCTCCACCAGCCAGCAAACCCTCGACACCCAGACCTCCCTAGTCCAGCAACAACAGGGCACGGTCGCGGCCGATCAGGGCAATGTGCAAAACCTCGAAGTGCAGCTGAGTTATTGCACGATCCTGTCGCCCATCGACGGCGTGGTCGGCTTGCGTCTGGTGGACCCAGGCAACTACGTGACCAACGGCAGCACCACCGGGATCGCCGTCATTACCCAGATGAAACCGGCCACAGTGGTGTTCGCCGTGCCCGAGGATGACCTGGGCTCGATCAATCAAGCTTTGTCCCGAGGCTCGGTGACTGTGCTTGCCTACGACCGCAACAAACACAGCCTGCTCGCCACCGGCAACCTGTTGGCCCTCGACAACCAGGTGGACATCAGCACCGGCACGATCAAGGTCAAGGCGCAGTTCGACGACTCGGGTAACGCGCTGTTTCCCAATCAATTCGTCAACGCCCGGCTCAAGGCCGACACCCTGAGCCAGACCCCGGTAGTACCGACCACTGCAATCCAGCACGGCAGCAAGGGGGATTTCCTGTTTGTGGTCAACGGCGACAAGGCCAGCCTGCGCAACATCAAGGTCGGCCCGGCGATGGGCGATGTCACGGCAATTCTCGACAACGGCGTCAAGAACGGTGAGCAGGTGATCACCGAGGGCGGGGACAAACTCGACGATGGCTCGATGGTGAAAGTCGTCGCGCAGTGAGGAGCCGCCCGCCATGAATGTCTCGCGTCCCTTTATCGAACGGCCGGTCGCCACCACGCTGTTGATGATCGCGGTGCTGTTGGTGGGGATGCTCGGCTATCACTTGCTTTCGGTCTCGGCCCTGCCGGAAGTCGATTACCCGACGATTCAGGTGTTTACCCAATACACCGGCGCCAGTCCGCAAGTGGTCAGCTCTTCGATCACCGCGCCGCTGGAGCGACAACTGGGGGAAATGCCCGGCCTCAAGTCGATGAATTCCACCAGCTCCGACGGCGCTTCGGTGATTACTCTGCAATTCGATCTGGCGCTGTCCTTGGACGTGGCCGAGCAAGAAGTGCAAGCCGCGATCAACGCCGCCGGGACCTTCCTGCCGACCAACCTGCCGTACCCGCCGGTGTACAGCAAGGTCAACCCGGCAGACGCTCCGGTGCTGACCCTGTCACTGACCTCCGATGTGCTGCCGCTGACCAAAATAGAAGACTTGGCCGACACTCGTCTGGCGCAGAAAATCTCCCAGATCACCGGCGTCGGCCTGGTCACTATCAGTGGTGGCCAGCGCCCGGCGGTGCGGGTCCAGGCCAACACTTCGGCGCTGAATAATCTCGGGTTGTCGATGGAGGATTTGCGCACGGCGCTGAGCAACGCCAACGTCAATCAGGCCAAGGGCAATATCGACGGCAAGTTCCAGGCGTATTCGATTGGCGGCAACGATCAACTGCAATCCGCCGAGGAATACCGCGACTTGGTAATCGCCTACAAAAACGGCGCGCCGATCAGGTTGGCGCAAATCGCCAGTTCGATGCAGGGGCCGGAAAACCCACGGCAAGCGGCGTGGACTGACCGCACGCCATCGATTGTGCTGAACATCCAGCGCCAGCCCGGCGCCAACGTTATTGACGTGGTCGACCGGGTGCAGCAACTGCTGCCGAAACTGCGCGCCAGCCTGCCGGGCACGCTCAAGGTCGCGGTGCTCACCGACCGCACCCAGACCATCCGCGCCTCGGTCACCGACGTGCAATATGAGTTGGGCGTGGCGGTGCTGCTGGTGGTGATCGTAATTTTCATCTTCCTGCGCAACGTCGCGGCCACGGTGATTCCGGCGGTGACCGTGCCGCTGACCCTGATCGGTACGTTGGCGGTGGCCTACGTTCTGGGCTTTTCCCTGAACAACCTGACGCTGATGGCGTTGACCATCGCCATCGGTTTTGTGGTCGACGATGCCATCGTCATGATCGAGAACATCACGCGCTACATCGAGGCCGGCGACTCGCCGCTGGACGCCGCGCTCAAGGGCTCGGAACAGATCGGTTTCACCATTATTTCGCTGTCCATCGCCCTGATTGCGGTGATGATTCCGCTGCTGTTCATGGGCGATGTGGTCGGCCGCTTGTTCCGCGAATTCGCCATGACCGTGGCGGTGACCATCGTCATTTCCGCGCTGATTTCCCTGACCCTGACACCGATGATGTGTTCGCGAATGCTCAAGGCCAAAACAGGTGAGCGCCGGGTGGATTTTTTCGACCGAATCAACGCTTATTACGTACGCGGACTGGACTGGGTGCTGGTCCATCGCACCCTGACGTTGATCTCGGTGGTGTGCACCGCGCTGCTGACGCTGTTGATCATCGTGATCATGCCCAAGGGCTTTTTTCCCGAGCAGGACACCGGCCTCATCCAGGGGATTTCCCAGGCAGCACCAACCATCTCTTTCCAGCAGATGCAGGTTGAGCAACAACGCCTGGTCGACCGCATCTTGAAGGATCCGGCGGTGGCCAGCCTGTCGTCCTTCGTCGGTATCGACCAGACCAACCCGACGATCAACCAGGGCAATCTGCTGATCAACCTCAAGCCCCGTGGCGAACGCGACAGCAGTGCCGCAGTGATCCGCCGACTGGCGGACGCCAACGCTGATGATTCTGGGATTCGCCTGTACCTGCACGGGGTGCAAGACCTGACCCTCGACGCCACCGTGTCGACCACCAGTTACCGCCTCGGCCTGCAAGCCACCGACCCGGACGTGCTGGAACAGTGGACCGGCAAACTGCTGGCGGCGATCAAGAAAGACCCGATGTTCACCGACGTGCAGAGCCAGGCGCTGCAATTCGGCAATCAGATCCAACTGACCTTCGACCGCGCCACCGCCTCGCGGCTGGGCATCACGCCCCAGGCCATCGACGATGTGCTGTACGACGCGTTCGGCCAGCGCCAGGTGTCGACCATTTATACCCAGCTCAACCAATATCACGTGGTCATGGCCACCGATCATCCGCCGCACAACCTCTCCGACCTGTTGACCGGGCTCTACGTCGACATCCCCGGCGGCGGGGTGGCGCCGTTGTCGAGCATGGCGACCCTGCAAGTGCTGCGCACGCCGATCACGATCAATCGCCTTGGGCAGTTTCCCTATGCCGACGTCTCGTTCAACCTCGCGCCGGGCCAGACCCTCGGCGCGGCGGTCACGCGTCTCAAGGACATCGAAACCCAATTGGCGTTGCCGCTGACGGTGCAGGCGTCTCTCGAAGGCGCGGCGGCGACGTTCGAGGCGTCGTTGTCCAATCAGGTGTTTCTGGTACTGGCGGCGATTGTGGTGGTGTACCTGATGCTAGGGATTCTCTATGAGAGCTTCGTGCACCCGGTGACGATCCTGTCGACGCTGCTGTCGGCGGCCCTCGGCGCCTTGCTGGCGTTGCTGATCACCGGCACGCAGTTCGACATCATCGGCTTGATCGGCATTGTGCTGCTGATCGGCATCGTCATGAAGAACGGCATCATGATGGTCGACTTCGCGTTGGAGCTGGAACGCAAGGGCGGGCTCGACCCGGTGGCAGCGATCCGCCAGGCTGCCGAGCTGCGGTTTCGGCCCATTCTGATGACCAGCATGGCCTCGCTGTTCGGCGCGGTGCCGTTGGCGCTGGGTACCGGGATCGGCTCCGAGCTGCGCCATCCCCTGGGCATCGCGATCATCGGCGGCTTGTTGCTGAGCCAGTTGCTGACGCTGTTTTCCACCCCGGTGATCTTCCTCGCCATGCACTCGCTGGAACGGCGTTTCAGTGGTCGGCGTCCTGCTGAAGCAGAGCCACGGCCATGAACCTCAGCGCGCCGTTCATCCAGCGACCGATAGCGACGACGTTGCTGGCGGCGGGGCTGGCGTTGTTCGGCGCGCTGGCGTTTACCCTGTTGCCGGTGGCGCCGTTGCCGGAGGTGGATTTCCCGACCATCAGTGTGCGCGCCTCGCTGCCCGGAGCCGATCCGAACACCGTCGCAACCTCCGTCGCGACGCCGCTGGAGCGGCAGTTCGGGCAGATCGCCGGGGTCACGCAAATGACTTCGGCGAGCACCTTGGGCTCGACCCGGATCACCCTGCAATTCGATCTGAATCGCGACATCGACGGCGCCGCCCGGGACGTGCAAGCGGCGATCAACGCGGCGCGGACCAACCTGCCGAGCGACCTGTCCGGCAATCCGACCTACCGCAAGGTCAACCCCGCCGATTCACCGATCCTGATCATCAGCCTGACCTCCGACAACGCCACGCCGGGGCAAATGTACGATGTGGCTTCGACGTTGCTGGAGCAGAAACTGTTGCAGACCACCGGCGTCGGTGACGTCACGGTCGGCGGCGGCGCGTTACCGGCGGTGCGCATCGAACTCAATCCTGATCGGCTCAACCATTACGGCGTCAGCCTGGAGCAGGTGCGGGCGGTGATTTCGGCGTCCAACGCCAATCTGCCCAAGGGCTCGGTGGCCATCGGCGCCCAGACCCACGGCATCGCCGCCAACGACATGCTCTACCAGATGCAGGACTACCAGCCGCTGGTGGTCAAGCAAAGCAACGGTGATGTGGTGCACATCGCCGACCTCGGCTACGTGCGTGAAGACGTCGAGGACCTGCGCAATTTTGGCCTGTCCAACGGCAAACCGGCGGTGCTGCTGGTGGTGTTCAAGCAGCCGGGGGCCAACGTCATCGAAGCGGTGGATGCGGTGAAAGCGGCGCTGCCGTTTCTGCAGAGTTCGATCCCGGCCAACATCAGGCTCAACCTGCTGATGGACCGCACCACGACCATTCGCGCCTCGCTGCGTGATGTCGAGATTTCGCTGATCGCCTCGATTCTGCTGGTGACGCTGGTGACGTTCGTGTTCTTCCGCGACTGGCGCAGCACGCTGGTGCCGGCAATTGTGGTGCCGCTGTCGCTGCTAGGAACGTTTGGCGCGATGTATTTTCTCGGCTACAGCCTGAACAACCTGTCGCTGATGGCGTTGACCATTTCCACCGGGTTCGTGGTGGATGACGCCATCGTGGTCGTCGAAAACATCATGCGTCACCTGGAGAACGGTGAAAGCCGTTTACAAGCGGCGTTGGCGGGGGCTCAGGAAGTCGGCTTCACGGTGCTGACGATCAGTGTGTCGCTGGTGGCGGTGTTTATTCCGCTGCTGTTGATGGGCGGGATTGTCGGGCGGCTGTTTCGCGAGTTTTCGATTTCGTTGTCGGTGGCCATCGTCATCTCGATGCTGATCTCGCTGACGGTCACGCCGATGCTGTCCAGCGTGCTGTTGCGCAGCAAGGGCCAGGCTAGCGGCGACAGCGATCATCCGGATTCGCGGTTTCATCGTTTTTATGATCGGACGTTGGGCTGGGTCATTGAGCATTCGATTTTGATGGGGCTGGTCACGGTGTTGGTGATCGTCTTCGCGGGCGTGCTTTACGTGCTGGTGCCCAAAGGATTCTTTCCTCAGGAAGACACGGGACGACTGTCGGGCAGCATTGTGGCGCCGCAGAGTGTTTCCTATGCGGCGATGCAGCAGCAGTTCAGTGAGATCAATCGCAAGGTCATGCAAAACCCGAATGTGCAGACCGTCGGCGGGTTTGTCGGCGGCGGGGGCGGCGGTGGTGGGGCGATCAACAGTGCGCAGTTGTTCATTACCCTCAAGCCGCTGAACCAGCGCAATGACAGCGCCGATCAAATCATTGGTCAAATTCGCCGCACCCTCGGCGACATGCCCGGCACTCGCCTGTATTTGCAGTCGGCCCAGGACATCACCGTCGGCGGCCGGCAGAGCGGGGCGCAGTACCAATACACCATGACTGCCGACGATCAGAGCAGCCTCGATGAGTGGGTGCCGAAAGTGGTTGCAGTGCTGCACACCTTGCCGCAACTGACGGACATCAATACCGATCAACAGGACAACAGCCTACTGGCCAACGTGAAGATCAATCGCGATGCAGCGGCGCGACTCGGCGTCAGCATTTCGGCCATCGACCAGACCCTCTACGACGCTTTCGGCCAGCGTCAGGTCTCGACCATCTACCGCGCCGCCAACCAATATCATGTGGTGATGGAAGTCGCGCCAACCTACTGGACTGACCCGAGCACTCTCGGCTCGATTTATGTGCCGGTGGGCACCGTTGCCGCGACCAAGGGCAGCAGCGCCGCGCCGAACCTGAGTGCCACGGCCAATCCGCAACTGGTGCCGTTGTCGGCGATTGCCGATTACTCGGTGGATCGCACGGCGATTTCCATCAGTCACCAAGGCACATTTCCCGCAGTGACCGCATCCTTCAATCTGGCTCCAGGCGTGTCAATCGGCCAAGCCACAGCGCTGGTGGACAACGCCGTGGCCCAGTTGCGGATGCCCGCCAGCGTGGTCGGTCAGTTTGCCGGCACGGCCCAGGTGTTTCAGTCATCAGTAGCCAGCGAACCGTTGTTGATCGTCGCGGCGCTGCTCTCGGTGTATCTGGTGCTGGGGATTCTTTACGAGAATCTGGTGCACCCGCTGACCATCCTCTCGACCTTGCCCTCGGCCGGCGTCGGCGCGCTGATCGCGTTGCTGCTGACCGGCACCGAGTTGTCGATCATCGCGTTGGTCGGGGTGATTCTGCTGATCGGCATCGTCAAGAAAAACGCGATCATGATGATCGACTTCGCGATTACCGAGCGCAAACAGCAAGGCCTCGGCGCCAAGGACGCGATTCGCCGTGCCTGCCTGATTCGCTTCCGGCCGATCATGATGACCACCCTGGCGGCAATTCTTGGCGCACTGCCGCTGGTGCTGGGTACAGGGTATGGCTCCGAACTGCGCCGGCCCTTGGGTATTTCGATTATTGGCGGGTTGGTGTTCAGCCAGTTGCTGACGCTGTACACCACACCGGTGATCTACCTCTGGCTGGACCGGGCGTCGCAACGCCTGCATGGCAAGGAGACATAAATGAATTGTCGAAACGCTCTTGCTGCCAGTGCACAAGACCCTGTGGGAGCGGGCTTGCTCGCGAAGGCTGCTTCACATTCAACAATGTTGTTGGCTGACCCATCGCTTTCGCGAGCAAGCCCGCTCCCACAGTTGTTTGTGGTGTTTTTGCTTTTTGCGTTCTTGAGCGGCTGCATGGTCGGACCGGATTATCAAAAACCGGCCATCGAGTTGCCGGTGTCGTTCAAGGAAGGCACGCAATGGCAGCGCGCGGTGGCCAACCCGCAAGGGGTGCTGGACAGTCAGTGGTGGCTGGATTATCACGACCCGATTCTCAATGACCTGGTGAGTCGATCGGCCAAGGCCAATCAGTCGATCATCGCCGCAGAGGCGGCTTACCGTTTGGCCCAGGCGCAGGTGGCGTCGAGCCGTGCCGGATTGTGGCCGACGGTGGGCGTCGGGCTGAGCGGGTCGCGAGGTGTCGGCGGCGGGGCGAATGGCAGTAGTTCCAACACGGTTTCTGGCAGCAGCTCCGGCAGTGTTGAACAAACGGTCAGCGCGACGTTGAGCGCCAGTTGGGAGCCTGACCTTTGGGGCGCGGTGCGCCGCAGCATCGAGTCCAGCAAGGCTTCGGCCGAAGGCTCCGATGCGCTGCTGGCGGGTGTGCGGCTGTCGATCAGCGCCAGTGTGGCGAGCAACTACCTGGGGCTGCGGCAGCTCGATATCGATATTGGTTTGTTGGAGCAACAGCAGCGGATCAATCTGCAATTGCTCGACATGATCCAGGTCGATTTCGTCCAGGGCACCGCCTCCAACGATCAACTGTTGGTGGCCCAGGATCAACTGACCACGGTAGTCGCCGCGTTGCAGACCGCCCAGCGTTCACGGGAGCAGTTCGAACATGCGTTGGCGGTGTTGGTGGGCGTCGCGCCGGCGGATTTCACGCTGCCACCCAAAAGTCAGTACGTTTTTATTCTGCCCAAGCCTCCCCTGACGTTACCGTCGGCGTTGGTGCAACGCCGACCAGATGTGGTGGCCGCCGAACGCACGGCTGCGGCGGCGAATGCCCGGATCGGCGTGGCCGAGGCTGCGTTCTTTCCGACCCTCGACCTCACTGCCGAGGTCGGCTTTCGCGGCACAGCCCTCGGCGGTCTGTTCTCGGTGCCCAACCGCATCTGGACCCTCGGTCCCGCGTTGGCGGAAACGGTTTTCGACGGCGGCGCCCGGGAAGCAGCGGTGCAGCAAGCCCGAGCCAGTTACGATCAGGATGTCGCCAATTATCGCGGCACCGTGCTCGTGGCGTTGCAGAACGTCGAGGACAACCTGTCGGCGATCAATCACCTGCAACGCCAGGCCGAGGCGTTCGGGCAGATCTATCAGCGCAATCAGCAATTGTTCGGCAGCCAGGAGGCGCAAAAACGCGCGGGCACGGTCAGCCAGCAAGCGGTGTTGACCCAACAATTGGTGTTGCTGCAAGCCGAGCAAAGTCTGCGCGACACACAAGGGGCGCTCAGTCAGGGCAGCGTCGCGTTGATTCAGAGCTTGGGCGGTGGCTGGCAAACGCCGTGAGCGTTATGCTTCGCGCACTTTTTTTATGTAGGGAAGCCTGACCCATGGCAGGAAGCAGTTTGCTGGTGCTGATCGACGACATCGCCGCCGTACTCGACGATGTGGCGTTGATGACCAAAATGGCCGCGAAGAAGACTGCTGGTGTGCTCGGCGACGATCTGGCGCTCAATGCCCAGCAAGTCAGTGGCGTACGCGCCGAAAGGGAAATCCCGGTGGTCTGGGCCGTGGCCAAGGGCTCGTTCCGCAACAAACTGATCCTGGTGCCGTCGGCGTTGGCCATCAGCGCGTTCATCCCGTGGCTGGTCACGCCGTTGTTGATGGTTGGTGGCGCGTACCTGTGTTTCGAAGGGTTTGAAAAACTGGCCCACAAGTTCCTGCACAGCAAGGCTGAAGATGACGCCGAGCATGCGCAACTGGTCGAGGCTGTGGCTGATCCGGCGACCGATCTGGTGGCGTTCGAACAGGACAAAATCAAAGGCGCGATTCGCACTGACTTCATTCTGTCGGCGGAAATCATCGCTATCACCCTCGGCACCGTGGCCGACGCTTCGCTAACCCAGCAAGTAATCGTGCTGTCGGGCATTGCCATTGTCATGACCATCGGCGTCTATGGCCTGGTGGCCGGTATCGTCAAACTCGACGACCTGGGCCTGTGGCTGACCCAGAAGCCGGGGCAGATGGCCAAAAGCATCGGCGGGGCGATCCTGCGTGCGGCGCCTTACATGATGAAAAGCCTGTCGGTGATTGGTACCGCAGCGATGTTTCTGGTCGGTGGCGGGATTCTTACCCATGGCGTGCCAGTGGTTCATCACTGGATTGAAAGCGTCAGCGCAGGGGCGGGCGGCGCCGGGTTTATCGTGCCGACGTTGTTGAATGCGGTGGCGGGGATTGTGGCGGGGGCTGTAGTGTTGGCTGGCGTCATGATCGCAAGCAAAATCTGGCGCTCAATCAAAGGCTGAACCTGTAGGAGCGAGCCTGCTCGCGAAGGCGGTGTAACAGTCAATATAGATGTTGAATGTAAGGGCCTCTTCGCGAGCAGGCTCGCTCCCACAATGGATCGGTGCTGTTCGGTCTGCCACACATGAAAAAGGCCATTCGACTCGCATCGAATGGCCTTTTTTGTTGCCGCCAGATTGTGTACCGCCAGAGTTACTCGGCGATCTGCAACTTGCGCGACTCGGTGTACACGTAACGCACCTTTTCATACTCGAACGGCGAGTTCAGCTGACCGTAGCGGAAGCTGGTCTGGTAGCGTTTGTCGACGCCGCGCAGGACCCAGATTTCCGGGTGGTTGGAGCTGACTTCGGAGACGTTCAGGAAGTTGACGGCTGCCTCGCCGGTGTAGTCGACCACCAGGCCTGCTGTGTCGCGCAGGTTGGATGGACCGAGGATCGGCAGGACGAAGTAGGCGCCACCCGGTACACCGTAGAAGCCCAGGGTCTGGCCGAAGTCTTCGCTCTGGCGCGGCAGGCCCATGGCGGTAGCCGGGTCCCACAAACCGGCGACGCCGATGGTGGTGTTGAGCAGCAGGCGCGCGGTGGTTTCCAGCGAGCGATGGCCCTTGAGCTGCAACATGCTGTTAAGCAGGTTGGGTACGTCACCCAGGTTGTTGAAGAAGTTGCTCACACCGGTGCGCAAAAAACTCGGTGTGATGTAGCGATAGCCGTCGACCACGGGCAGGAACACCCATTGGTCGAAGCGGTAGTTGAAGTGGTAGACCCGGCGGTTCCACTCTTCCAGCGGGTCGTAGACGGCCAGCGCGTTGAGCGTCGAACGCTCGAACTCGCGCTGGTCCAGGCCCGGGTTGAACTTGAGTTTGCTCAACGGTTCCTTGAAACCGTCATTGTCGATCACGACCGGCGCGTTGGCTTTGCTGTTGTCGGCATTGGCGACGCCTGCACAGAGTAACGCTGCGATAAGCAGGAGATATTTAGCCACGGAAGAACTCCAGCATGGCGTCGCTGTTGACGCGATAGTTAAGGTTGCCGCAATGGCCGCCCAATGGATAAACGGTCAGGCGGTCGCCGAAGGTCCGGCGCAGGAAGCCCAGGTCGCCAGGGCCGAGGATCACGTCGTCGGCGTTGTGCATGACCGAGATTTTCGGGCTGTCGTGCAGATAATCCTTCAGCGCATACAAACTCACCTGATCGATCAGTTGCAGCAGGCTGCCGCCGTCGGTGCGGGCGCGCCACATCGGGATGACTTGCTCGGTGATGTAGCAGTCGAAGTCGCACTGCAGCGCACGCTTGAGGAACGGCGTAAGGCTGGTGCCTTCGGTGATCGGGTATTTCGGCGGCGTGATCAGGCCACGGCGGTTGATCAGGTCCGAGGTAAAGGCAATGTCGGCCGCCGAGAAGCGGAACGAGGTGCCGATCAGCATGGCCATCTGTTCGTTGGTCAGATGCTGCTTGGACTGCTGGAAGTCATAGAGCAAGGCATCGTTGAGGTCGATGTAGCCTTTTTGCTGGAAGTAGCGGGTCAGTTTGTTCAGCACCAGTTCATAGAAAGTGGTGCTGTTGTTGATGCCCTTGACCTCGGTTTGGACCAGCTTGTCGAGGTTGGTGATCGAGGTGTAGAGGTTGACCGGCGGGTTCAGCAGCAAGACTTTCTTGAAGTTGAAGCTGCGACGGGTTTCGTCCAGGTGCGCGACGAACGCGGCATCCAGTGCGCCCAGGCTGTAGCCGGTCAGGTAGTACTCGGTGACTGGCGTTTTCGGGTTTTGCGCCCGCACGGCCTGCATCACCCGGTACATGTCTTCGGCATCTTCCTTGGTAATACCGGGCGTGGCGAAGCGTGAAGCGGCGCTCATGAAGTCGAAGCTGGTGGGCGATGACAACTGCACCACGTGATAGCCGGCCTTGTAGTAGAGCTTTTTCAGGTATTCGTTGAGGCTGCTGTCATAGCGCGCGCCGGTGCCGGCGATCAGGAAAATCAGCGGAGCCGCGTGATCCTGGGTGGCGATGCGGTAGGTGAGTTTCTTCACCGGCCAAAAGTTGTCCGGCAGGCTGAATTCGCGCTCCGGGCGCAAACGCACGCTGCGGTCCTGCTGATGGATGTCTTCGTTGGCCGGCAACTCCGGGCGCAATTCCGGTGGAGTCGTGGCAATGGTCGCCTCGAACGGGTTGGTCAAGGGGAAGCCATAGCTGGCGGCGTCGATGTCGACCGCCAGTGCGGACGCACTCAAAATAAGGCCGCCAAACAGGGCGGCGAAGCGCAAGGAACGGAGCATGACTAAATCCCTTAGAAAAAGGTGCCGAATGAGGTTCGCAGGCTATGACCACGGGGTTTGCGCCAAAGTGCCATGTATCGGCACCAATCAGGGCTAAATTCGGAGTAATAGTAGCTGGACGATACACTTTGCAGCGATTCGTTGCCCAGTTAACTGTTGTTAACGCTTGCACAAGGCCGCCGGGAGATTAAGCTGGCCGCCGTTTTCGTTTATTGGAGTGCTTCATGTCCCGCCGTCTGCCCGTGATTCTGTTGCTTGTTTTACTGCCTTTATGGCTGGCCGCCAGTTATGGCGCGCGTTATGGCTTCATGGAGGATGCGCAATGGGTTGGCCTGTGCGTGGACGAGGCGAGCCGTTGGGAATGCCAGGTTCGCTCCAACCTTGGGCTGATGATTCACTTCAAGGTCTTGGGCTGGAGCGCATTGGCTGCGGCGCTGATCGGTTTTGTCGTACCGGGCCGGGCAGGGTGGTGGCTGGCGGTGTTGGCGCTGGTGCTGGGGTTCCCGGCGTTAGCGTTGTACAACACGACGCTGGCGGTGTTTGCGGTGGTGATTGCGGCTTTGCGGTTGGTGCGGGCGTCTCGTAGCGTCTGACAGTCAGTCTTCGCGGGCAAGCCTCGCTCCTACAGATTTTTGTCATCCACATCATTTGTGTACGGCGTAACACTGTAGGAGCGAGGCTTGCCCGCGAAGAGGCCGGCAGCAGCGCTGAAAATCAGCCCTTGCGAACCCGCAAGCAGCGCCACAACGCAGCCACCATCAACACACTCACCAGCGCCCAGCCCCAGGCCTGCTGGTTCTGCAAGCCTTCACGGAACAGCTGCGGCGCAATGCCGACACCGATAATGAAGGTCAGCACGGCAATCTCCCGACGCGGCACATTCACCGGGCGGCATAGATACACCAGCGCTGGCAGGATGAACGCGACACTCGGGAAACTGCGATAACGCGGATCGAACACCAGCTCCAGCATCATCACCGCCGCGGCAAATCCTGACGCCGCCACTAGCCAGCCGGCCCGACGCTCCAGCAGATTGAACGCACGTTCACGCCAGCCAGTGCGAGCACTCAGCGTCAGCGCGGCATGGGCCAGCACCAGCAGATTCAACGCCGTCAGCAAACCGACCCATAGCCATTCACTGGCAAACCGGGTGGTCACCCGTGCCAGATCGCCCCAAGCCCCGATCGAGCAGGCCGCCAGCGCACCCAGCAGCGGCAGCACCAATGCTGCGCGGGTGCTGCGAACCCGACCGCCCAGCAGCAAGGTGCCGAGGAAGATCAAACCGCCCACCGCCAGCCATTGCGACCAGTAAGGAACGTTCGACACCGGACCTGCCAACACACCTTTGTCCTGGCGATCGGCATCAAACAGCCCCCAATAACCACCGACCGCCCCTTCACTGGCACGCTTCCACGGCTGATCAAAGGCTTCGATCAGGTTGTAATGCCAGCCTTGTTGCTCGGCCATGGCAACAAAACCACGAATGAACTTGGCCTCGTTGACCCGGCTCGGCAGGGCGGTTTCACGCTGACGGCCTTCGCTCGGCCAGCCGGTTTCGCCGATCAGCACATCCTTGGGGGCGAATTTGTTGCCGAATACCTGACGCACTTCGGCCACATGTTGCAGGGCGGCGTCGATGTTCGATGGATCATCTTCCCAGTACGGCAGCAAATGGATGGTCAGGAAATCCACCGCCGGCGCGACTTCCGGGTGCTTGAGCCAGAACTCCCAGACATCCGCATAGGTGACGGGCTGCTTGATCTGGCTTTTGACTTTATTAATCAGCGTCGCCAGTTGCGCGCCGGTGACCTCCTTGCGCAGCAAGGCTTCGTTGCCGACGATCACCGAAGTCACCACGTCCGGGTTGGCGTTGGCTGAGGCAATCAGCAGGTCGACTTCCTTGGCGGTGTCCACCGGGTTGCTGTTGACCCAGGCGCCGATCATCAGCTTCAACCCGTGCTTGCGCGCCAGGTCGGGCAGGGCTTCGAGACCGGTCATGGAATAGGTGCGGATGCATTCGAAGCTTTTGGACAGCAGCGCGAGGTCTGCGTCCATGCGCTCGGGGCGCAGCTTGAACGGCTGATCGAACGGCGACTGGTCTTTGTCGAACGGGGTGTAGGAGGCGCATTGCAGTTTGTGCGACGCGCTGGCCACATCCGGCAGGATCACCGGTTTACCGAGGCCGTACCAGAAGCCACCGAGGGCAAACAGCCCCAGAAGGCAGGCGAAAAGATAAGCCAAAAAAGGAAAGCGTGATGTCGCGGGCATGGTCAGGCCGTCTGGGAGCAAAGGCGCGCATGTTACCTGCATTTGCCTTGGGCTTGGTGGCCTGCATGATTTTGACATGCAAAGTTCGGGCGGATCGGGGCAGGGTGTTTACGCTGGTCACGATTAATGGCGTTCTGATGTCGTTTCTCGATGCCTTGAGGTCGCTGGCAGCACAGGTCGCTGTTGTCGTGAGGTTGATTATCGAAGCGTCAGTGTTCTCATTGATAAACCACGCTGATGATCGAACGAGTTTGCGGTGAGGCGTGATGGGGCGCTTCGCACCATAACAATACGTTGACGCCGCTCGGCATCCGTCGGGCGCAGCACTTTCGGGGAAGTAACGATGAAGATGCGACGACTTTTAGGCGCGAGTGCCGCGTTGGTACTTGCGATTGGCTCCACATTCGCCAATGCCGAGAGCAAAACCCTGAGCATCGGTTACGTTGACGGCTGGTCCGACAGCGTCGCGACCACTCATGTGGCCGCCGAAGTGATCAAGCAGAAACTCGGTTATGACGTGAAGCTGCAAGCCGTCGCGACCGGGATCATGTGGCAAGGCGTGGCCACCGGCAAACTCGACGCCATGCTGTCCGCCTGGCTGCCTGTGACCCACGGCGAATACTGGGCCAAGAACAAGGATCAGGTCGTCGATTACGGCCCGAACTTCAAGGACGCGAAAATCGGCCTGATCGTGCCGGAGTACGTGAAAGCCAAGACCATCGACGATCTGAAAACCGATGACAGCTTCAAGGGCCGCATCGTGGGTATCGACGCCGGTTCGGGCGTGATGCTCAAGACCGATCAGGCGATCAAGGACTACGGTCTGACCAACTACACCCTCAAGGCCAGTTCCGGCGCGGGCATGATTGCCGAGCTGACCCGTGCCGAGAAGAAAAACGAATCCATCGCCGTCACCGGTTGGGTGCCGCACTGGATGTTCGCCAAGTGGAAACTGCGCTTCCTCGACGACCCGAAAGGCGTGTATGGCGCTGCTGAAACCGTAAACAGCATCGGCAGCAAAGATCTGGCGACCAAAGCACCGGAAGTGGCCAAGTTCCTGAAGAACTTCCAGTGGGCGTCGAAAGACGAAATCGGCGAAGTCATGTTGGCGATTCAGGATGGTGCAAAACCTGAAGCCGCCGCCAAGGATTGGGTAGCCAAACACCCGGACCGCGTAGCCGAGTGGACCAAGTGATTTGACCGCAAGCGTCTAGTCAGTACCTCTCAAGGCCCCTTGGCATAAATGCCAAGGGGCCTTTTGTTTTTCCCTGTGGGAGCGAGCCTGCTCGCGAATACGGTGTGTCAGTCATCGGCGATGTTGATTGACCCACCGCATTCGCGAGCAGGCTCGCTCCCACATTGTTTAATACCTGCTGAAAATTGGCGAAACCGTCATGTCGTTCTAATACTAAGGTCGTCTGGAACCCGTCCCGCAGCCGCATAAAGTGGATACGTTCTAACAATAATCTGTGCTGCGAGGATAAAAACAATGAACGACAGCATTTACCTCTCGATTCAAAACAGCCCGCGTTTCAAGGAGCTGGTTAGTAAGCGAGAAAAGTTCGCCTGGATTCTTTCGGCGATCATGCTTGGGCTTTACTCCGGATTCATCCTTTTGATTGCTTACGGGCCGCATATTCTCGGGGCGAAAATCAGTCCTGAGTCTTCGATTACCTGGGGGATACCGATTGGTGTCGGGCTGATTCTTTCGGCCTTTATCCTGACTGCAATCTATGTACGACGCGCCAATGGCGAATTCGACGACCTGAACAATGCGATTCTCAAGGAGGCTCAGCAATGATCCGGCGTCTAATGGCTCTATTGAGCATCGCAGCCTTTGCACCTGGCGCCTGGGCGGCTGAAGCCCTGACCGGCGAAGTGCACAAACAACCCCTCAACGTGTCCGCGATCTTGATGTTCGTCGCGTTTGTCGGCCTGACCCTGTGCATCACCTACTGGGCCTCCAAGCGCAACAACTCGGCGGCCGACTACTATGCGGCGGGCGGCAAGATCACCGGTTTCCAGAACGGTCTGGCGATTGCCGGTGACTACATGTCGGCGGCGTCCTTCCTGGGTATTTCCGCCCTGGTGTTCACCTCCGGCTACGACGGCCTGATCTACTCGATCGGCTTCCTGGTGGGCTGGCCGATCATTTTGTTCCTGATCGCCGAGCGCCTGCGTAACCTGGGCAAGTACACCTTTGCCGACGTGGCGTCCTACCGCCTCGGGCAAACCCAGATCCGCACGCTGTCCGCCTGTGGTTCGCTGGTGGTGGTGGCGTTCTACCTGATCGCGCAAATGGTTGGTGCCGGCAAGCTGATTCAGCTGCTGTTCGGCCTCGACTACTACGTGGCAGTGATCCTGGTCGGTATCCTGATGTGCATGTACGTGCTGTTCGGCGGCATGCTGGCGACCACCTGGGTGCAGATCATCAAGGCTGTGTTGCTGCTGTCCGGCGCGTCGTTCATGGCGCTGATGGTGATGAAGCACGTCAACTTCGACTTCAACATGCTGTTTTCCGAAGCGATCAAGGTCCACCCTAAAGGTGAGGCCATCATGAGCCCGGGCGGGCTGGTGAAAGATCCGGTCTCGGCGTTCTCCCTGGGCTTGGCACTGATGTTCGGTACCGCGGGCCTGCCGCATATCCTGATGCGCTTCTTCACCGTGAGTGACGCGAAAGAAGCCCGCAAGAGCGTGCTGTATGCAACCGGCTTCATCGGTTACTTCTACATCCTGACCTTCATCATCGGCTTCGGCGCGATCCTGCTGGTCAGCACCAACCCGGCCTTCAAAGATGCGGCGGGCGCACTGTTGGGCGGTAACAACATGGCGGCGGTGCACCTGGCTAACGCGGTAGGTGGCAGTATTTTCCTGGGCTTCATCTCGGCAGTCGCCTTTGCCACCATTCTGGCGGTTGTGGCCGGTTTGACTCTGGCGGGTGCTACGGCGGTGTCTCACGACCTGTATGCCAGTGTGATCAAGAAGGGCAAGGCTAACGACAAGGATGAGATCCGCGTTTCGAAAATCACCACCATTGCTTTGGGTGTGTTGGCGATTGGCTTGGGCATTTTGTTCGAAAGCCAGAATATTGCGTTTATGGTTGGTTTGGCGTTCTCCATCGCGGCGAGCTGTAACTTCCCGGTGCTGTTGCTTTCCATGTACTGGAAGAAGCTGACCACTCGCGGTGCGATGATCGGTGGCTGGTTGGGGCTGGTGAGTGCTGTTGGTTTGATGGTGCTTGGGCCGACCATTTGGGTGCAGATTCTGCATCACGAGAAGGCTATCTTCCCGTATGAGTACCCTGCGTTGTTTTCGATGGCGATTGCGTTTGTCGGGATTTGGTTCTTCTCGATTACTGATAAGTCGGCTGCTGCTGATAATGAGCGGGCGTTGTTTTTCCCGCAATTTGTGCGTTCGCAGACTGGGTTGGGGGCGAGTGGGGCGGTTTCGCACTAAGGCTTCTGGCTTTTATATATAAGCTGCGTTGAATGGAAATGCCCCGGTCGAGAGATCGGGGCATTTTTTTGGCTTTGGCTTTGGCTTTGGCTTTGGCTTTGGCTTTGGCTTTGGCTTTGGCTTTGGCTTTGGCTTTGGCTTTGGCTTTTGGACTTTGCTTTTGTAGGAGCGAGGCTTGCCCGCGAAGGCGTCCTTCTGGTTGATCGTATTTTTGGATGGTGTACATATCCGTTTCTGCGGTAACGGCGGCTTAGGGTTTCGCCCTTACGGCGACTCACTTTTTTTTCAAACGCCAAAAAAAAGTAAGCAAAAAAAGGCTCGCCCCGAGCGTCCGGCCCCTCGCTTAGGCTCGGCGTTCCTTCGTTCCGGTATTCATCTGGGGGCATCGCCTACGGTCGGCTTCGCTTCGACCTCCTCTCGATGTGTGCGGCTCCGCCGCACGGCGCTGCGCGCCCACCCCCCAGATGAACACCTCCACTCAGCCTCCCGAAGGGGCGGGCAAAGCAAGATCACGAGCTGCAGGCGAGCTAACGCTCGGCCTGTTGAGTGGTGAAAGGCACGCGGCGCACACACAACCCTGTAGGAGCTGCCGAAGGCTGCGATCTTTTGATCTGGATCTGGATCTGGATCTGGATCTGGATCTGGATCTGGATCTGGATCTGGATCTGGATTCGACCTCAACCTAGCTGTGGCTGTGGCTGTGGCTGTGGCTTTTGACGTTGATTTTGATCTTGATCTCTCGCCCCTTCGGCAGGCCGAGCGTAGGTGTTCATCAGGGGGTTAGGCGCGTAGCGCCGTGCGGCGAAGCCGCACACATCGAGAGGAGGTCGTCGCGAAGCAGACCGTAGGCGATGCCCCCTGAGGGACACCGTAGCGAGGGTACATTGAGCGAAGCGAGATGCCGTACGCCGGGGCGAAGCCTTTTGCTTACTTTTCGGCGTCTGGAAAAGTGAGTCGCTGTAAGAGCGAAACCGCCAGCCGCCATCACCGCAGCAACGGATATACACCCAACCAAAAACCCAGTCGGCCCACAGGCCGCTGAGACCGCACAAACAAAAACGGCCTCTATATAAATAGAGGCCGTTCCCGGTACAACTTAAGACGTTATCGCAAGACAGGTCTTATTTGCGGTCTTCCAGCTTGGTAATGTCACGCGACTCATAGCCGGTGTACAGCTGGCGCGGACGGCCAATCTTGTACGGGCTGGAGAGCATTTCTTTCCAGTGGGAGATCCAGCCGACAGTCCGCGCCAAGGCGAAGATCACGGTGAACATGCTGGTTGGAATGCCGATCGCCTTGAGGATAATCCCCGAGTAGAAGTCGACGTTCGGGTACAGCGAGCGCTCGATGAAGTACGGGTCGGTCAGGGCGATCTCTTCCAGGCGCATGGCCAGTTCGAGTTGCGGATCGTTGTTGATCCCCAGTTCTTTCAGTACTTCGTCGCAGGTCTGCTTCATGACGGTAGCGCGTGGGTCGCGGTTTTTGTAAACCCGGTGACCGAAGCCCATCAGTTTGAACGGATCGTTCTTGTCCTTGGCCTTGGCGATGAACTTGTCGATGTTCGACACATCGCCAATCTCGTCAAGCATGGTCAGAACAGCTTCGTTCGCGCCGCCGTGGGCAGGGCCCCACAGTGCGGCGATACCGGCGGCGATACAGGCGAACGGGTTGGCACCCGAGGAACCTGCCAGGCGTACGGTGGAAGTCGATGCGTTTTGCTCGTGGTCGGCATGGAGGATGAAGATCCGGTCCATGGCCTTGGCGAGTACCGGGCTGATCGGTTTGATCTCGCACGGGGTGTTGAACATCATGTGCAGGAAGTTTTCCGCGTACGTCAGGTCGTTGCGCGGGTACATCATGGGTTGACCCATGGAGTACTTATAAACCATCGCTGCCAGGGTCGGCATCTTGGCAACCAGGCGGATCGCGGAGATTTCGCGATGCTGCGGGTTATTGATGTCCAGGGAGTCGTGGTAGAAGGCCGAGAGGGCACCGACTACACCGCACATGACGGCCATTGGGTGGGCGTCGCGACGGAAGCCGTTGAAGAAGGTCTTCAACTGCTCGTGAACCATGGTGTGGTTCTTCACGGTGCTGACGAACTGGGCCTTCTGTTCTGCGGTCGGCAGTTCGCCGTTGAGCAGCAGATAGCAGGTTTCCAGGTAGTCCGACTTTTCAGCCAGCTGTTCGATCGGGTAACCGCGGTGCAGCAGGATGCCGTTGTCGCCGTCGATATAGGTGATCTTCGACTCGCAAGAGGCGGTCGACATGAAGCCAGGGTCAAAGGTGAAACGGCCCGTGGCCGTCAGGCCCCGAACATCAATTACATCGGGACCAACGGTGCCGGTTAAAATGGGCAGCTCGACGGGGGCTGCGCCCTCGATGATCAACTGCGCTTTTTTGTCAGCCATGTGGCCTCCTATTTATGCTTGAAATCATCAGACAGACCCCCCACGCAGGGCCCGCACCACTATAGTGAGATAAATTCGAATGTCAATTTGCCTAAAGTCTTGCTCCAGAAGGCTTTAACCGGACTTTTTCCTCGAAATTACCTGCCATTTACGCCTTTTATCCGACTTGTGCAATGAGCTATTAGGGGAAGGTGATTGCGTTGTCATTAGTAGCCTAACTGTCTATACTCGGCCACCGACCGCCAGGGGCTTTTGGGCCTGCTTTGCTGGGGGTCGCATCCCTGGGTGGTGGTTACCTGACCAGTGCACTCCCCAACAACTTTGCCCTGATTGTTAGGGGCTCTTCAGTGTGAAAAAAAGCCGTGAAAAGCCAACGACCTGTAAACCTAGACCTAAGGACCATCAAACTCCCCATCACCGGCGTTACGTCGTTTCTTCACCGTGTTTCCGGCATCATCCTCTTCCTGGGCATTGGCTTCATGCTGTACGCATTGAGCAAATCCTTGGGTTCCGAGGAAGGTTTTGCCGACGTGAAGGCAACCTTGACCAGCCCGCTGGCCAAGTTCGTAGCATGGGGCCTCCTGTCCGCTCTGCTGTATCACCTGGTAGCCGGTGTGCGCCATTTGATCATGGACATGGGCATCGGTGAGACGCTGGAAGGCGGCAAGCTGGGCTCGAAAATCATTATCGCCGTGTCTGCGGTGCTGATCGTTCTGGCGGGAGTTTGGATATGGTAACCAGCGTAACGAACCTGTCGCGTTCCGGTCTCTATGACTGGATGGCGCAGCGTGTGTCTGCGGTTGTTCTCGCGGCTTATTTCATCTTCCTGATCGGATACCTCGCTACGCACCCTGGCATTGGCTATGCCCAATGGCATGAGCTGTATGCAAGCAACGGAATGCGTATCTTCAGTCTGCTGGCCCTGGTGGCCCTGGGCGCACACGCCTGGGTTGGCATGTGGACCATCGCGACCGACTACCTGACGCCGATGGCGCTGGGCAAGTCCGCGACTGCAGTACGTTTCCTCTTCCAGGCAGTATGCGGCGTTGCGATGTTCGCCTACTTCGTCTGGGGTGTGCAGATTCTTTGGGGTATCTGATTCATGTCTACTACAGTTAATACGCTTTCGTTCGACGCCATCATCGTTGGCGGCGGCGGTGCCGGCATGCGCGCTGCGCTGCAGCTGGCACAAGGTGGTCACAAGACTGCCGTGGTAACCAAGGTTTTCCCGACTCGCTCGCACACCGTATCCGCTCAGGGTGGCATCACCTGCGCCATCGCGTCCGCTGATCCGAACGATGACTGGCGCTGGCACATGTACGATACCGTCAAGGGTTCCGACTATATCGGTGACCAGGACGCTATCGAATACATGTGTTCCGTAGGCCCGGAAGCGGTTTTCGAGCTCGAGCACATGGGCTTGCCGTTCTCCCGTACCGAACAGGGCCGCATTTATCAGCGTCCGTTCGGCGGCCAGTCGAAAGACTTCGGTAAAGGTGGCCAGGCTGCCCGTACTTGCGCCGCTGCCGACCGTACCGGTCACGCACTGCTGCACACCCTGTATCAGGCCAACCTGAAGGCCGGCACCGTATTCCTCAACGAATACTACGGCGTCGACCTGGTGAAGAACGAAGACGGTGCCTTTGTCGGCATGATCGTCATCTGCATCGAAACCGGCGAAACCTCCTACGTCCGCGCGAACGCCACCGTATTGGCGACCGGCGGTGCAGGCCGTATCTACTCGTCCACCACCAACGCCCTGATCAACACCGGTGACGGCGTCGGCATGGCTCTGCGTGCTGGCGTGCCGGTACAAGACATTGAAATGTGGCAGTTCCACCCAACCGGCATCGCCGGCGCCGGTGTACTGGTTACAGAAGGCTGCCGCGGTGAAGGCGGTTACCTGATCAACAAGCACGGCGAGCGTTTCATGGAGCGTTATGCTCCGAACGCCAAAGACCTGGCTGGTCGTGACGTAGTTGCTCGCTCGATGGTTAAAGAAATCATCGCCGGCAACGGTTGCGGTCCCGATGGCGACCACGTAATGCTGAAACTCGATCACCTCGGTGAAGAAGTTCTGCACAGCCGTCTGCCAGGCATCATGGAACTGTCCAAGACCTTCGCCCACGTCGATCCAGCCGTGTCGCCGATCCCGGTCGTTCCAACCTGCCACTATATGATGGGCGGCGTGCCGACCAACATTCATGGTCAGGCAATCACCCAGGATGCTGAAGGCGTCGACCAGATCATTCCAGGCCTGTTCGCTGTAGGCGAAGTGGCTTGCGTATCGGTTCACGGTGCCAACCGTCTGGGCGGCAACTCGCTGCTCGACCTGGTGGTATTCGGTCGTGCTGCCGGCCTGTTCCTGGAACAGACCCTGAAAGAAGGCGTCGACTACGCTCGCCCACGCCAGTCCGACATCGACGCTGCCCTGGCACGTCTTGACGGTCTGAACGCGCGGACCGAAGGCGAAGACGTCGCCACCCTGCGTAAAGAACTGCAAAGCTGCATGCAGAACTACTTCGGTGTATTCCGTACCGGCGAATACATGCAGAAGGGTATTGCCCAGCTCGCTGACCTGCGTGGCCGCATCGCCAACGTCAAGATCAACGACAAGAGCCAGGCGTTCAACACCGCTCGTATCGAAGCCCTGGAATTGCAGAACCTGCTGGAAGTGGCTGAAGCTACCGCCATCGCCGCAGAGATCCGCAAAGAGTCCCGCGGCGCTCACGCCCGTGAAGACTACGAAGACCGCGACGACGAAAACTGGCTGTGCCACACCCTGTTCTTCCCGGGTGACAAGCGCGTAACCAAGCGTGCCGTGAACTTCTCGCCGAAGACTGTTCCGACTTTTGAACCTAAGATTCGGACTTATTAAGGGTGGCTGCCATGTTGAAAGTCAGTGTTTATCGCTACAACCCTGATCAGGACGCCGCGCCGTTCATGCAGGAATTCCAGGTCGATACCGGTGGTAAAGACCTGATGGTGCTGGACGTGCTGGCCCTGATCAAAGAGCAGGACGAAGGTTTCTCCTATCGTCGCTCTTGCCGTGAAGGTGTTTGCGGTTCCGACGGCATGAACATCAACGGCAAAAACGGTCTGGCGTGCGTCACGCCGCTGTCCGCTGTCGTAAAAGGTAACAAGCTGATCGTTCGTCCGCTGCCAGGTTTGCCGGTAATCCGTGACCTGGTCGTCGATATGAGCATCTTCTACAAGCAATACGAGAAGGTGAAGCCATTCCTGCAGAACGATACGCCGGCTCCGGCCATCGAACGTCTGCAGACCCCTGAAGAGCGTGAAAAGCTCGACGGTCTGTACGAGTGCATCCTGTGCGCTTGCTGCTCGACCTCTTGCCCGTCCTTCTGGTGGAACCCGGACAAGTTCCTGGGTCCAGCTGCCCTGCTGCAAGCGTACCGCTTCCTGGCAGACAGCCGTGACACCAAGACTGCCGAGCGTCTGTCTTCGCTGGATGACCCGTTCAGCGTATTCCGCTGCCGCGGGATCATGAACTGCGTCAACGTCTGCCCGAAAGGCCTGAACCCGACTAAGGCCATCGGACACGTACGTAACATGCTGCTGCAAAGCGGCGTGTGATTCAGGCTGTAAACGCAGCACCGCTGTACCCGTAGATGCTACGGCGCAGGCTTCAACCGGCGCCGTAGTTTTAACCTGAGCAGCAGCTCATAAAGCTGCCGCTCTTATTTTGAAGAAATGAGACAAGCAGGGGCATCCGGGCTGGTACCCGGACTATCAGCGTGATCCTAAGTGGCTTGTTTTGGTCGCTGCATTCGGACTTTTGCAAGTTTGCTCGGTGTCTTCGCCGGTGGTGTTCCCCTAACCGAGGGTGACCAAGCATGCAAGAAAGCGTGATGCAGCGCATGTGGAACAGCGCCTACCTATCCGGTAGTAACGCTGCCTATGTGGAAGAGCTCTATGAGCTCTACCTGCACGACCCTAACGCTGTGCCAGAAGAGTGGCGCACCTACTTTCAGAAGTTGCCTGCTGACGGCAACACTGCCACCGATGTTTCGCACTCGACAATTCGCGATCATTTCGTCTTGCTGGCAAAGAACCAGCGCCGCGCCCAACCGGTTTCCGCCGGCAGCGTGAGCAGTGAGCACGAGAAGAAGCAAGTTGAAGTGCTGCGATTGATCCAGGCCTACCGTATGCGTGGCCACCAGGCAGCCCAGCTTGACCCGCTGGGGCTGTGGCAGCGTCCTGCACCTGCAGACCTGTCGATCAATCATTACGGCTTGACCAATGCCGATCTTGATACGACCTTCCGTGCCGGCGACCTGTTCATCGGCAAAGAGGAGGCGAGCCTACGCGAAATTCACGAAGCGTTGCAGCAGACATATTGCCGCACCATCGGCGCTGAATTCACGCACATCACCGATTCCGAGCAGCGCCAGTGGTTCCAGCAACGTCTGGAAAGCGTGCGCGGCCGTCCGACGTACTCCGCCGACATCAAGAGCCACCTGCTCGAACGCGTCACCGCCGGCGAAGGTCTGGAAAAATACCTGGGTACCAAATACCCGGGTACCAAGCGTTTCGGTCTGGAAGGCGGCGAGAGCCTGATTCCGATGCTCGACGAGCTGATCCAGCGTTCCGGCTCCTACGGCACCAAGGAAATCGTGATCGGCATGGCCCACCGTGGCCGTCTCAACGTGCTGGTCAACACCTTCGGCAAGAACCCGCGCGAGCTGTTCGACGAGTTCGAAGGCAAGAAGAAGGTCGAGCTGGGTTCCGGTGACGTTAAATACCACCAGGGCTTCTCGTCCAACGTCATGACCGCCGGCGGTGAAGTTCACCTGGCCATGGCCTTCAACCCGTCCCACCTGGAAATCGTTTCTCCAGTGGTCGAAGGTTCGGTTCGCGCCCGTCAGGATCGTCGTAACGACCCTACCGGCGAAAAGGTTCTGCCGATCTCCATCCACGGTGACGCGGCATTCGCCGGTCAGGGCGTGGTGATGGAAACCTTCCAGATGTCGCAGACCCGCGGTTTCAAAACCGGCGGCACCGTGCACATCGTGATCAACAACCAGGTCGGTTTCACCATCAGCAACCCGCTGGACTCGCGTTCCACCGAGTACGCAACCGACGTCGCGAAAATGATCCAGGCGCCGATCCTCCATGTGAATGGTGATGATCCGGAAGCCGTATTGTTCGTGACCCAGCTGGCCATCGACTACCGCATGCAGTTCAAGCGTGACGTGGTGATCGACCTGGTCTGCTACCGTCGTCGCGGCCACAACGAGGCCGACGAGCCAAGCGGCACCCAGCCTCTGATGTATCAGCAGATCACCAAGCAGCGCACCACCCGTGAGCTGTACGCTGATCGTCTGACTCAGGCCGGCGTGCTGGACGTAGAGCGTGTTCAGGCGAAAGTCGACGAATATCGCAACGCGCTGGACAACGGTCTGCATGTTGTAAAAAGCCTGGTCAAAGAGCCGAACAAAGAGTTGTTCGTGGACTGGCGTCCGTATCTGGGCCACGCCTGGACTGCGCGTCACGACACGCGTTTCGACCTGAAAACCTTGCAGGAACTGTCCGCCAAGCTGCTGGAAATTCCGGAAGGCTTCGTGGTTCAGCGCCAGGTTTCGAAAATCTACGAAGACCGTCAGAAAATGCAAGTCGGCGGCCTGCCGATCAACTGGGGTTACGCCGAAACCATGGCGTACGCGACCCTGGCGTTCGAAGGTCACCCGATTCGCATGACGGGTCAGGACATCGGTCGCGGTACGTTCTCGCACCGTCACGCTGTTCTGCACAACCAGAAAGATGCGGGCACCTACATCCCGCTGCAACACCTGTACAACGGCCAGCCACGTTTCGACCTGTACGATTCGTTCCTGTCCGAAGAAGCCGTACTGGCGTTCGAATACGGTTACTCGACCACCACGCCTGAGGCGCTGGTGATCTGGGAAGCCCAGTTCGGCGATTTCGCCAATGGTGCCCAGGTGGTTATCGACCAGTTCATCACCAGTGGCGAGCACAAGTGGGGCCGTCTCTGCGGTCTGACCATGCTGTTGCCGCACGGTTATGAAGGTCAGGGTCCGGAGCACTCTTCGGCACGTCTTGAGCGTTACCTGCAACTGTGCGCCGAGCACAACATTCAGGTAGCGGTTCCGACTACGCCGGCTCAGATCTACCACTTGCTGCGTCGTCAGGTTATTCGCCCTCTGCGCAAGCCATTGATCGTTCTGACTCCGAAGTCGCTGTTGCGTCACAAGCTCGCCATATCGACCCTGGAAGATCTGGCCGAAGGTTCGTTCCAGACCGTCATCCCGGAAATCGATGCTCTGGATCCGAAAAAGGTCGAGCGCATTGTTCTGTGTAGCGGCAAGGTCTACTACGACCTGCTGGAAAAACGCCGTGCCGAAGGTCGTGATGACATCGCCATCGTGCGTATCGAGCAGCTGTACCCATTCCCTGAGGACGACTTGAACGAAGTCCTGGCTCCGTACACCAACCTCAGACATATCGTTTGGTGTCAGGAAGAGCCGATGAACCAGGGTGCCTGGTACTGCAGCCAACACCACATGCGTCGCATCGTTGGCAATCACAACAAGGCACTCGTTCTCGAGTACGCCGGCCGTGATGCTTCTGCTGCACCTGCTTGTGGTTATGCATCGATGCACGCTGAGCAGCAGGAAAAACTGTTGCAAGACGCCTTTACTGTTTAACGCCTTCGCGCACCTGAAACCGAATTTAAGGACCCACAGATAATGGCTATCGAAATCAAAGCCCCCACTTTCCCGGAATCGGTTGCCGATGGCACCGTTGCCACCTGGCACAAAAAACCAGGCGACGCCGTCAAGCGTGATGACCTGATCGTCGATATCGAAACCGACAAAGTGGTACTGGAAGTGTTGGCCACCGCCGACGGCGTGCTGGGCGCTATCGTCAAGAACGAAGGCGACACCGTTCTGTCCGACGAAGTCCTGGGCTCCATCGAAGCGGGCGGCGCTGCTGCCGCTCCGGCTGCTGCCGCTGCTGCTCCGGCCGCTGCACAAGCTGCTGCCCCGGCTGCCGAAGGCGAAGACGATCCTGTTGCTGCACCGGCTGCTCGCAAGCTGGCTGAAGAAAACGGCATCAACATCGCTTCCGTTGCCGGCACCGGCAAAGGCGGTCGTGTGACCAAGGAAGACGTCGTAGCCGCTGTTGCCGCCAAGAAAGCCGCTCCGGCTGCCGCACCTGCCAAGGCTGCAGCTCCTGCTGCCGCTGCTCCTGTGTTCGCCGCTGGCGACCGCATCGAGAAGCGCGTACCGATGACCCGAGTGCGGGCTACCGTTGCCAAGCGTCTGGTAGAAGCCCAGTCGAACATGGCGATGCTGACTACTTTCAACGAAGTCGACATGACCGAAGTCATGGCCCTGCGTTCGAAGTACAAGGACCTGTTCGAGAAGTCCCACAACGGCGTACGCCTGGGCTTCATGTCGTTCTTCGTTAAAGCGGCCACCGAAGCGCTGAAACGCTTCCCGGCTGTCAACGCGTCGATCGACGGTGCTGACATCGTTTACCACGGTTATGCCGACGTCGGCGTTGCTGTTTCCAGCGACCGCGGCCTGGTTGTACCGGTTCTGCGTAACGCCGAACTGATGAGCCTGGCTGAAATCGAAGGCGGCATCGCCGCTTTCGGCAAGAAGGCGCGTGACGGCAAACTGTCGATGGACGAAATGACCGGTGGTACGTTCACCATCACCAACGGTGGTACCTTCGGTTCGATGATGTCGACTCCGATCGTCAACCCGCCGCAAGCGGCCATCCTGGGCATGCACAACATTCTGCAGCGTCCTATGGCGATCAACGGTCAGGTCGTTATCCGTCCGATGATGTACCTGGCTCTGTCCTACGATCACCGTCTGATCGATGGCAAAGAAGCTGTGACCTTCCTGGTTACCATCAAGAACCTGCTGGAAGACCCGGCTCGTTTGCTGCTGGATATCTGATAGAAGCAGCTGCAGGTTTCAAGTTTCAAGCTGCAAGCAATTGCAGCTTGGCTTGAGGCTTGCGGCTTCAAGCTTGTTGCCAAAAGAGGATTTTTTGAATGTCGCAGAAATTTGACGTAGTAGTGATCGGTGCGGGCCCTGGCGGCTACGTGGCTGCCATCAAAGCAGCGCAACTGGGTCTCACCACTGCCTGCATCGAGAAATACACCGACAAGGAAGGCAAACTGGCTCTGGGCGGTACTTGCCTGAACGTCGGCTGCATTCCATCCAAGGCGCTGCTGGACAGCTCCTGGAAATACAAGGAAGCCAAAGAAGGCTTCGCGATCCACGGTATCAATCACGCTGGCGTGACCATGGACGTGTCTGCAATGGTTGGCCGTAAAGCCAACATCGTCAAAGGCCTGACCTCTGGCGTTGCAACCCTGTTCAAGGCTAACGGCGTTACTTCCCTGCAAGGCCACGGCAAACTGCTGGCCGGCAAGAAAGTCGAGCTGACCAAGCCAGACGGCACCGTCGAAATCATCGAAGCCGAGAACGTGATTCTGGCTTCGGGCTCGCGTCCGATCGACATTCCACCGGCTCCGGTTGACCAGAACGTGATCGTCGATTCGACCGGCGCGCTGGAATTCCAAACCGTACCTAAGCGTCTGGGCGTGATCGGCGCTGGCGTTATCGGTCTGGAACTGGGTTCGGTCTGGTCCCGTCTGGGCTCCGAAGTCGTGGTTCTGGAAGCGCTGGAGAAGTTCCTGCCAGCCGCTGACGAAGCCGTTTCGAAAGAAGCCTTCAAGACCCTGACCAAACAAGGTCTGGACATCAAGCTGGGCGCTCGCGTCACCGGTTCCAAAGTGAATGGCGACGAAGTCGTTGTGAACTACACCGATGCCAATGGCGAACAGAACATCACGTTCGACAAGCTGATTGTTGCCGTTGGTCGCCGTCCAGTGACCACCGAGCTGCTGGCAGCTGACAGCGGCGTGAACATCGACGAACGTGGTTTCGTTTTCGTTGACGACCAGTGCGCGACCAGCGTTCCGGGCGTTTACGCAATCGGTGACGTGGTTCGCGGCATGATGCTGGCGCACAAGGCATCCGAAGAAGGCATCATGGTTGTAGAGCGCATCAAGGGCCACAAAGCCCAGATCAACTATGACCTGATCCCGTCTGTTATTTATACTCACCCGGAAATCGCGTGGGTCGGTAAAACCGAGCAAACCTTGAAAGCTGAAGGCGTTGAAGTTAACGTCGGCACTTTCCCGTTCGCAGCCAGTGGCCGTGCCATGGCAGCCAACGACACCGGCGGTTTCGTGAAAGTCATTGCTGATGCCAAGACTGACCGCGTACTGGGCGTCCACGTGATTGGCCCGAGCGCTGCAGAACTGGTTCAGCAGGGCGCGATCGGTATGGAATTCGGCACCAGTGCTGAAGACCTGGGCATGATGGTTTTCTCCCATCCGACCCTGTCCGAAGCCTTGCACGAAGCTGCTCTGGCAGTGAATGGCGGCGCCATTCACATCGCCAACCGCAAGAAGCGTTAAGACAAGACAATAAGAAACCACGGCGGAAGGCCCGTCGTGAGCCTTGCGTGCAAGACTCACCGCGGAATGTCCGCCGGACGCAGCCTTGCGTAGTCTCACCGGTTATCCGGAACACCTACGCAAGCAGCAGTCACAGGTGGTGCGGCACTTAAACGAGTGCAGCACCGAATGCGCAGTACCTAACGAAGACGGTAATAAGCATGAATCTTCACGAGTATCAGGGTAAGCAGCTGTTCGCTGAGTACGGCCTGCCAGTATCCCAGGGTTTCGCCGTAGACACCCCGGAAGCAGCAGCAGAAGCGTGCGACAAAATCGGCGGGACCGAATGGGTTGTCAAAGCCCAGGTTCACGCAGGTGGTCGCGGTAAAGCGGGCGGCGTTAAGCTGGTTCGCAGCAAAGAAGACGCCAAAGCATTCGCTCAACAGTGGTTGGGCAAGCGTCTGGTGACTTACCAGACTGATGCCAATGGTCAGCCAGTCACCAAGATCCTGGTTGAATCGTGCACTGATATCGCTAAAGAGCTGTACCTGGGCGCTGTCGTTGACCGTTCGAGCCGTCGCATCGTGTTCATGGCTTCCACCGAAGGTGGCGTGGACATCGAGAAAATCGCTCACGACACTCCAGAAAAAATTCTGAAAGCCACTATCGATCCACTGGTTGGCGCTCAGCCATTCCAGGGTCGCGAGCTGGCATTCCAGCTGGGTCTGGAAGGCAAGCAAGTTGCTCAGTTCGCCAAGATCTTCGTAGGTCTGGCCAAGCTGTTCAAGGATCACGACCTGGCTCTGCTGGAAGTGAACCCGCTGGTGATCAAGGCTGACGGCGATCTGCATTGCCTCGACGCCAAGATCAACATCGACGCCAACGCCATGTACCGTCAGCCTAAGCTGAAAACTTTCCACGATCCGTCGCAAGACGATCCGCGCGAAGCGCACGCTGCCAAGTTCGAACTGAACTACGTAGCACTGGAAGGCAACATCGGTTGCATGGTCAACGGTGCTGGCCTGGCCATGGGTACCATGGACATCGTCAACCTGCATGGCGGCAAACCAGCCAACTTCCTCGACGTGGGCGGCGGTGCTACCAAAGAACGCGTTACCGAAGCGTTCAAGATCATCCTGTCCGACACTAACGTCGCTGCAGTATTGGTCAACATCTTCGGCGGCATCGTTCGTTGCGACATGATTGCCGAAGGCATCATCGGTGCAGTGAAAGAAGTCGGCGTGAAAATCCCGGTTGTTGTTCGCCTTGAAGGCAACAACGCTGAGCTGGGCGCTAAAGTACTGGCAGAAAGCGGTTTGAACATCATCGCTGCTACCAGCCTGACCGACGCTGCTCAACAAGTTGTCAAAGCTGCGGAGGGCAAATAATGAGCGTCCTGATCAATAAAGACACCAAAGTTATCTGCCAGGGTATTACCGGTTCGCAAGGTAGTTTCCACACCCAGCAAGCCATCGAATACGGCACCAAGATGGTTGGTGGCGTTACTCCTGGTAAAGGCGGCACCGAACACCTGGGTCTGCCAGTGTTCAACACCGTGAAAGACGCTGTAGCTGCCACTGGCGCCACCGCCAGCGTTATCTACGTTCCAGCTCCTTTCTGCAAAGACTCCATCCTGGAAGCAGCATTCGGCGGCATCAAGCTGATCGTTTGCATCACTGAAGGCATTCCTACCCTGGATATGCTGGATGCCAAGGTCAAGTGCGACGAGCTGGGCGTAGTCCTGATCGGTCCTAACTGCCCAGGCGTGATCACTCCAGGCGAATGCAAGATCGGCATCATGCCAGGTCACATTCACTTGCCAGGCAAGGTCGGTATCGTTTCCCGTTCCGGCACCCTGACCTACGAAGCTGTTAAGCAAACTACTGACGCCGGTTTCGGTCAGTCGACTTGCGTCGGCATCGGCGGTGACCCGATCCCGGGTTCGAACTTCATCGACATCCTGAAGCTGTTCCAGGAAGACCCGAAGACCGAAGCGATCGTAATGATCGGCGAGATCGGCGGTTCGGCTGAAGAAGAAGCGGCTGCCTACATCAAGGCACACGTGACCAAGCCGGTTGTTTCCTACATCGCTGGTGTGACTGCCCCTGCGGGCAAGCGCATGGGCCATGCTGGCGCAATCATCTCTGGCGGCAAAGGCACTGCAGACGAGAAGTTTGCTGCCCTGGAAGACGCAGGCGTTAAAACCGTGCGTTCGCTGGCAGACATCGGCAAGGCTTTGTCCGAGCTGACCGGTTGGGCGATCAAGTAAGCCTCGCGCTTAGCTTGTAACTCTGCTGACAAAGGCCACCTTCGGGTGGCCTTTGTTGTTTCTGAAGATCAAAAGATCGCAGCCTTCGGCAGCTCCTACAGTTGGAACGCAATCCCATGTAGGAGCTGCCGAAGGCTGCGATCTTTTGATCTTTGCTGTTTTTGATGAAATTTAGATATGTAAACGCGACACGGAAATGTCGCGTATCGGATAGTTCGCCCTCTAACAGTGCGTTCGTCGGGCAAATTCGTTAGGCTAGCAGCCATTTTTGCGTCCGCAGCCCACAAGGCCGCTACGCGCTAACGGGTTGGTCCTATTCGGATCGACAGCATTTCCCTCACCCATAAGGGAAATCCCTCTCTAAATTCCGATTCAGTAGTGTGGTATTTCCTTAATGAAAGTGTTGAAAGGCCAGGACATCCTGGCACTTGGTTTTATGACGTTTGCCCTGTTTGTCGGGGCTGGCAACATCATCTTCCCGCCTATCGTCGGTTTGCAGTCCGGGCCTAATGTCTGGATGGCGGCGTTGGGTTTCCTGATCACGGCGGTCGGCCTGCCGGTGATCACCGTTGTCGCCCTGGCCAAGGTCGGCGGTGCAATGGATGCGTTGAGCAGCCCGATCGGTAAAGTCGCCGGTGGCCTGCTGGCCGCCGCATGCTACCTGGCGGTCGGCCCGTTGTTCGCCACGCCGCGCACCGCCACCGTGTCCTTCGAAGTGGGCCTGGCGCCGCTGACCGGCGAGAGCCCCCTGGCGCTGTTCCTCTACAGCTCGGTGTACTTCCTGCTGGTGTTCTTTATCTCGCTGTATCCAGGCCGCTTGCTGGACACCGTAGGACGTTTCCTCGCACCACTGAAGATCATCGCCCTGGCCGTACTCGGCATCGCCGCGTTCGCCTTGCCGGCCGGTGATATCGGGGTGGCCACGCCGGAATACGTGGCGGCACCGTTCTCCCAAGGCTTCATCAATGGTTACCTGACCATGGATACCCTCGGCGCGCTGGTGTTCGGCATTGTCATCGTTAACGCGATTCGCTCCCGTGGCGTCGAGTCGCCGGCGTTGATCACCCGTTACGCGATCATTGCCGGGATGATTGCCGGCGTCGGTCTGGCGCTGGTGTATGTCAGCCTGTTCCGTCTCGGTTCGGGCAGCCATGAAGTGGCCGCTGGCGCTGCAAACGGCGCGGCCGTCCTGCATGCCTACGTGCAACACACCTTCGGTTCGTTGGGCAGCGGGTTTCTTGCGGTGCTGATCTCGTTGGCCTGTCTGGTGACAGCAGTCGGCCTGACCTGTGCCTGCGCCGAATACTTCAGCCGTGTGCTGCCACTGTCCTACAAGACACTGGTGATCATCCTGGCCGTGTTCTCGCTGTTTGTGTCCAACCTGGGCCTCACCAAGCTGATCGCGTTCTCGATCCCGGTGCTGACCGCGATCTACCCGCCGTGCATCGCCCTGGTCGCCCTGAGCTTCTGCAAGGACTTCTGGCGTGAACAGAGCCGCATCGTCGGCCCGGTGATGCTGGTGTCGTTCATTTTCGGCATGATCGATGCCCTGAAGGGCGCCGTCCTGGCGGACTGGATGCCGACTCAGTTGTCTCATTTGCCGTTGAGCGAGCAAGGTCTGGCGTGGCTGGTGCCATCGGTCATGACCCTCGTCGTGGCCGCCGCGTGTGACCGCATGCTCGGCAAGCGCGACGAAGCCCTGGCGTAAACCTGATCACCCGTCACAAGCGGGCAGTCGGTTAAACAGAAATGCCCCGTATCAATCGATACGGGGCATTTTTTATGGGGATGAGGCAGTGTCTTTTTCCGCGAGCTAACGTCGAACCACTACCTTGTAGGAGCGAGGCTTGCCCGCGAAGGCGGTGTGTCAGTCGACGGATACATCGCATGTGATACCGCCTTCGCGGGCAAGCCTCGCTCCTACAGACTCCACCAACGTCTCACAAGGACCTGCATGTCGTTCATCCACGCCAACCTGATCCACCTTCTCGCCGCGCTCTGGTTTGTTATCTGCTGGGGCGGTTACACCCGTTATGCGACGTGGAAGGGCCGTGATACCGCGTGCCTGGCCAGCGTGCTGCACCTGTATCGCGAAGACTGGATGCGCCGCATGTTGCTGCGCGACAACCGCATCGCCGACGCCAGTGTGATCGGCAATCTGGAGCGCAACGCCTCGTTCTTCGCCTCCAGCACCCTGATTATTCTGGCGGGCATTCTCACGGTGCTCGGGGCTTCCGAAAGGGCGGTGTCGTTGCTGGCGGACATTCCCATGGTCCAGCAAGCGTCTCAGGGCATGTCGGAGATCAAGTTGCTGTGCCTGGCGCTGGTGTTTGTCTATGCGTTCTTCACCTTCAGTTGGTGCATGCGCCAGTACAACTTCGCGGCAATCCTGGTCGGCTCGGCACCGATGATCGGTGAACGGCATGTTTCCGAGCAGGAGCGCAAAGCCTTTGCGGCAAGGGCTGCGCGGGTGATTTCGATGGCGGCCAACCAGTTCAACTTCGGCCTGCGCTCTTACTACTTCGGCATGACCATGCTGGCGTGGTTCGTCAGCCCCTGGTTGTTCATGTTGATGAGCGCCGGCGTCGTGTTGGTGTTGTATCGCCGGGAGTTTCACTCCGACGTTCTCGACGTGATGGTCTATACCCCTACAGAGGCGCCATTGCCCGAAGCCAACAAAGAGGCCGCTTGATGAGTATTCCGTTCTGGTGTGTGTTTATCAGTGCATTGCTGATCTACGTGGCCCGCATGCCCGTGGCCAGGGCCATGAAAGAGCAGGGCGGCTACAACAATCACTTGCCGCGCCAGCAGCAGGCACAACTGACCGGCTTCGGCGCTCGGGCGGTGGCGGCCCATCAGAATTGTTTCGAGGCGTTCATATTATTTGCGGTGGGGGTGTTGATGGCGCACACCACGCAGACGGCAGGGTGGCTGATCGATTCGCTGGCGATCATCTTTGTGATCACGCGCATCATCTACTTACTGTGTTATTGGGCTGATCTTGCCTGGCAGCGCAGTCTGGTGTGGCTCATCGGATTAGTCTGTTCGTTATTGCTGATGATTAGTCCGACTTTTAGAACCGTGTTGCTCTAGTCCACCAACTAACAGGCAAAAGAAAACCCGCACTTGGCGGGTTTTCTTTTATCACGCTAAAAACTGTTTTAGTTTTTAGGTGCTTCGGTAGGAGTGGCCGGAGCGGACTCCTGAGTGGCTGCTTTGTTCGATTCAGCCTGAGCTTTGGCAGCTTCGGCGTTTTCTTTCGCAGCGTCGTTCACTTTATCCTGAGCTTTGTTCATGTCTTGCTGAGCTTGCTCAGCATGTTGGTTAGCATCTTGAGCTTTGTCCTCGGATTTTTTATCGCAGGCAGCGAGACCGAGGGAAGCGGTCAACATCAAGGCAATAGCTAAAGTCTTACGCATGGGGTGTTTCTCCTTATGGAAAATATCTACTGGCCTTTCGAGCACAGCCGTCAGCGATAAGTTCCTCATTTCATACAGATATATAAGTTTTAAACACGACGGAACTTTTGCCTGATTCATCTGAGGCGTTGGCTGGATACTAAGAAGGGATTTATCAAATGGCCGAAAACCCCGTTTTTGAGCGTGCAACACGATTTCTATCAGCGCTGCGGCATTGTCAGGTGCTGGGCTTGCGAATTCACAGCGCGAGTACTGACGGACTAACGGTGATCCTGCCCTACAGCCCGCAAATCGTTGGCAACCCGCAAACCGGTGTCATCCACGGCGGCGCCCTGACGTCGCTGATGGACACCGCATGCGGCATGTCCACCCTGTGCGTGTTGCCGGAATTCGAAGTCTGCCCGACCCTCGATTTGCGCATCGACTACATGCACGCCGCCGAACCCCACAAGGATGTCTACGGCTTCGCCCAATGCTACCGGGTGACCACCGACGTGATCTTCGCCCGGGGTTTCGCTTACCAGGACGACCCGGAACACCCCATTGCCCATGTCGTCGGCACGTTTATGCGCATGGGAAAGAATATAAAAGGCACTAGAGGCTTTGGTGGCGCTATTGCGGGAGGCGCGAAATGACTGACTCTTTCAAGGAGCAACTTCAACAGGCCCACGAGCAAGGAGACTACGCCTCGCTACTGCACCTGATTCCTTATGCCAAGTTGATTGGCGTTGAGTGCTCGAGGGTTGGCGATGAACTGTTGTTTCGCCTGCCGGCCAACAAGGACAACATTGGTAACCCTTTATTGCCGGCGATTCATGGCGGCGTGATCGCCGGGTTCATGGAGCTCTCGGCAGCGTTGCACCTGCTGATTTTCACTGGCTCGCCGGGTGTACCGAAGATCATCGACTTCTCCCTCGATTACCTGCGCGCCGGGCAATTTCGCGATACCTGGGCGCGTTGCCAGGTGTGCCGGCAAGGGCGGCGCGTGGCCAACGTGGCGATTACGGCCTGGCAAACCACCGAAGCCGAGCCGATTGCCACGGCCCGGGGGCATTTCAAAATCGAAGAGCCCTTGAAATCCTGAACTCAGCCCCAAACTCTGATGACAACCCGCCGTCGACCCTGAAGGTCGCGGCCACTGCCATCTGATTGGAGTTTGATGACCATGAGTGTGGAAACTCAAAAGGAAACCCTGGGCTTCCAGACCGAGGTGAAGCAACTGCTGCACCTCATGATCCATTCGCTGTATTCCAACAAGGAAATTTTCCTTCGCGAATTGATCTCGAACGCCTCTGACGCTGTCGACAAATTACGTTTCGAAGCCCTGTCCAAGCCTGAGTTGCTGGAAGGTGGCGCCGAACTGAAAATCCGTGTGAGCTTCGACAAAGACGCCAAAACCGTCACCCTCGAAGACAACGGTATCGGCATGAGCCGCGAAGACGCGATCACCCACCTGGGGACGATCGCCAAGTCCGGCACCGCTGATTTCATGAAACACCTGTCTGGCGATCAGAAAAAAGATTCGCACCTGATCGGTCAGTTCGGTGTGGGTTTCTACTCCGCATTCATCGTTGCCGACAAAGTCGACGTGTTCAGCCGTCGTGCCGGTGCTGCCGCCAGCGAAGGCGTGCATTGGTCGTCCAAGGGCGAAGGCGATTTTGAAGTTGCCACCGTTGAGAAAGCCGAGCGCGGCACCCGTATCGTCCTGCACCTGAAATCCGGTGAAGACGAGTTCGCCGATGGCTACCGTTTGCGCAACATCATCAAGAAGTACTCTGATCACATCGCTTTGCCGATCGAGTTGCCGAAAGAAGTGGCAGCCGCCGAAGGCGAAGAGAAACCGGCCGTTGAATGGGAAACCGTCAACCGCGCCAGCGCCCTGTGGACCCGTCCTCGCACCGAGATCAAGGACGAGGAATATCAGGAGTTCTACAAGCACATCGCCCATGACTTCGAGAACCCGCTGAGCTGGAGCCACAACAAGGTCGAAGGCAAGCTGGAATACAGCTCGCTGCTCTACGTGCCGACCCGTGCTCCGTTCGACCTGTACCAGCGTGAAGCGCCGAAAGGCCTGAAGCTGTACGTGCAGCGTGTATTCGTGATGGATCAGGCCGAGTCGTTCCTGCCGCTGTACCTGCGCTTCATCAAAGGTGTGGTCGATTCCAACGACCTGTCGCTGAACGTGTCGCGGGAAATCCTGCAGAAAGACCCGATCATCGATTCCATGAAGTCGGCACTGACCAAGCGCGTTCTCGACATGCTGGAAAAACTGGCGAAGAACGAGCCTGAGCAATACAAAGGCTTCTGGAAAAACTTCGGCCAGGTCATGAAAGAAGGCCCGGCTGAAGATTTCGCCAACAAAGAAAAAATCGCTGGCCTGCTGCGTTTCGCGTCCACTCAGGGCGAAGAAGGCGAGCAAGTGGTCGGTCTGGCTGACTACCTGGCGCGCGCCAAGGAAGGTCAGGACAAGATCTACTACCTGACCGGCGAAACCTACGCACAGGTCAAAAACAGCCCGCACCTGGAAGTCTTCCGCAAGAAAGGCATCGAAGTGCTGCTGCTGACCGACCGTATCGACGAGTGGCTGATGAGCTACCTCAGCGACTTCGACGGCAAGAGCTTTGTCGACGTGGCACGCGGTGACCTGGACCTGGGCAACCTGGACTCGGAAGAGGACAAGAAAGCCGCGGAAGAAGTCGCCAAGTCGAAAGAAGGCCTGGTTGAGCGTCTGAAAACTGCACTGGGCGATTCTGTCGCTGAAGTGCGGGTTTCCCACCGTCTGACCGATTCCCCGGCGATTCTGGCCATCGGCGAGCAGGACCTGGGCATGCAGATGCGTCAGATCCTCGAAGCCAGTGGGCAAAAGGTTCCGGATTCGAAGCCGATCTTCGAATTCAACCCGGCTCACCCGCTGATCGAGAAACTCGATGCTGAACAGAGTGACGAGCGCTTCGGCGACCTGTCGCACATCCTGTTCGATCAGGCGGCCCTGGCGGCCGGTGACAGCTTGAAAGACCCGGCGGCCTACGTGCGCCGTCTCAACAAGCTGCTGGTTGAACTGTCGGTTTAACTGAGTTGTACAAAAACCCGCTTCGGCGGGTTTTTTCATTCTTGAGACTTAGGAGTTTGAGATGAGCCAAGTCACTGTGCGTTCCGTGGTCTATCAGGTTGATGGCCAGTCCTATGAAAGCCGCCTGGCTTTCGATGCCGCCCATAAAGGCCCGCGCCCGGGTTTGCTGATGGCGCCGAACTGGATGGGTGTCAGCGCCGGCGCCGAGGAGATCGCCAAGTCTGTGGCGTCCAAGGGCTACGTAGTGCTGCTCGCGGACCTGTATGGTCAGTCGGTTCGCCCACAGAACGGTGACGAGGCGGGCGCGGCGATGATGCCGTTGAAGAATGACCGTGGTTTGTTACGCAAGCGTATGCAGGCCGCATTTGATCAGTTGCAGGGGCAGGGTGAGGCGGCGGTCGATACCTCGAAACTGGCGACGTTCGGTTTCTGCTTCGGTGGTTGCTGCGCGTTGGAACTGGCCCGTAGCGGTGCGCCAGTGAAAGCGGCGGTGTCTTTCCATGGCTCGCTGGATACGCCGAACGTCAACGATGCGAAAAACATCAAGGGTTCGGTGCTGGTGTTGCATGGCGCGTCCGATCCGTTGGTGCCGAAAGAACAACTGCCGGCGTTTGAAGCTGAAATGAACGCAGCAGGCGTGGACTGGCAACTGTTGAGCTACGGCGGCGCCGTGCACTCGTTTACCGACCCGCATGCCAATGTGCCGGGCAAGATGATGTATGACGCGAAGACCGCAGGGCGGGCATTTGTGTCGATGCATAACTTGCTGGATGAAGTGTTCCAGCGCTAAACGCGAAAAGCAAAAGCACCCTCACCCTAACCCTCTCCCGGAGGGAGAGGGGACTGACCGAGGTGTTCTTGGAGCTACATCGACCTGAAACACCGAGTCGAACTCAGCCCCTGAGTAACATGAAGATCTGCTCCCTTTCCCCCTCTCCCCTCTGGGGAGAGGGCTGGGGTGAGGGGTGGATTTTCAGTCAAGCACAAACCTCAATGCCAACACACTCTATCGGGGCAATTCGATCCGCTCACTTTCCCCCGGCACCGTCGGCCAATCCCCGGCCGCCCAACGCCGACGCGCCTCATCGATGGCCGCCGGATCGCTTGCCACAAAATTCCAGTTGATCCGCCGTGGCCCATCCAGTGGCGCACCGCCGAACAGCATGACGTGACAATCGCTCTCGGCAAACAACGTCATCTCTTCCCCGACCGGCAACACCACCAGCGAATTCAGCTCCAGCGTCTCGCCATCAAGCTGTGCATCACCGCTCAACACATACAGTGCCCGTTCTTCATGCTCGGTAGGAATCAGCAATGTCGTCGCGGTTTGCAGGTTCAGTTCGGCATACAACGTAGGAGAAAGCACCGGTACCGGTGATTCCAGGCAAAAGCCTGACCCGGCGATCATGCGGATCTTCACGCCGAGGTTATCGCTGATCGGCAACGTGGCCGCCGGGTGATGACTGTAATGTCCCGGACCTTGCTCATGCTCCTTGGGCGACGCCAGCCAGATCTGCAAACCGTGCATCGTGAAGCCGCTGTCTTTCAACGTCTCAGGCGTGCGTTCAACGTGGGCAATCGCGCTGCCCGCAGTCATCCAGCTGACATCGCCGGTGTCCACCACCTGATCGGAACCGAGGCTGTCCTTGTGCTGGATCTGGCCCTGGAACAGGTAGGTGAGGGTCGACAGACCGATGTGCGGATGTTGTCGGATATTCATGCCTTTACCCGCCGGATAGCGGGTTTCGAGCATGTGGTCGAAAAACACGAAAGGCCCGACGCTGCGGCATTTGGCTGACGGCAACGGGCGAAGAATCGGTTGGCCTTCGACATCTTCGGCGCGGGGGCGGATCACGAGAGTCGTGTTCATGCTGCATTCCAGGCTGAGCGGGTGATGCGTGGAGCATAACCCGCCGCTGGCATCGTCGTAATTACTGGCTGTCGAAGCCCTGTGGGGCGTGGGTTTCGATGGTGACGTCGGTGGTGGTCATCAGTTTGTGAATCGGGCAACGGTCAGCGACTCGCAATAACTCCTCACGCTGGGCGTCAGTGAGCACACCCTTGAGCGTGAGGGTAACGTGCAGGACGTATTTGCCTTTCTGCTCTTCGCTATTGTCGCGTTTGACCTCGACACCCACGCCAGTCAGCGGGATGTCTTTCTTCTTGGCGTACATCTTCAGGGTCAGGGCCTTGCAGGCACCCAGCGCGGCGTCGAAGTAATCGTGAGGCTCCGGTGCCGAGCCTTCGCCGCCGGCGGACTTCGGTACATCGGCAAACAGTTCGTGGTCATCGATCTGGACAGTGTGACGAAAGCCTTCGCTGGAAACGGTATTGACGGTAACAGTCATGGGAAACCTCTTCGGCAGTAGGAAAAGTCATTCGAGCAAAAACGGACCATGAAGGTATAGAGCATTCGTGCTGTGCTGCGTTCCTTTAAAAAATCGCAGCCCTCGTCAGCTCCCACCGCGCGCAGGAGCTGCCGAAGGCTACGATCTTTTGACTTTGCTCTTTTGCGCTGAATCGTTCCCGCCCGACGATCGAAGTAGTAAGGCGTTTTGATATCACGTTTTGGTCTTACGCAAATTTTCGCCGGGCCGATACCTTCTAAAGCAACCCGCTGCAGGGATATGCAGTGCATTTTTGGAAGGAACCAAAGCAATGAGCATCCGTAGTCTCAATATTGCGCCGCGCGCGAGCCTGGGTTTTGGCCTGTTGGCGTTGATGGTGTTTGGTTTGGGGGCGTTTGCGTTGGCGCAGATGTCGAACATGCGCGCCCAGTCCGATCAGGTCGATAACAATTGGTTGCCCAGCGTGATGGCGGTCGGGGAAATGAGTCAGGACATGCTGCGACTGCGCGCCCTGACCATGCGCCTGTTGATCAACCGCGATCCCGCAGCGCTGGCGCAGAACGTCGGCAAGCTCAATGAGCTCAAAGGCGTTCTCGGCGATGCGCAGCAGCGCTACAACGCGTTGATCGTGCTGCCCGAGGAGCGCTCGCTGTTCGATCGCTTCAAGGCGTCGGAGCAAAAGTACCTGCAATTTCAGGGGCAGGTGATGAATCTGTCTGCCCAAGGGCGGGTTGAAGAGGCGGCGGTCATCGTCAATGGCGAGATGAGCCCGTTGGCCGATGATATTGCCGTCACCCTCAAAACCCTGGTGGAGTTGAACAAACACAACGCCAATCTGGCCACCGAGGCGGCACGTCTGGTGTTCAGCAACTCGCGGGTGTGGGTCGGGGTGATGGTCGGGCTGGCCGCGTTGATGACCGTCGGCCTGGCCTTGCTGCTGACCCGCAGCATCGTATTGCCGTTGTCCCAATCGTTGCGGGTGGCTGAGGTGGTGGCGGGCGGCGACCTGACCGGCGACATCAGCATCACCGGCAAGGACGAACCGGCGCGGCTGCTGCACGCGCTCAAGAGCATGCAGCAGAGCCTGCGGGAAACCATTCGAAGAATCTCCGATTCCTCCAGCCAATTGGCCTCGGCCTCGGAAGAACTCAGTTGCGTCACGGAAGACGCTACTCGTGGGCTGCATCAGCAGAGCCTGGAAATCGAGCAGGCCGCCACGGCGGTTAATCAGATGACGGCGGCGGTGGAAGAAGTGGCAAGCAATGCGGTGGCCACCTCCGAAGCGTCCCGGGAGTCTGACCGGATCGCCCAGCATGGCCGCGCGCAGGTGCATCAGACGGTCCTGTCCATCGAGTCGCTGGCGGACGATGTCACGGCCAATGCCTCGCAGGTTGAAGACTTGGCGCAGAAGGTCTACGGCATCAGCAAGGTGCTGGATGTGATTCGCTCGATTGCCGAGCAGACCAATTTACTCGCTCTGAATGCGGCAATCGAAGCGGCGCGCGCGGGTGATGCCGGGCGCGGCTTTGCCGTGGTGGCGGATGAGGTGCGGGCGTTGGCCCACCGCACTCAGCAATCGACTCAGGAAATCGAACAGATGATCAGCGGCATCCAGCAAGGCACCGATTCTGCCGTCAGCTCGATGCAGCAGAGCAATAGCCGGGCGCGCTCGACCCTGGAAGTGGCGAAAGGCGCAGGCATAGCGTTGGAAGAGATTGCCTCGGCGTTCACCTTGATCAACCAGCGCAACATCGTGATCGCCAGTGCCTCGGAAGAACAGGCCGCGGTAGCGCGGGAGGTGGATCGCAACCTGATGAACATTCGTGATCTGGCGTTGCAGACCTCGGCGGGGGCGAACCAGACCAGTGCGGCGAGCCAGGAGTTGTCGCGGTTGGCGGTGGATCTGAACAGCATGGTGGCGCGGTTTTCGGTCTGATCCCTTAGTTGAGAGCAACAGTGAACCCTGTGGGAGCGGGCTTGCTCGCGAAAGCGGTGTGTCAGCCAACATCAATGCTTAATGTCACACCGCATTCGCGAGCAAGCCCGCTCCCACAAGGCCCTGCATCTTTTTTCAAGACGAAAAAAAGCCCCGCAATCGCGGGGCTTTTGGTGTGGAGCCGGATCAGCTGCCTTTGACAGCCTTGCCGTTGACCGTACCGTCCAGGAGCATGATGTTGTACTCCTTGCCGTCGGTTTCAACCTGTTGCAGACGGACCAGCAGGTAATCCCAATCCTTGGCGAACCACATGACGGTGATGCGCTTGCTTTGTGTCGGGTCGCGCACGCGCTCGACCTTGATCGCATCGATCTGACCAGCCTTGGTATCGACTTTTTCCGAACCCAGCACGCGGAAGTCATAGGTATCGACTTCGCCGTCATCGACGACCTGGTAGCTCATGCTTTTCTTGCCAGCGGCCACGTCGTGTTGCAGGGCCAGTTGGTAAGTGGATTTGTCGACCATGCCGCGGTTGAGCGGGATCTTGACCGCGTCACCACGATCGGTGCCGGTGACCATTTTGGTGGTCCAGTCGAAGTCCAGGTCAGCCTTCTTGGCTTTGCCCAGGCCCCCTCGTTCGAAGTGGTAGGACTGTGGCAGCAAGGTGTCTTTGTCCAGGGTCAGGGTGCTTTGTTCGGACAGGCTGGCGATCATCATCGACGCCTTGAAGCTGAGTGTCCAAACACCGTTGGCGCCCTTGGTCAGGCTGCGCTCGGCGGTGCCGCTCATGGGCAGCTGTTTCCAGTCGGCGGTGTAGCTGGCGGAGAAGGGTTGAAGGTCTGCGGCCTGTGCCAGAGGCAGGGCGAACAGAGCGCAAGCGAAGAGCAGGGCGCGACGCATAAAATCTCCTAGGTTCGAATCAAGTGGCCGCTGGCCGCGAGTAACTTTTCATCCAGTAAAGCACCTTGTTCGCCGAGTGATAAACGACCTTCGGCAAACCAGCGTACGGCCAGCGGGTAGATCAGGTGTTCCTGAACGTGGACCCGCTGCGCCAGACTCTGCGGCGTATCGTGCAACTCTACCGGTATTACTGCCTGTACGACCAGTGGTCCGCCATCGAGTTCCTCGGTGACGAAGTGCACGGAGCAGCCGTGCTCGGTGTCGCCGGCCTCCAAAGCGCGCTGATGAGTGTGTAACCCTTTGTATTTGGGCAGCAGCGAGGGATGGATATTAAGCAGGCGACCCTGGTAGTGACGCACGAAACCAGCGCTGAGAATGCGCATGAAGCCGGCGAGTACCACGAGTTTGGGGTTGAAGGCGTCGATCAGTTCGATCAGCGCGGCGTCGAAGGCTTCGCGGCCTTCGAAAGCCTTGTGATCCAGGGAGCGGGTGTCGATACCCGCGTCCCTGGCGCGTTGCAGGCCGTAGGCGTCGGCGCGGTTGGAAATCACCGCAGCGATGCGGACCGGGCTGTCGCCGGTCCGCGTGCTGTCGATCAAGGCCTGCAAGTTACTGCCGGTGCCGGAGAGCAGCACCACGACATCACAGGTGGCGGACATTAGTGCGCCTTAAGGTTCTTCAGTTCGACCTGAGCCGCGCCTTCGGCAGCGGTGGAGATCTGACCGATGACCCAAGGTTGCTCGCCGGCTTCACGCAGGACGTTCAGGGCGGTTTCAACGTGCTCTTGAGCAACGCAGATCACCATGCCAACGCCGCAGTTCAGCACGCGGTGCATTTCGTTTTCGTCGACGTTGCCTTTCTCTTGCAACCAGTCGAATACGGCCGGGCGAGTCCAGCTAGCCACGTCAACCACCGCTTGAGCGCCTTTAGGCAGAACGCGCGGGATGTTGTCGAGCAGGCCGCCACCGGTGATGTGGGCCATGGCTTTGACGGCGCCGGTTTCCTTGATCAGCTTGAGCAGCGGCTTCACGTAGATACGGGTCGGGGCCATCAGCAGGTCGGTCAGCGGTTTGCCGTCGAGCTGGATGTTTTCGATGTCGGCACCGGACACTTCGATGATCTTGCGGATCAGCGAGTAGCCATTGGAGTGCGGACCGGAAGACGGCAGGGCGAGCAGGGCATCGCCGGCAGCGACTTTGGAACCGTCGATGATTTCGGATTTTTCCACGACGCCAACGCAGAAGCCGGCCAGGTCGTAGTCTTCGCCTTCGTACATGCCTGGCATTTCAGCGGTTTCGCCGCCGACCAGGGAGCAGCCGGACAGTTCGCAGCCGGCGCCGATGCCAGTCACGACCTGGGTCGCGGTTTCGACGTTGAGTTTGCCGGTGGCGTAGTAGTCGAGGAAGAACAGCGGCTCGGCGCCGCACACCACCAGGTCGTTGACGCACATGGCGACCAGGTCGATGCCGATGCTGTCGTGCTTGTTCAGGTTCAGCGCCAGGCGCAGCTTGGTGCCGACGCCGTCAGTACCGGAAACCAGCACTGGCTGCTTGTAGCCGGCCGGGATTTCGCAGAGGGCGCCGAAACCGCCCAGGCCGCCCATGACTTCCGGGCGCGCAGTGCGCTTGGCGACGCTCTTGATGCGTTCGACCAATGCTTCACCGGCGTCGATGTCTACACCGGCGTCCTTGTAGCTCAGGGAGGGTTGCTTGCTCATGATCCAGGCCTTTAGGGGGGATTCAGGGGTAACGACCGAGTCCATTAGGGCCGCCGAAACAGCGTAGGCGAAAGCCTTGCGCGCTATTCCGACACTGCCCGGCTGTTGCCGGTCTGCGAAGGCGCGCGATTTTATCAGGCTTGAGAGGCAGCGGCCATCCTCGCGCCGACGGCAGGGCCATATCAGGTTAAAAAAACCGTTATTGCCCGTGTTGGTGGCGTCCCTCATGCCTGTATAAGGTATCGCCATTAACCGTCTATCGTTATGACAGTGCCAAAAACTTATCGGGGCCGGGTGAATGTTTTGCCCAGGGCGATGGTCACAGCCTTGCTCAACACGTTCACGCGGCCAGTTCCAGCCGCTCTTGTCGTCAGGAATCTTCCATGCGTTTTTTCTCCAAATATCTAGTTGTGGGTTGTTTGTCGCTTTTCAGCCTGGCGAGTCATGCCGAAACCGTGAAAGGCCTTTATCAGGTCCGTCAGCCAGTCAGCGGCCAGAGTGCCGAGGTACGAGATCAAGCGACCCAGGCGGCGCTGGATACGCTGGTGTTGCGCCTGACCGGCGATCCCAAGGCCGTGCAAAATCCGGGGTTGGCGGCGATTCGCAAGGACCCGCAGCAAATCATCAGTCAGTACGGCTTTGACGCCGGGCCGCCGGAAGTGTTGAAGGTCGATTTCGACCCGGCGACCACCGAGCAGGCGCTGCGACGTGCCGGGCTGTCATTGTGGGGCGCGAATCGGCCGTCGATCCTGGGTTGGTGGCTGAACGACTCCGCCGAGGGGTCGAGTCTGGTGGGCGATGCTCAGGCCACCGCTGGGCCACTGCGTCGCGCGGCCCAACACCGTGGTTTGCCTTTGCGTTTGCCGCTGGCGGATTTGAGTGAGCAGCTGGTCGCTACGGCGCCGAACCTTGAAGGTACGGATGCGGCGCCATTGCGCGGTGCATCGGAACGCTACAACGCGGATGCCTTGCTTGCGGTGCATGCCCGTGAAGAGGGCGGCCAGTGGCAGGCCAAATGGCATTTGTGGCTCGGCGACCAGAAGGAAGCGGGCAGTGTGCAGGGCGCCGATCAAGCCGCAGTGGCCGATGCGGTCATGTTGGCGGTCGCTGAGCGACTGGCGCCACGGTTTGTCGTCAAGGCGGGGGCTTCGGGCGAGCAATTGCTCGAAGTACAGGGTATGAACCTGGAGCGCTATGCGGCGCTGGGGCGATTGCTGGACCCATTTGGCGCGCGTTTGGTCAGCGTCGATGGCGACCATATTGTCTATCGGGTCAGTGGCAGCGCCGAGCAGTTGCGCTCGCAGTTGTCGCTGGCGAAGTTGCAGGAGGTGCCGGCTGGTGAAGCGCCAGCACCCGTCGCACCGGTTCAACCGGCCGAAGGTTCGGCGCCCGTCGTAGCGCCGGCCCCGGCACCGGTGCCGCAATTGCGATTCCGTTGGTAACGGTTTTCTTTCTTTATATAGAAGCATAGGGAGTTGTACATGGCCGATACGCGGCGTTGGTTCTGGTTGGGCGGGGTGGTCCTGCTCTGCGCGTTTGTCTGGCTATTGCATCCGATACTGACGCCATTCCTGGTGGCGCTGTTGTTGGCCTATCTGTTCGATCCATTGGTGGATCGCCTGGAGAGGGCCGGTCTGTCGCGAACCTGGGGTGTGGTGGCGGTGTTTGCGCTGTTTACCCTGATCTTCACAACGTTGCTGTTGGTGCTGGTGCCGTTGCTCGCCAAGCAGTTATTTCGCTTGTATGAACTGGCGCCGCAGATGCTCGACTGGTTGCAGCACACGGCGCTGCCGTGGGCGCAGTCGAAATTCGGGCTGTCGGATAATTTCTGGAAGTTCGACAAGCTCAAGGCGGCGATCAGCGAGCACATGGGCCAGACCACCGACATTGTCGGCGTGGTGCTGAGTCAGGCGACGGCCTCCGGGCTGGCGTTGATCGGCTGGTTGGCGAACCTGGTGCTGATCCCGGTGGTGAGTTTCTACCTGCTGCGTGACTGGGACCTGATGATGGCCAAGATCCGCAGCCTGTTGCCCCGTGATCGCGAAGAGCGCGTGGTGTCGTTGGCCGGTGAATGCCATGAAGTGCTTGGGGCGTTTGTACGCGGGCAATTGCTGGTGATGCTGGCGCTGGGCGTGATCTATGCCGCGGGCCTGATGCTGGTCGGGTTGGAGTTAGGGCTGTTGATCGGCCTGATTGCCGGTCTGGCGGCGATTGTGCCGTACATGGGGTTTGTCATCGGGATTGGCGCGGCGTTGATTGCCGGACTGTTCCAGTTCCATGGCGACCTGTATCCGATGCTCGGTATCGCTGCGGTGTTCATGGTCGGGCAGGCGCTGGAAGGCATGGTGCTGACGCCGTTGCTGGTCGGGGACCGGATCGGCCTGCACCCGGTGGCGGTAATTTTCGCGATTCTGGCCGGTGGCGAGCTGTTCGGCTTTACTGGCGTGCTGCTGGCGTTGCCGGTGGCGGCGGTGATTATGGTGCTGGTGCGTCATGTGCATGATTTGTATAAAGATTCGGATATGTACAGTGGGGCCGATGAGCCCGAGCTTTAAGTCGATCTGATCGCTCCTCGCGGGTGGCCTGGTTTACCGCCAGGCTGGCCCGTTTCCCTCTCGCGGCTGTCACATGCGCCGCCAAAGAATCTGTCATAAAACCAGCGCATTAACGCAAACCTTTGATTTTGCTTGTGGTCTGCTGCATTGTGCGGGCTGCCTCACGGGTATAAACTTCGCAAACTTTACACAGAGGCCACTAACGGTTCCTTTGGAACTGTTCAGTCAGCATGAAACCGATTCAGCTGCCCCTAGGTGTGCGTCTGCGTGATGACGCTACCTTTATCAATTACTACCCAGGCGCCAATGCCGCTGCACTCGGCTATGTCGAGCGGCTATGCGAAGCCGATGCCGGCTGGACCGAAAGCCTGATTTACCTCTGGGGCAAGGACGGGGTAGGGCGCACGCACTTGTTGCAGGCCGCCTGCCTGCGGTTCGAGCAGATGGGCGAACCGGCGGTGTATCTGCCGTTGGCCGAGTTGCTGGATCGCGGCATCGAAATCCTCGACAACCTCGAACAGTACGAACTGGTTTGCCTCGACGACTTACAGGCAGTCGCCGGGCGAGCGGATTGGGAAGAGGCGTTGTTTCACCTGTTCAATCGTCTGCGTGACAGCGGTCGGCGCCTGCTGATTGCCGCATCGACCTCGCCGCGTGAACTGCCGGTGAAGCTGGCGGATCTCAAATCCCGGCTGACCCTGGCGCTGATCTTCCAGATGCGTCCGCTGTCCGATGAAGACAAATTGCGAGCCCTGCAATTGCGCGCATCCCGTCGCGGTTTGCACCTGACGGACGAAGTCGGGCATTTTATTTTGACCCGCGGCACCCGCAGCATGAGTGCGTTGTTCGAGCTGCTTGAACGTCTCGACCAGGCCTCCCTTCAAGCTCAGCGCAAGCTGACGATTCCTTTTCTGAAAGAAACCCTGGGTTGGTAGCGACACCAGTAAATCCAAGGCCTATAGCGGGTTTTGGCATATTCCAGGCGCCAGAAAATCCGCTTTCCTGCAGGGCTGCAGGCTGCGTAAACATTCAAAGTGGGCTTAAGCGCTTAGATGTAAACGAGAAACCGAGAAGTCACAAAAAGATCGATTGAATTTGCAAATGAGGTTGATAGCGGGCATAGTCTCGGCTTCTTTACAACTATCAGCCACGGTCGTGCCCATGCTAAATCGCTTCGCACCCCTCGTGCCTCTCGCACTCGTCACCCTGTTGTTCGGTTGCGCTGCTCACTCTCCAGTGTCCCAGCAAGAGCAACAACAGCAGGTCAAAAACTCTGTTACCGCCCAATCTTCCGTCCTGTATCAGGACACTCTTTTCCAGGAAGAAACGGCCACCGAAAAAGAACTGGCAAGCTTCGCCGACGGCAAGTCTTACCAGCTTCCGGTTCTGGCTGACAGCATCCTCGAACGCGGCATGTCCCTGATCGGTACCCGTTACCGTTTCGGCGGTACCTCTGAAGCCGGTTTCGACTGCAGCGGTTTTATCGGCTACCTGTTCCGCGAAGAGGCCGGCATGAACCTGCCGCGCTCCACTCGCGAAATGATCAACGTGGATGCCCCGCTGGTCGCGCGCAACAACCTCAAGCCCGGTGATTTGCTGTTCTTCGCCACCAATGGTCGTCGCGGTCGTGTCAGTCACGCCGGGATTTACCTCGGTGATGACCAGTTCATCCACTCCAGCAGCCGCAAAAGCGGTGGCGTGCGAGTCGATAGCCTGGGCGACAGCTACTGGAGCAAGACCTTCATCGAAGCCAAGCGCGCACTCGCGATGGCGCCGACCGTGGTCACCGCTCGCAAGTAAGCACACTTTATGTAAGGCGAACTTAAAGTCTTACTTGAAGTTTGGCGCATAGGCGCTAGAATCCTGATCTATTATTGATGGCAAACCGCCTGCGCTCTGCGCAGGCGGTTTTCTTTTCTGTCTTCCCGGCAGAAAAAAGCCGCAGCCAGATCAGGATGCTCTGCTTATGACGATGTCGGCCCGCCTCACCCTGATGCTCTTCGCAGCGCTGCTCAGCGCCTGCGCCAGCCGTACACCGCCGCCGCCCGCGCCGGTGGTTCGAGCGCCGATTATTTTTGGCCCCGCCCAAGCATTCTCCCCTGAAGCGGAAGACGTGTTGTTTCGCGCCCTCGGCCTGGTGGGCACGCCATATCGCTGGGGCGGCAATACACCAGATTCCGGATTCGATTGCAGTGGCCTGATCGGTTACGTCTACCGTGACGTCACCGGCATTTCCCTGCCGCGCACCACTCGCGAAATGATCAGCATGCAAGCGGCCAATGTCGGCAAGGAAGGCCTGCAAACCGGTGACCTGATTTTCTTCGCCACCAATGGTGGCTCCCAGGTCAGCCACGCCGGCATCTACGTCGGTGAAGGCCGCTTTGTTCACGCCCCGGCCACTGGCGGCACCGTGAAGCTCGACAGCCTGTCCAAAGCCTATTGGCAGAAAGCCTATCTGAGCGCCAAACGCGTCTTGCAACCTGAGCATCTGGCGCGTAATCAGTAGGTTTTCCGCGCAAGGGGTTGTGATGACCAATCGCACGCTCAATCTCGACGATTCCCTGTATCAGTACCTGCTCGACGTTTCCCTCAGGGAAACGCCGCTGCTCAAGCGTTTGCGTGACGAAACCCAATCTCTGCCCATGGCTCGCTGGCAAGTGGCGCCAGAGCAGGGGCAGTTCCTCGCCTTGTTGGTCAAACTCACCGGCGCCAGGCGTTTGCTGGAAGTCGGCACCTTCACCGGTTACAGCGCCTTGTGCATGGCGGCGGCGTTGCCGGACGACGGCTCGTTGATCTGTTGCGATATCCCCGGCGACTACAACGCCATCGCGCGGCGATACTGGCAGGAGGCGGGCCTCACTGAACGCATCGACCTGCGTCTGGCGCCCGCGCTGGAAACCCTCGCACAGCTGCAGCAGCCAGAGCAGTTTGATCTGGTTTTCATCGACGCTGACAAAGCCAATTACCCGAGCTATCTGGAACATGCCTTGCGTTTGCTGCGGGTGGGAGGCCTGGCGGTGTTCGATAACACCTTGTGGAGCGGGCGGGTGCTGGAGAGCAATCCCGAGAGTGCGGACACGCGGGCGATTCAGATGCTCAATCGGGCGTTGAAGGAGGATGTGCGGGTGGATTTGTCGCTGTTGCCGATTGGCGATGGATTAACGCTTTGCCGTAAACGCTGATGCTTATAAATGTGGGAGCGGGCTTGCTCGCGAAAGCGGTGTGTCAGTCGACATTATTGTTGAATGACACACCCTCTTCGCGAGCAAGCCCGCTCCCACATTGGGTTTTGGTGTTGGCAGGAAGCGTTTTATTTGGCCGCAGAAACCCGCCAAACTTTGTTCCCTACGTCATCCGCCACCAGCAAGCCTCCTTGATGATCAATCACCACACCCACCGGCCGGCCCATGGCTTTCTCGTCTTTATCGAGGAACCCGGTCAGCACATCCACCGGCTGCCCGGTTGGTTTACCCGCCGCGAATGGCACGAAAATCACTTTATAGCCGCTGTGCGGTTTGCGGTTCCATGAACCGTGCTGGCCAATGAAGGCGCCGTGGGTAAATGGTGTCGGCAGTTTGCTGCCTTCGGCAAAGGTGAAGCCCAGCGAAGCGGTGTGCGGGCCGACGGCGTAATCCGGGGCGATAGCCTTGGCGACCATTTCCGGGTTTTGCGGCTCGACGCGCACATCGACGTGCTGCCCGTAATAACTGAACGGCCAGCCGTAGAACGCGCCGTCCTTCACTGAGGTGATGTAGTCCGGCACCAGGTCGCTGCCGATCTCATCCCGCTCGTTGACCGACGTCCATAACGCGCCGCTGCTCGGTTCCCAGCCCATGCCGTTGGGGTTACGCAGGCCCGAGGCGAAGATTCGGTGATTGCCGGTGGCACGGTCCACTTCCCAGATCGCCGCGCGACCTTCTTCGGCGGCCAGGCCGTTTTCGCCGACGTTGCTGTTGGAGCCAACTGTCACGTAGAGCTTGCTACCGTCCTTGCTGGCGATGACGTTTTTGGTCCAGTGGTGGTTGATCGTCCCGCCCGGCAAATCGACGACTTTGGTCGCTGGCGCGGTGATGGAGGTTTCGCCGTCCTTGTAGGGGAAGCGGATCAACTTATCGGAATCAGCCACGTACAGATCGTTACCGACCAGGGCCATGCCGAACGGCGAGTTGAGGTTTTCCAGGAATACCGTGCGGGTTTCGGCCACGCCGTCGTGGTCCTTGTCCCGCAACAGCGTGATGCGGTTCGGGCTCGGTACGCCGGCACCAGCGCGGCCCATGACTTTCTTCATCACCCAGCCGCGAATGCCGCTGGAGTCATCAGGCTTGGGCGGGGCATTGGTTTCCGCCACCAGCACATCACCGTTAGGCAACACGTAGAGCCAGCGCGGATGGTCGAGCCCTTCGGCAAATGCCGCGACCTGGGTCCCCGCCGCAGCGGTAGGTTTTGCGCCGGCCGGCCAGCCGATCGCCGGGGCAATGTTCACCGTCGGGATCAGGGTTTTGTTCGGTTCTGGCAGCTTGGGCGACGGGCCGGTGCCATCCGAAACTTGCAGGCTGGAAGTCTCGCCGCAGGCGACAAGGCCTCCGGCGAGCGCGATGACGAGAACGAGCTGGGGCTTGCGCATGCTGATCTTCCCTATGAATGCATTGACCTTATCAATAGAGAAGCGCAAACGCGCGATGGTTCAACCCATCAACCACGGGCTTCTTTGAACAGCACCGCGATGCCCGGGTGATACTGGCCACCTTCGTTGCGCAACTTGCGGTAGGCATAGGGGAAATACCAGGCGACGGCGCAGGTGTGTTCCTTTTGCAGGTCGTCGACCATGTCCTGGAGTTCTTCCGGGGTCGCACTTTGCTGGGCCTTTTGCGGGGCGACGAACAGGCAGCCGAGTTTCAGGTCGCTGGCGTAGCTGATTCGCTTGGCGTCGGCGGTGATATCGGCCAGGGCTTGTGTCAGGTTCAAGCTGTTGACCTTTGGCCAACGCTGCGTGGCTTGAAAGTAGGCGCGTTCTTCGGTGGTGGCGATAAACAGATCGGCGCGGGCGTTACGCTCACCTTCTTCGGTCTGTTTACGGGTCGGCGTCTGTTGCAGCGTGACCATTTCCGCCATCCAGGCCGCTGCCGACAGCAGGCCGAGATTGGCCTTTTCGTCAAACCAGTACGGCGTATCGTTATCGCCGCGCACGGCGTTGTAGCGGTCGATACAGTCAAACCAGCGTTCCAGCAGCGGGCGCAGGAATTCCAACTTCGGATTGCTGATGATCATGCCTTGCATGTGGCTCACCCTTGTTATTGTGTTGTGAGATGTGGCTCTTTGATATCACTGCTCGGAGTGTGGCACAAGAATGACGTCGGATAATTGATCGACGGCAGATATTCGCCCGGCGGCGCCCCGGCTTTAATTGACGCTCCACCCCCAACCCTCTAACCTTCGCGACTTGTTTCAGGTGCTCTGTGGCTGCGGTCGACAGAGTGAAACAGGGAAGCCGGTGAGTCCTCTCTTCAAACGAAGAAGTTCACGATCCCGGCGCTGCCCCCGCAACGGTAAATGAGTAAAGGCTGCGCCTTGAGCCACTGTGTCGACTGTCGATATGGGAAGGCGCGCAGTCCGGTGCAAACCGCTCATGAGCCCGGAGACCGGCCTGATCCATCCAGCGGCATCACGGTGGGCGATGCCAGGCTTCTTGCCGTCTATTCTTGTGCCTGCCCGCCGTTATCCAGCCTCAACGGAGAGCTCCCCCATGACTGATACCCCCGATCGTGACGAACGCCACCTGGCGCGCATGTTGCGCAAAAAAGCCGTGATCGACGAACGCATCGCCAACTCGCCAAACGAATGCGGCCTGCTGCTGGTGCTGACCGGCAACGGCAAAGGCAAAAGCAGCTCGGCCTTCGGCATGCTGGCCCGATCCATGGGCCATGGCATGCAATGCGGTGTGGTGCAGTTCATCAAGGGCCGCAACAGCACCGGCGAGGAATTGTTCTTCCGTCGCTTCCCGGAGCAAGTGCGCTTTCATGTGATGGGCGAGGGCTTCACCTGGGAAACCCAGGACCGCCAGCGTGACATCGCCGCCGCCGAAGCGGCGTGGGCCGTGTCCCGCGAACTGCTGCGCGATCCATCGATCGGCCTGGTAGTGCTGGATGAACTGAACATCGCCCTCAAGCACGGCTACCTCGATCTCGATCAAGTGCTCAGCGACTTGCAGGCCCGTCCGCCGATGCAGCATGTCGTCGTCACCGGTCGCGGCGCCAAGCCGGAAATGATCGAGCTGGCCGACACTGTCACCGAAATGAACGTGATCAAGCACGCCTTCCAGGCTGGGATCAAAGCGCAAAAAGGCGTCGAATTGTGAGTCAGCCTCGTCATTGCCCGGCGGTATTGATTGCCGCGCCGGCCTCCGGTCAGGGCAAGACCACCGTCACCGCCGCGCTGGCCCGGTTGCACCGCAATCAGGGGCGCAAAGTGCGCGTGTTCAAATGCGGCCCGGATTTTCTCGACCCGATGATTCTCGAGCGCGCCAGTGGTGCGCCGGTTTATCAATTGGACATGTGGATGGTCGGCGAGCAGGAAAGTCGTCGGCTGTTGTGGGAAGCCGCAGGTGAAGCCGATCTGATTCTGATCGAAGGCGTCATGGGCCTGTTCGACGGCACGCCGTCCAGTGCTGACCTGGCGCGGCATTTCGGCGTACCGGTGCTCGGCGTGATCGACGGCACCGCCATGGCCCAGACCTTTGGCGCGTTGGCGTTAGGGTTAGCGAAGTATCAGCCGGATTTGCCGTTCGCCGGCGTCCTGGCCAACCGCGTCGGCACTTTGCGTCACGCACAATTGCTCGAAGGCAGCCTGACCGAAGGCTTGCGCTGGTACGGCGCATTGTCCCGGGAAACAGGGATCGAATTGCCGAGCCGTCACCTTGGCTTGGTGCAGGCCAGCGAGTTGAACGACCTCGATGTTCGCCTCGATGCGGCGGCCGATGCGTTGGCCAGCAGTTGTGAGGTAGCGCTGCCACCGGCCGTCGAATTCGCCGCCCCGGACGTGATCGCTGCCGAGCCGTTGCTGGCGGGCGTGCGCATCGCCGTGGCCCGTGACGAAGCGTTTGCCTTCACCTACGGCGCGAGCCTGGATCTGTTGCGGGCGATGGGCGCTGAACTGGCGTTTTTCTCGCCGATTCGCGATACCGAATTGCCCGAAGCTGACAGCCTCTATCTGCCGGGCGGTTACCCCGAGCTGCACCACGTCGCCCTGGCGCAAAACACCTCGATGCTGACCGCGATTCGCGCGCATCACGCCGCCGGTAAACCGCTGTTGGCTGAATGTGGCGGCATGCTGTATCTGCTCGATTCGTTGACCGATGTCGACGGTACTCGCGCTGAATTGGTTGGGTTGCTGGCTGGGGATGCGGTGATGCAAAAGCGTCTGGCGGCATTGGCGTTGCAAGCGGTCGAGTTGCCTGAAGGCTTGCTGCGCGGGCACACCTATCATCACTCGTTGACCAGCACTGAACTTGAGCCGATTGCCCGGGGCCTGAGCCCTAATGGCGGGCGCGGGGCAGAGGCGGTTTATCGTGAGGGGCGGATGACGGCCTCTTATGTGCACTTTTATTTTCCGTCCAATCCATCGGCGATTGCCGCGCTGTTTGCGCCTGATCTTGAGGACGCCTTCGCGAGCAAGCCCGCTCCCACAGTTGAAGCTAAATTACCTGAAGAAATGCGATCTACTGTGGGAGCGGGCTTGCTCGCGAAGAGGCCATGACCGACAACGCCTTCTCCGAGGACGAACGCGCCGCCGTCTACCGAGCCATCGCCGAACGCCGCGACATGCGCCACTTCAGCGGCGGCACTGTCGAACCTGAGCTGCTGCGCCGCCTGCTCGAAGCCGCCCATCAGGCCCCCAGTGTCGGCCTGATGCAACCGTGGCGCTTCATCCGCATCAGCGATAAAGCCCTGCGCGGGCAGATCCAGCAACTGGTGGAAGAAGAACGCATCCGCACCGCCGAGGCCCTCGGCGAGCGCACCGACGAGTTCATGAAGCTCAAGGTCGAAGGCATCAACGATTGCGCCGAAGTGTTGGTCGCTGCGCTGATGGACGATCGCGAGCGCCATATTTTCGGCCGCCGCACCTTGCCGGAAATGGACATGGCCTCGCTGTCTTGCGCAATCCAGAACCTGTGGCTGGCCTCCCGCGCCGAAGGGTTGGGGATGGGCTGGGTTTCACTGTTCGAGCCGCAAGCCCTGGCGGACCTGCTGGGTTTGCCCGCCGGCGCCAAGCCGTTGGCCGTTCTTTGCCTCGGCCCGGTCAAGGAATTCTATCCGGCGCCGATGTTGGTACTCGAAGGCTGGGCGCAGGCGCGTCCACTCAGTGAACTGTTGTATGAGAATTTTTGGGGAGTGAGTCAATGAGTGTGGCGTTGTTGAGTGTCGCCGCGGTTGCGCTGGATGCGCTGCTGGGTGAACCCAAACGCTGGCATCCGCTGGTGGCGTTCGGCCGTTTTGCCGATCGCATCGAACAACGTTTCAACTCCGGTGGCCGTGGCTGGCGCAGTCATGGCGTCACCGCTTGGGTGATCGCGGTGTTGCCGCTGACCTTGCTGGCCACGGCATTGTCCTGGGCGCCTTATGTCGGTTGGCTGGTCGAGATCCTGGCGCTGTATTGCGCCCTCGGCATGCGCAGCCTCGGCGAACATGTCGAGCCGGTGGCCAAGGCCCTGCGCAGCGATGATCTGGACGAAGCGCGCAAACGCGTGGGCTATCTGGTCAGTCGCCAGACCAGCGAACTGGACAAGACCGAAGTCGCCCGCGCCGCCACCGAATCGGTGTTGGAAAACGGCAGCGACGCGGTATTCGCTGCGCTGTTCTGGTTTGCCGTGGCCGGTGCGCCGGGCGTGGTCCTCTATCGATTGAGTAACACCCTCGACGCCATGTGGGGTTATCGCAACGAACGCTTCGAACGGTTCGGCTGGGCGGCGGCAAAAATCGACGACGTCCTCAACTACATTCCCGCGCGCCTGGTGGCGTTGACCTACGCACTGCTGGGCAAAACCCGACTCGCATTGAAATGCTGGCGCACCCAGGGCCCGACCTGGGACAGCCCGAACGCCGGGCCGGTGATGGCGGCCGGTGCCGGTGCGCTGGGTGTCGAGTTGGGCGGGGCGGCGATTTATCACGGTGAACTGCATCAGCGTCCGCAACTGGGCGAAGGCCCGGCGGCGGATGCCGACTCCATCGACCGTGGCTGGCAATTGGTCCAGCGCGGCGTATGGTTATGGCTGCTGATTCTCTGCGTGGGAGCTGAATTCTATGCTTGAGCACGGTGGTCGGCTGCGTAAGGCGGCACTCGAATACGGCATTGCCGAAGCTGATTGGCTCGACCTCTCCAGTGGTCTGGCGCCCTGGCCGTTTCCTGTCCCGGAAATTCCGCTACGGGCCTGGGCACGTTTGCCGGAAACCGACGACGGGCTGGAGCAGGCTGCTTGCGATTACTACGGCGCGGCGCAAGTGCTGCCGGTCGCCGGTTCGCAGATGGCGATCCAGTTGCTGCCGCGTTTGCGTCGGGCCGGCAAGGTCGGCGTGCTGTCGCCGTGTTATGCCGAACACGCCGAAGCCTGGCGCCGTAATGGCTACATCGTGCGCGAAGTGCTGGAGCAGGAAGTCGACTTCTTTCTCGACAGCCTCGACGTGCTGGTGGTGGTCAACCCGAACAACCCCACGGGCCTGAGCCTGAGCCCGAGTCGCCTGCTCGACTGGCATTCGCGACTCGCCCAGCGCGGAGGTTGGCTGGTGGTCGACGAAGCGTTTATGGACAACACGCCGCAACTGAGTGTGTCGCCGTTTGCCAATCAGGTCGGTTTGATTGTGTTGCGCTCGTTCGGCAAATTTTTCGGTCTTGCAGGCGTGCGTTTGGGCTTCGTCCTGGCCGAGCGCAAGTTGCTCAAATTGCTCGCCGAGCAAGTCGGACCGTGGGCGGTCAGTGGCCCGACCCGGGTGCTGGGCCAAGCCTGTTTGCAGGATACCGAAGGCCACGCCCGGCAACGGTTGCGCAGTGACGAGGCCAGTCAACGCTTGGCCGCGCTGCTGGAGCGTAACCATTTCAAACCCCAGGGCGGTTGTGCCTTGTTTCAATGGCTGATCACCGAGCGCGCTGAAGAACTCCATGAGTTCATGGCCCGGCGCGGCATCCTGCTGCGGTTGTTTATCCACAACAGCAGCCTGCGTTTCGGTTTGCCGGCCGACGCTGCCGAAGAAACCCGTCTCGAGCAAGCCTTGCAAGCCTTCGCCAAGGAAATCCAATGACTACGTTGATGGTGCAGGGCACCACGTCCGACGCCGGTAAAAGCACCTTGGTGACGGCGTTGTGTCGCTGGGTCACGCGCCACGGCGTGCGCGTTGTGCCGTTCAAGCCGCAGAACATGGCGTTGAACAGTGCCGTGACCGCCGACGGTGGCGAGATCGGTCGCGCGCAAGCGGTGCAGGCCCAGGCCGCCAACCTTGAACCGCACACCGACATGAACCCGGTGCTGCTCAAACCCAACAGTGACACAGGCGCCCAAGTGATCATTCATGGTCGCGCGGTCACCACCATGAATGCGGTTGCCTATCACGACTACAAAGCCATCGCCATGCAAGCGGTGCTGGCCTCCCACGAACGGCTGAGCGCGGCGTATCCGGTGGTGATGGTCGAAGGCGCGGGCTCGCCGGCCGAGATCAATCTGCGTGCTGGCGATATCGCCAACATGGGTTTTGCCGAAGCGGTGGATTGCCCTGTGGTGCTGATTGCCGACATCAATCGCGGTGGGGTTTTTGCCCATTTGGTCGGTACGCTGGAGCTGCTGTCACCCAGCGAACAGGCGCGGGTCAAAGGCTTCATCATCAACCGTTTTCGCGGCGACATTGCTTTGCTGCAACCGGGCCTCGACTGGCTGGAACAGCGCACTGGCAAACCGGTGATCGGCGTCCTGCCTTATGTGATGGACCTGCACCTGGAAGCCGAGGACGGCATCGATCAGCGCCAGACCGACAAGGCTGATCAAGTGCTCAAAGTGGTGGTGCCGGTGCTGCCGCGCATCAGTAACCACACCGATTTCGATCCGCTGCGCCTGCACCCGCAAGTGGACCTGCAATTCATCGGCCCCGGCCAAGCGATTCCGGCGGCTGACCTGATTATTCTTCCCGGCTCGAAAAGCGTACGTAGCGACCTTGCGTACCTGCGGGCCAATGGCTGGGACACGGCAATCTCCCGACACCTGCGCTACGGCGGCAAAGTGCTGGGGATTTGCGGCGGGCTGCAAATGCTTGGCGAGCAGGTGCATGACCCACTGGGCCTCGAAGGCGCGCCGGGTTCCAGCGCTGGTTTGGGTTTGCTGGCGTTCGAAACGTTGCTCGAAGAAGAGAAGCAATTGCGCAATGTGCGTGGGCGATTAGCGTTGGAGAATGCTGAAGTCAGCGGCTATGAAATCCATGCCGGCGTAACCACGGGGCCGGCGTTGGAAAACGCGGCCGTGCAGTTGGACGATGGTCGCTGCGACGGCGCACAAAGTCTCGATGGGCAGATTTTCGGCACCTACCTGCATGGGCTGTTTGAATCACCGGCAGCGAGCAGCGCGTTGTTACGCTGGGCCGGTTTGCAGAACGTGCAGGAAGTGGATTATCACGCCTTGCGCGAGCGCGATATCGAGCGGTTGGCGGATTTGGTGGAGAAGCATTTGGATACCGCGCTATTGCGTGGGCTCTGCGGGTTTTAAGGTGGGTTTGATGGCCTCTTCGCGAGCAAGCCCGCTCCCACATGGTTTTGGGTTAACCACAGGTTGAGTGGTCAATAGAGATCCACTGTGGGAGCGGGCTTGCTCGCGAAGACGGCAGTCGCCTCACCGCACATTTATAGGACGTCACCATGCTCCAACTCATCCTCGGCGGCGCCCGCTCCGGCAAAAGTCGCCTGGCGGAAAAACTCGCGGCAGACAGTCAACTCCAGGTCACCTACATCGCCACCAGCCAACCCCTGGACGGCGAAATGAACGACCGGGTCGCCCATCACCGCGCCCGCCGGCCCGCCGAATGGGCGCTGATCGAAGAGCCGCTGGAACTGGCCCGCGTCCTGCGCGAAAGCGCCAGCGCCGAGCGTTGCCTGTTGGTGGATTGCCTGACCCTGTGGTTGACCAATCTGCTGATGCTCGACAACCCCGAGCGCCTGACTGCCGAACGCGATGCCTTGCTGGACTGCCTGGCCGGGCTGCCGGGTGAAATTATTTTTGTCAGCAACGAGACCGGAATGGGTGTCGTGCCGCTGGGCGAATTGACTCGCCGCTATGTCGATGAAGCCGGTTGGCTGCATCAAGCCCTGGCTGAGCGCTGTCAGCGTGTCGTTCTGACCGTCGCCGGCCTGCCCCTGACTCTTAAAGGTACTGCGTTATGACTCAATCCTGGTGGCTGAACCCGTGCAAACCGATCAATGCGGCCGTCGTCGAACAGGCTGAGGCCCGTCAGCAGCAACTGACCAAACCTGCCGGTTCCCTCGGTCGGCTGGAATCGGTGGCGGTGCAACTGGCCGGGTTGCAAGGTCAGGTCAAACCAAGCCTCGATCGGCTGTGGATCGCGATTTTTGCCGGTGACCATGGCGTGGTCGCTGAGGGCGTATCGGCGTTTCCTCAGGAAGTCACTGGGCAGATGCTGCATAACTTCGTCACTGGCGGCGCGGCAATCAGTGTGCTCGCTCGGCAACTGGGCGCTCAACTGGAAGTGGTCGACCTCGGCACCGTCACGCCGTCGCTGAACCTGCCAGGTGTACGCCATCTGAATGTCGGTCCGGGCACAGCCAACTTTGTGAACGGTCCGGCCATGACCGCCGCTCAAGGCGAACTGGCGCTACAAGCCGGGCGTGACAGCGCGTTGCGCGCCATCGCTGCCGGTGCGCAGTTGTTTATCGGCGGCGAAATGGGCATCGGCAACACCACGGCGGCCAGCGCTCTGGCCTGCGCTTTGCTGGATTGCCCAGTGGTGCATCTGACCGGGCCGGGCACCGGGCTAAATGCGGCGGGTGTCAGCCATAAAGCGCAAGTGATCGAGCGTGCGTTGGCGCTGCACGGCGCCCTGCGTGGCGATGCGCTGCTAACCCTTTTCAACCTTGGCGGTTTTGAAATCGCGGCGTTGGTTGGCGCGTATCTGGCCTGCGCCCAGGAAGGCGTTGCGGTGCTGGTGGACGGCTTTATTTGCAGCGTCGCCGCGTTGGTGGCGGTGCGTTTGAATCCAGAGTGCCGCCAGTGGTTGCTGTTCGGCCATCGCGGCGCCGAGCCGGGTCATCGTCATGTGCTGGAAACCCTGAACGCCGAGCCGTTGCTGGACCTCGGTCTGCGTCTGGGCGAGGGCAGCGGTGCCGCGCTGGCGGTGCCGTTGTTGCGTCTGGCGTGCGATCTGCACGGGCAGATGGCGACTTTCGCTGAAGCAGCGGTGGCGGATCGTCCGGCATGACCATGCGCCTGGATTTGCTGCGCCACGGCGAGACCGAACTCGGTGGCGGCTTGCGCGGCAGCCTCGATGACGCACTGACCGACAAAGGCTGGGCGCAACTGCGTGCGGCCGTGATCGGGCAGGGACCGTGGGATCGTCTGGTCAGCTCGCCATTGCAGCGTTGTGCACGGTTTGCGGAAGAACTGGGCGGGCAACTCGGTTTGTCGGTGCAGTTGGAAAAAGACCTGCAAGAACTGCATTTCGGCGCGTGGGAGGGGCAGAACACAGCGGAACTCATGAAAACCAGTGCCGAGGCGTTGGGGCTGTTCTGGACTGATCCATATTCGTTCACGCCACCCGAGGGTGAGCCAGTCAGCGACTTTTCAACGCGGGTGCTGGCGGCGGTCGAGCGGCTGCACGCGAGTTATGCGGGCGAGCGGGTGTTGCTGATCACCCACGGCGGGGTTATGAAGTTGCTGCTGGCCCAGGCCCGTGGCTTGCCGCGTGAGCAGTTGCTCAACGTCGAAGTCGCCCACGCTTCGTTGCATTCGCTGTCGGTCGGCGCCGGCCCCTTGTTACGGGAAGCACTCTGAGCATGTTGCCGTTCTGGATCGCCCTGCAATTCTTGAGCAGCCTGCCGATTCGTCTACCGGGCATGCCGGCACCTCAGGAATTGGGGCGCTCGCTGCTGTTTTATCCGTTGGTGGGGTTGCTGTTCGGCGCTCTGTTATGGGCGTTGAACGGATTATTATTCGGCACGCCGTTATTGCTGCACGCCGCACTGCTGCTGACGGTTTGGGTGTTGCTCAGCGGCGCGCTGCACCTGGACGGTTTGGCCGACAGCGCCGATGCCTGGCTCGGCGGGTTTGGCGACCGTGAACGCACCCTGACCATTATGAAAGACCCGCGCAGCGGGCCGATTGCAGTGGTCACGCTGGTGTTGGTGTTGCTGCTCAAATTCGCCGCGTTGCTCGCGTTGATCGAGCAGGGGCACGGCGTTGTCTTGATCATCGTGCCGTTGATCGGACGTGCGGCGTTGTTGGGGTTGTTCCTGACGACGTCGTATGTGCGGGCCGGCGGGTTGGGGCAGGCGTTGGCCGATCATCTGCCGCGTAAGGCTGGGTGGCAGGTGCTGATAATCAGTGCGCTGACCTGTGTGTTGATCGCGGGTGTTTTCAAAGGCCTGGTTGCGCTCGTGCTGGCGGCGGTGGGGTTTATCTGGTTGCGCCAGGTGATGGTGCGGCGGTTGGGCGGGACCACGGGCGATACGGCGGGGGCGTTGCTGGAGTTGCTGGAAATGGCGGTGCTCGTAGGACTGGCATTATTCCTGTAGGAGCGAGGCTTGCCCGCGAAGAACGATAACGCGGTGTGTCTGCGATACCGCGGTGCATTGTTCCCGGGCAAGCCTCGCTCCTACAGGGTTATGTATCAAAAATTTGCTTTCATTTAACCGCGGGTATATACACGCACCATGCTCGATTCCCAATGTTTATGTATCAACCTGCGTCGCGCCGCCCGTGGCGTCAGCAGGCATTACGACGGCGCACTCGACGGCTTCGGGATCAACGTTGCCCAGTATTCTTTGCTGTGCAATTTGCAGCGTCTGGATCAGCCGAGTATTTCCACCCTGGCCGAAGCGATGGGCCTGGACCGCAGCACTTTGGGGCGCAATTTGCGGGTGCTGGAAGGCGAAGGGCTGGTGACGTTGGTCGAGGGCGAAGACATGCGCAACCGCATCGTCAAGCTCACCGAGGCTGGCGCGGAACGCCTGGCAGCAGCCTTGCCGGCCTGGGAGGCGGCGCAGCAGCGGTTGATTGACCGTCTGGGCGCCGAAAAACGTGAAACCTTACTTAGATTGCTGGACGAGCTGGCTTGATGCCGGTTAGTTCGACCTTAAGCGGGTATATACCCGCTACCGGAGAATAAGAATGACATCGATGTGGCGTACTTGCGGTTGGGTGTTGGTGGGGAGTGCGCTGATTCTGGCGTTGTCCTTGGGCGTGCGACACGGCTTCGGGCTGTTCCTGGCGCCGATGAGCGCCGAGTTTGGCTGGGGGCGTGAGACGTTTGCGTTTGCCATCGCCCTGCAAAACCTGATCTGGGGCCTGGCGCAGCCGTTCACCGGCGCCCTGGCAGACCGCTTTGGCGCGGCAAAAGTGGTGTTGGTCGGTGGCGTGTTGTACGCGACGGGCCTGATCTTCATGGGGATGTCCGACTCAGCGGTAACCTTGTCTTTGAGCGCTGGCCTGTTGATCGGCATCGGCCTGTCGGGCACTTCGTTCTCGGTGATTCTCGGCGTGGTCGGGCGCGCGGTACCGCCAGAAAAACGCAGCATGGGCATGGGCATTGCCAGCGCCGCCGGCTCATTCGGCCAGTTCGCCATGTTGCCCGGCACGCTGGGGCTGATCGGCTGGCTCGGCTGGTCTGCCGCATTATTGGTGCTGGGCTTGCTGGTAGCGCTGATCGTGCCGTTGGTGAGCATGCTCAAGGACAAGCCGTTGCCGACCCTCGGCCATGAGCAAACTTTGTCCGAAGCGCTGCGCGAAGCCTGCTCCCATTCCGGCTTCTGGCTATTGGCGTTCGGCTTTTTTGTCTGCGGTTTCCAGGTGGTGTTTATCGGCGTGCACTTGCCGGCTTATCTGGTGGATCAACACCTGCCGGCTTCTGTTGGCACCACGGTGCTGGCGCTGATCGGGCTGTTCAATATCTTCGGTACCTATACCGCAGGCTGGCTCGGTGGGCGGATGTCGAAGCCGCGCTTGCTCACCGGTTTGTATCTGTTGCGAGCGGTGGTGATCGGGTTGTTCCTGTGGGCACCGGTCACCACGACCACGGCGTATCTGTTCGGTATGGCGATGGGTTTTCTCTGGTTATCTACGGTGCCATTGACCAATGGCACGGTGGCGACCTTGTTTGGTGTGCGCAACCTGTCCATGCTCGGTGGGATTGTGTTCCTGTTTCACCAGCTCGGCTCGTTCCTCGGCGGCTGGTTGGGCGGGGTGGTGTATGACCGGACCGGGAGTTACGACTTGATCTGGCAAGTGGCGATTCTCTTGAGCCTGTTAGCCGCCGCGTTGAACTGGCCGGTACGCGAACGGCCGGTGGCGCGGTTGCAAACCCAAATGAGTGCGATATGAACAGTCTTTGGCCGCGAATCGTTGCAGTTGCTGGCGGTGCCTTGCTGCTGGCCCTGGCGTGGTGGGGCTGGCATCAGGGCGGGCTGGCGTTGATGCAGTTGGGCATGGGTGCTTGCTAGGGCGTTGCGAGGGCGAGTAACTTCGATTTCTGACGACTTCTCAAGGATGTACCGACATGCCGATGCGCTGGCTTGCAGTCCCCGCGTTGTTGATGGCGTTCACCGGATTGGCCCAGGCAGCCGACTGTCCGGAGCTCTTGCAAGGCTCACTGCCGAAGTTGCGGGCCAAGGAATCCATCGATTTGTGCCAGCGCTTCGCCGGCAAGCCGCTGGTGGTGGTCAACACCGCCAGCTTCTGTGGATTCGCTCCGCAGTTCAAAGGCCTTGAGGCGCTGTATCAGCGTTACAAGGACCAAGGGCTGGAGGTGATCGGCGTTCCGTCCAATGACTTCAAGCAAGAGTCCAAGGACGGCGCCGAGACCGCGAAGGTCTGCTACGTCAACTATGGCGTGACCTTCACCATGACCGAGCCGCAGAAAGTCCGCGGCGACGATGCGACCCACCTGTTCAAGATACTCGCCGCGCAAAGCAGCGCGCCGAAGTGGAATTTTTACAAGTACGTGGTTGATCGCCAAGGCAAGGTGATTGCCAATTTCTCCAGCCTGACCAAGCCCGACAATCCTGAATTCATCGAAGCGGTCGAGAAAGCCCTGGCCTCCAAACCCTGATTCCTGTGGGAGCGGCGGTGCGACGATTCGACTTGCTCGCGAAGGCGATGTGTCATTCAACAAGGATGTTGAATGGGCCGCCCCCTTCGCGAGCAAGCCTGCTCCCACAAAAAAGCCCCGCCTCTGTACAAGAGAGCGGGGCTTTTTTGATTCAGGCAGCGAGCGGTTCAGCCTCGCCGTGAATCATCAGAAGCGGTAGGTCGCACCGACACCGAAACCGTTCGCCCAGTTTTGATACTTGGCGCTGTAGGCTTGGCCACGGTCGTTGGTGTTGTTGATATTGACCGACTCTTCGCGCAGGTACGAGTACGCCACGTCGATGGTCAGGTCGTCGGTCGGGCTCCAGCCGGCGCCCAGGCTGAAAATCTTGCGATCGCCAGTCGGGATGCGTGGGGAGCGGTCGACGTTGTTGGTCGGTGCCTGATCGAAGGTCAGACCGGTACGCAGGACCCATTCCTTGTTCAGCTGGTAGGACGCACCGATGGCGTGAGCCCAGGTGTCGTGCCAGTTCTGTTCTTCGGTGATGGAACCGAATTGACCGTTCAGGGCGGCCGGAACACCTTTGTTTTCGACGGTGATTTCTTTCAGGCGGCTCCAGCGAGTCCAGGTGCTGCCCGCGTACACGGTCCACTTGTCGTCGATCTGGTGAGTCAGCGAGAAGTCCACCGATTCAGGGGTGGTCAGGTCCAGCGAAGCGTCGTACTTCTGGCTTGGATTCTGGCCAAGAATGCCCAGTACACCGTAGTTGACCTTGGTGTTGCCTTCGAGCTTGTACTTCACTTTCGAGTGATAGGTCAGGCCGACACGAGTGCTGTCGGTCAACTGAGCCAGGATCCCGATGTTGTAGCCCAGTGCAGTGTCGTCGCCCTTGATCTTGACTTCGCCATCAGGAAGAGCCGAGACAGCCGACAGGTTTGATTCCAGCTTGCCGTCGATACGGTTGATGGTCGGACCGAAACCGATCGATACCTTGTCGTTGAAGGCGTAGCTCACGGTCGGTTGCAGGGTCACGACTTTTACGTCGCTGGTGCTGCCGAAGTAGCGGCCGGCAAAACCGTGCTCGTAATCGGTCACCAGACCGAACGGAGCGTACACACCCACACCGACTGCCCATTGATCATCGATAGGCTTGACGTAGTAGCCCATCGGTACGGCGATGAACGGCACCATGTCGCCGTCGTTGCTGCCGCTGTTCGGGCGGGAGCTGGCTTTGCTGATGTCGGTGTGTGCGTCGAGCATTGCAGCGCCGCCGGTGACTTGTTCGCGCTTGATGCGTGCCATGCCGGCAGGGTTGCCATAAATTGTGCTTGCGTCATCGGCAGAGGAAGATCGCCCAGCAAAACCTGTACCCATCCCGCTAATACTTTGTTCGTTGATGGCAAAGCCACTTGCGAAGAGCTGGGTGGATGCCAAGGTAACGGCGAGGCTAAGGGTGGTTTTGAGCATGACTTTTTTCATTATTAGAACTCCTGGTGATCACCGGGGCGAAAATTACCAACATTTTCGTCCCAGCGCTATAGCCTGTATGGGTTGAGTTAGAGCGGTTTTGTAGGACAATCAGACCAGATTCGCGTCCTGTTGCGAGATCTTGTGAAATGAGGTGGTCAGCAAGCGACCTGATTCAGCGATGAAACACAGGTTTGCCAGGCGCAGGTAAAGTCGCGCAGGCGTCCCTGAGGCTGGAAGGTCTGGCGCCAGATTCGGGCCATGCCCAGCAAATCATCAGAGTCGGGGAGGGGAGTGTTTTGCTCTTCTACCAGCAGCCAGGCGATGGCGGTGGCGTAACGCAGGTTAACGGTCAATTCCAGGTGTGGACTGCTTAAAAAAGCATGCTGACTGGCGAGGCCGCGAACCAGGCTCGCCCGTTCAGGGTCGAGGGCCAGGTAGTGATCCCACAACGCCCGGTGACGGGGCTCGGGAATTCGATACAGGCCATGTCCACGGCGGTCATGCAGGGCGGAACCAAGGGCTGACTGGCTGGCGGCGATGCCCAGCAACAGGGATTCGGCAGTTGCGCTATGGCGCCCGAGGTAAATCAAGGTCGGGCGGATCACATAACGACACAGTTCGCTGGCAGCGATACCCATAAAGCCCTCGAAACATTAAATGGGCGGCGATACCTGAAGGGGGGGCTTGGCAGCAGTGAATCGACTCAGGCTCGCCGGAAGCGGATCAAGCCGCTTGAGTTGAAGTGTAGTGTCATATTCGCGCCGTAAAGGTCTGTTTTTAAAATATTTCCGGCAGCCAGTTATAACCGTTATATCGGTTAGTGCTTAGGCGTTGAGCGGGGGAAGTGAAATATCAGGCAATAAAAAGCCCCGCTTTTTGAGCAGGGCTTTTGAGGTTTTCAGTCTTTCTGGCGTCTCAGGCAACCAGTGCCTGGCGAGTACGATCGATCACGGCCTGCAGCGGTTCAGCGCTGGAGTATTGATCGGGGTACAGGCGTTCGCTGTGACGGGCGATGCCGTGTTCGTTGACCAGAGTGAAGCTGAAGCAGCCTTTGCGAGCGGCCATGATCAGGCAGTTCATTGGTGCAAAAGCGTTGGTTAGGGTGCGAATGGCATCCTGAGTGTGGATTTGAGTAGACATTGTTGGTGTTCCTACAAGCGACACGGATAAGAGCCGTGCAAAATTAAAACGTTCCAGTGACGACGACCACCATTGGTCGATCGAAGAACCCGACTGGAACAAAGCAGCCAGTTTGAAGCGCTGATAATTGGCGCGCTTGGGCTGGCAGGTAGGTACTTAGGAGGGCAGGCAACACATCAAGGGCAAAGGTTCTGGGCCCGGGGTGAAGATCCTGATCAATTTGCAGGCTGGTTCGGTCAGAGTAAGTGAGCTTCGCAACACCCTTTGCAATCATTTCAAAGGCAGTGTTGACGCAAGGTTTACCTGGAAACCATCGAGGTGGTCGATCCCGCTTTGTCGGTTGAGGCTTCTCAAGGGAAGGCTGACCGGGGGGATTTGTTCGACCAGAATTGACTTTCAGCTTGGTACTAACGCCGCGGATACTAACGGATTGAATTTGAGAAAGGAAGTGTGTTAGCAAAAAAAGATCTTCGGCCGGGTGGTTGAGTCGCTTTCGGCGGGGGTAATTGTAGGCCGTAAACACGGGACCTGCCCTGTAATGGCTCAGGAATTAACCGTTGGTCGTCTCGCTGCAGCGGCCCTGAATCAGCCTGGGTCAACGTTTTGCCACGGCTTATCCCCAGGCTTGGCTGCAAAATGCGCCGAAAAAGCGCACCGATATAACCGCCGCGAAGGTACTTGTGCACATAAGTTGCGCAGACTGTCACGCCACTGTCACCTTGGCTTCAAACACAGTGGGTGCCTGTAATGAAAATTTAAGTCAATGAAAAACATCGCTTTTTTTTACTGGTGAAAAAATCGTCAGTTTGACTGCGAGCCCCATTCCACAGGGCTTTGCGAGAGTTCAAGGGCGGTTGTCCACTGAGTTATCCACAGCTTCTGTGGATTGTCCCAAGCGCTTGCTCTAGGACGGGCGTGCCGGGTTTTTTTCGACTTTACCTGTAAGAAAAAAAGAGTAGAGTGGCGCGCCTTCCGATCTGCCCTACAGTGCTTTATGAAGTTTCGCTCAGTATCATCCGCTGTTACCGCGACACCCCCGACTGTTACCCCACCCAAGCGCTTTTCCATGCGTGTGGCCGAGTGGCTGCTCGACAGCCCGCGCCTGGGCGATAACCCCAACGTCAAACATTTTGCCGGACGTTTGCTCAAGCAACCGGCCCGTGAAGGGGTGGTGGCTGCGCAAAGCCGTTTGGGTCAGTTGATGTGCCGCGAATGCGGCAATGCCCGGGATCGGCGCATCGGTCACGACTTGCTGCGCCAGGCCGCCCGCGCCGGTGACCGGCGCGCCCAGCAGGAACTTGGGCTGATCGAAGACTGAGCTGTCCAAGACCTGACGCCTTGGTTAACCTTCAGGCTTTATCTCATCGGCAGGAGTCGCTATGGCTATGGACTTGACCAGCATATTGCTTGGTCTGGCGGGCGCAGCAGTGCCATTGTTGGCGCTGGCCTGGCACATCCAGCGTCGGGCGAGCTCGGCGCAAGCCGATCAGGCGCTGCTGGAAGAGCGGCTGGCCATGGCCCAATTGGCCCAGGATGGTTTGAATGCCCAGCTCGATGCGTGCCGCGACGAAATCGGCGACCTGAGTCAGGCCAACTCCACCAAGCAAGCTGATCTTGCTGCGCTACGCCGTGAAGTCGAGTTACTGCAAATCGAACGTGACGATGCCCGCGACGCGGCCCACGCCTGGAACATCGAACGCGCCGGCAAAGAGGCTGAGTTGCGTCGTCTGGACGCGCAAACCGCGTCCCTCAACGCCGAGCTGCGCGAACAACAGGAAAGCCATCAGCAACGTCTCAACGACCTTCAGGGCTCACGGGATGAATTGCGGGCGCAGTTCGCCGAGTTGGCGGGCAAGATCTTCGACGAGCGCGAGCAGCGTTTCGCCGAAACCAGTCAGCAGCGCCTCGGACAGTTGCTTGATCCGCTGAAGGAGCGCATCCAGTCCTTTGAAAAACGCGTTGAAGAAAGCTATCAAGCCGAAGCCCGTGAACGCTTTTCCCTGGCCAAGGAACTGGAGCGCCTGCAACAGCTCAACCTGCGTCTGAGCGACGAAGCCACCAACCTGACCCGTGCCTTGAAAGGCCAGAAAACCCAAGGCAACTGGGGCGAGCTGATTCTCGAGCGCGTGCTTGAGCACGCCGGCCTGGAAAAGGGCCGCGAGTACCAGACCCAGGTCACCCTCAAAGGCCCGGACGGCGAACGTTTCCAGCCGGATGTGATCATTTACCTGCCCGGCGACAAGCAGGTGGTGGTCGACTCCAAGGTCAGCCTCACCGCTTATCAGCAATACGTCGCCGCCGACGACGATGCCATCGGCCAGATTGCAATCAAGCAGCACGTATTGTCACTGCGTAATCACGTCAAAGGCTTGTCCGGCAAGGATTACAAGCGACTCGATGGTCTGCACAGCCTGGATTTCGTTCTACTGTTTGTTCCCATCGAAGCGGCGTTTTCTGCGGCATTGCAGGCCGAGCCGACGCTGTTTCAGGAGGCCTTCGATCGCAACATCGTGATCGTCAGCCCGACCACGTTGCTGGCGACGTTGCGGGTCATCGACAGTCTGTGGAAGCAAGAGCGCCAGACCCAGAACGCGCGGGAAATCGCCGAGCGGGCCGGGTGGCTGTACGACAAATTCGTGTTGTTTATTCAAGACCTGGACGAAGTCGGCAATCGCTTGCAGCAACTCGATAAAGCCTACAGCTCGGCACGCAACAAGCTGACAGAAGGGCGCGGCAACCTGGTCAGCCGTAGCGAGCAATTGAAGCTGCTGGGCGCGCGGGCGAGCAAGAGCTTGCCGGCGGATTTGCTCGAGCGGGCGATGACCGATGTGGATGGGTTGGCGGAGTTGCCGGAGTAAGTCAAAAACTTCGCGAGCAAGCCCGCTCCCACAAGGGATCTTCAGTGCCACATAGATCCAATGTGGGAGTGGGCTTGCTCGCGAAGGCGTCAGATCAGCCACTGCCGGGCTTAAGCCTGCCGCATCACAACGGCAAATGCCGACTCAACAACGCCCGCAACGCCGCCGGTTTCACCGGTTTAGCCAGATAATCCAACCCCGCCGCATGCACCTGAGCTACCGTTTCCGGCCGCCCATCGGCACTGATCACCACCCCCGGCACCGGCTCGCCCATTCGCGTGCGTAGCCAGGCCATCAACTCGGTGCCGGTCTCACCATCGTCCAGGTGATAGTCCACCAACGCCAACTGCGGACGCATCCCGTCGCTGAGCAATGCGGCGCACTCCTCACGATTGCGCGCGGTCCAGACCTGGCAACCCCAGCGCGTCAACAGACTGTTCATGCCAATCAGAATGCTGTCTTCGTTATCGATGCACAGCACCTGCGCGCCGGTCGGCAATTTACCGTTGAGTTCAACCACGTTGCTCGGCGCCATGCTCTGCGCCCGGGCCAGCGGCACGCTGACGCTGAATACGCTGCCGTGACCCGGCCAGGATCGCACGCGCAACGTGTGGCCCAACACCCGACACAAACCATCAGCAATCGCCAGGCCCAGACCCAGGCCTTTCTCTGCGCGGGTCTGGTGGCTGTCGAGGCGCTTGAATTCTTCGAAAATCACCTGCTGCTTGTCTTCCGGAATCCCCGGTCCACGATCCCAGACTTCCAGGCACAGTTCGCCCTTGCGCCGCCGAACCCCCAGCAGCACCGGACCTTTGGCATAGCGGAACGCATTGGTCAGGAAGTTTTGCAAGATGCGTCGCAGCAACTTGATGTCGCTGTCGACTCGCAATGTGCTGCCGCGCAGGCGGAATTTCAGCCCTTGTTCCTGCGCCAGTGCCTTGAACTCGGCGCCGAGAATATCGAACAACTCGTTAAGCACAAACGGCTTGGGATCGGGGTTGATCTTGCCGTTTTCCAGGCGGGAAATGTCCAGCAAGTCACTGATCAAGTCCTCGGCTGAGCGCAACGAACTGTCCAGATGATGGATCAGTTTTTGCGCCTCGCCGGACAGGCCGTCGTCCTGATGAGTCAGGGCGGCGGAGAACAGTCGAGCGGCGTTCAACGGCTGCATCAAGTCATGGCTGACTGCCGCCAGAAAACGGGTTTTCGATTGGTTCGCTGACTCGGCGGTGCCCTTGGCTTCGGTCAGGGCGACGTTAAGTTGCGAGAGTTCGTGAGTCCGTGCGGTCACCCGTTGTTCCAGGCCTTCGTTGGCCTCGGTCAACGCCTGCTCGGCCTCGCGGAACGCGGTGATGTCGGTGAAGCTCATGACAAAACCGCCGCCGGGCATCGGGTTGCCGATCAACTCGATCACTCGGCCATTGGGGAACAGTCGCTCTGAGGTGTGGGCACGGCCCTGACGCATCCAGTGCAAACGGCGAGCGACATGCACCTCCGCTTCGCCGGGGCCACACAGCCCGCGCTCGGCGTTGTAGCGAATGATGTCGGCGATTGGCCGGCCGACACTGATCAAGCCGTCCGGGTAGTTGAACAGCTCCAGATAACGGCGGTTCCAGGCCACCAGTTTCAACGATTGGTCGACCACACTGATGCCTTGGGTGATGTTCTCGATCGCCCCTTGCAGCAAGGCGCGATTGAACTGCAACACTTCTGAAGCTTCGTCGGCGATGCGGACGACGTCCTCCAGTTGCATTTCCCGTCCTTCGATGGCGGCTTTTACTACAGCGCGCGTTGAAGAAGCGCCGAGGACACCAGCCAGCAAGCGTTCGGTATGCGCGATCCATTCACCGTCGGCGTTCTGGTTCGGGTTGAAGCCTTTGCCCTGGCGATAAGCGAAACGGATGAAGCTTTGACGGGCGCGTTCTTCACCGACGAAACGGGCGGCCAGTTGCAACAAATCGTCGATCTGCACCGAAAGCATCGAGCGCGCGCTGGGCCGGGCGCTGATTTCCTGGCCAATGAACCGACCGGCCTGCCAGTGCTCGGAAACCCGCGTGCGCGACAGCACCGATACCCAGGCAAACAGTGTGAAGTTGGCGGCCAGCGACAACACCACGCCTTGGGTCAGCGGGGTGAGCGGCAGGTGCAGCGGATTGCTGTGTAACCACGCCAGCCCTGGAAAAGTGCTCAAGGACCAGCCCAGGCTGTGGGCGGCAATCGGCAGAATCAGGGTGTAGAACCACAAGAACGTCCCGGCAGCGAGGCCGGCAAATACACCGCGGCGGTTCGCCTGTTTCCAGTACAGCGCACCCAGCATCGCCGGGGCCAGTTGAGTCACGGCGGCGAAGGCGATCTGGCCGATGGTCGCCAGGCTGGCGGTCGAGCCGAGCAGGCGATAACTGACGTAGGCCAGCAGCAAAATCACCACGATGGTGACTCGACGCACCGACAGCATCCACTGGCGGAACACTTCGAATGGCCGCTCGGCGTTGTTGCGGCGCAGCAACCACGGCAACAACATGTCGTTGGAAACCATGGTCGACAGCGCCACGCTGGCGACGATCACCATGCCGGTGGCCGCTGAAGCACCACCGATAAACGCCAGCAACGCCAGCGCCGGGTGGGCCTGGGCCAGCGGCAGGCTGATGACGAAGGAGTCTGGCAGTACCGAACTCGGTAGCAACATCTGGCCGGCCAATGCGATCGGGACTACAAACAGCGCTGCCAATGCCAGGTAGGCCGGGAACACCCACTTGGCCAGGCGCAAGTCCTGAGGCTCGATGTTCTCCACCACCGTGACGTGGAACTGCCGGGGCAAGCAGATAATCGCCATCATCGCGACACCGGTTTGCACCACCATCGACGGCCAGTTGATGGTTTCTTTCCAGTATTCCTCCAAGCGCGGGGCGAGCATGGCCTGGTCGAACAGGTCGTCGAAACCGTCGTACAAGCCGTAGGTCACGAACGCGCCGACCGCGAGAAAAGCGAACAGCTTGACCAGCGATTCGAACGCAATCGCCAACACCATGCCTCGGTGGTGTTCGGTGGCGTCGAGGTTGCGCGTGCCGAAAACGATGGTAAACAACGCCAATACCAGCGAGACGATCAGCGCCGTGTCCTGGGCGCGAACGCCCATGGCATCGGCCCCGGCGCCGATCAGCAAGTTCACCCCGAGCACGATGCCCTTGAGCTGCAAGGCAATGTAGGGCAGCACGCCGACCAGGCAGATCAACGCCACCACTACCGCCAGCGATTGCGACTTGCCATAACGCGCGGCAATGAAGTCGGCGATGGAGGTGATGTTCTCCTGCTTGCTGATCATCACCATCTTTTGCAGGACCCACGGCGCGCACACCAGCAGCAGGATCGGCCCGAGGTAGATCGGCAGGAATGACCAGAGCTGTTCGGCGGCCTGGCCCACGGCGCCAAAGAAGGTCCAACTGGTGCAATAGACGGCCAGCGACAAACTGTAGACCCAGGCACGTACGCGCGGCGGCAACGGCGCGCTGCGACGGTCACCGTAGAAGGCGATGGCGAACATGATGGCCATATAGGCCAGGGCAACGGCGGCGATCAGCCCGCTGGACAGCGACATGGAAACTCCAGACAAAAGACACCCGGGGTTCAGGCCCGGACAGACAGTCTCGCACGATGGCCCGGGTTCGTCAGTGTCGACCAAGGTCGAGGCGTGGCGGGGTGTCGCAGGGCGGCAGGGCTTCGGATGTTGGGTGTCTGGGCGGGCCTCTTCGCGAGCAAGCCCGCTCCCACATGGGATCTCCAGTGAACACAAAATTTGTGCACACCCTAGACCCCATGTGGGAGCGAGCCTGCTCGCGAATGGCGGCCTTAATGACTCAACGCAATCTCAATCAACCGATGCAATTCCTCAACCTCCAGCGGCGCCGCTGAAAACAGGACACGAAACACCGTCGGCGCCGCGATCAGATTGATCAGCCGATCAACGCTCGGCAACGACTGGTCAGGGTAGCGATCCAGAATGGTCTGCAACTGCCCGCCGATGATCGCCGCGCAAAAGCCGGGCGTAGAGCTGCATTGCACATCGCGCAACAGGTTGCGGCCAAGGTCTGAACTCATCTCATCCAGATACTGCTCGCCCCAGGCGCGCAGGTCCCCGCGCAGGCTGCCGGTATTGGCCGGCTCGCTGTCGGGACGCATGCGGGCGAGGGCGACATCGGCCAGCAACACCGACAAATCGCCCCAGCGTCGATAAATAGTCGATGGCGTGACCCCCGCACGCGCGGCGATTTGCGGCACGGTCACGGTCGCGCGGTCCTGCTCTTCGAGAAGTGCGCGGACTGCCGAATGAATCGACTCTTGCACCCGGGCACTGCGGCCACCGGGGCGTAAACCTTCTTTAATTGCCATGTGGCGGACCTTAACACAAAGAATTTGCTTTAAGCGCTAGCGAGTAGCACACTCCGCAAAAGCAAAAACTTAGCTTTTGCGGAGTGTGCCCATGTCTCATCCAACATCAAACCGTTCCAGCCTGTGGTTTCTGGCGATCACTTTACTCAGTTTTCTCGCCGCTTCCACGGCGCCGACGCCGTTGTATCACTTGTATCAGGACCAGCTGCAGTTCTCTGCAGCGACCCTGACCCTGATCTTTGGCGTGTACGCTCTCAGCTTGCTGGTGGCGTTGCTGACCGTCGGCTCGCTCTCGGATTTCCTCGGGCGCAAACCGGTGATTTTCACCGCGATACTGCTGAACATGCTGGCGATGTTGCTGTTTATCAACGCCGACAGTGTCACTTGGTTGATCAGTGCCCGAGTACTCCAGGGCTTTGCGACGGGAATGGCCACGGCGGTATTGAGTGCTGCGCTGCTGGATACCGATCGCCAGCAAGGGCCGCTGATCAACAGTGTCGCGCCGTTGTTGGGCATGGCTGTCGGCGCAATGGGCTGCGGCTTGTTGGCCGAGTTCGCGCCGCTACCGTTGCAACTGACCTATTGGGTGCTGCTCGCGTTGTTTGTGATGCAGGCGCTGTACGTCTGGCGCCTGCCGGAAAGCGTCAGCCCTCAATCCGGGGCGTGGGCTTCGCTGCGCCCGACCTTGCACGTACCCATCCAGGCACGGCGGGCGTTGTGGTCGGTGCTGCCGATCAACACGGCGGTGTGGGCGCTGGGTGGTTTCTTCGCCTCGTTGGCGCCATCGCTGGTGCGCACGGCCACCGGTTCGACCTCGAACCTGATTGGCGGTGCGACGGTCGCAGCGTTGACGGTGACTGGCGCATTGATGATCTACACCTTGCGCAATCGGCCGGCGGACAAGGTTCTGCGTCTGGGCGCGAGCATGCTGCCGGCTGGTGTCGTGCTGATTCTGATCGCGGTCCATAGCGCCAGCCTGCCGCTGTTTTTCATCGGTACGCTGGTGGCGGGGTGCGGTTTCGGTGCCGGTTTCCTGGGTGCCGTGCGCAGCGTTGTGCCGTTGGCGCTGCCCCATGAGCGGGCCGGTTTGATGTCAGCGTTTTATGCGCTCAGTTATCTGGCCTTTTGCTTGCCGTCGTTGCTGGCCGGGAGTTTGAGCCGCACTTTCGGGTTGGTGGCGACCACCGATGGTTATGGCGCAGTGCTGATTGCCCTGGCGGTCGGGGCGTTGCTGGGGTTGATGTATCAGCGCTCGGTGAAAGTCTGTGGCGCCGATGTTCGATGATCGCTAGTCTTGGCCTCGCCATCCCCTCGACGGACCGATCCATGAAAATCATCCGCAGCAAATCCTTCACCGCCGAGCGTGCCTGGGGCGCGCTGGACATCGCCAACATGAACGGCATCACCACCCGTTTGCACTGGACCGACCAGCCCTACAAATGGCACGTCAACGATGGCCAGGAAGTGTTCGTCGTGCTCGATGGGCAAGTGCAGATGCATTACCGCGAAGACGGTGTCGAACAGCAAACCTTGCTGGAGGTCGGCGATATTTTTTATGCGTCGGTGGGTACTGAACATGTGGCACATCCCCTCGGCGCAGCGCGGATTTTGGTGATCGAGACGGAAGGCAGCGTCTGAATCTATATCTGCAAAACAGATAACAGTTAGAGATATTACCCGTTATATAGATATTCGATTCGGATCTACCATGGGCTCTACCTCATCAGAGGACAGGAGTTCGCCATGATCTGCCCCAATACTGCCAAGCCCGGTTACAAACCTTTAAGTCTTCTTCCCCGCCCGCTGGAAGCGATCCGCCAGTTCACCCCAAACTGGTTCGCCGCCACCATGGGCACTGGCGTGCTCGCGTTGGCGCTGGCGCAATTGCCTGTCGCGATTCCCGGGTTGCACGCGGTGGCCGAGGGCTTGTGGCTTTTCAATATCTTTCTGTTTGTGTTGTTCACCGGGCTGTACGCCGCGCGTTGGGTGCTGTTCTTCGATGAAGCGCGACGGATTTTCGGTCACTCAACGGTTTCGATGTTTTTCGGCACCATACCCATGGGCCTGGCGACCATCATCAATGGCTTCTTGCTGTTCGGTTTGCCGCGTTGGGGCGAGGGTGTAATTCACGTGGCCGAAGTGTTGTGGTGGCTGGATGTGGCGATGTCCCTGGCCTGTGGGGTGCTGATTCCGTACATGATGTTCACCCGCCAGGAACACAGCATCGATCAGATGACTGCTGTTTGGCTGTTGCCCGTGGTCGCGGCGGAAGTGGCGGCCGCCAGCGGTGGTCTGTTGGCGCCGCACTTGGCTGAAGCCCATTCGCAACTGGTGGTGCTGGTAACAAGCTACGTGCTGTGGGCATTTTCCCTACCCGTGGCATTCAGTATTCTCACAATTTTGTTGCTGCGCATGGCGCTGCATAAACTGCCCCACGAAAACATGGCCGCATCGAGTTGGCTGGCGCTCGGCCCGATCGGCACCGGCGCGCTGGGCATGTTGCTGCTGGGCGCCGACGCCCCGGCGATCTTCGCCGCCAATGGCTTGCCGGGCATCGGCGAAATCGCCGCCGGGTTGGGGCTGGTGGCCGGGATCACGTTGTGGGGCTTTGGACTGTGGTGGATGCTGATCGCGGTGCTGATCACCGTGCGTTACTTGCGCGCCGGTATTCCGTTCAACCTTGGATGGTGGGGTTTCACGTTCCCGCTGGGCGTCTATTCTCTGGCAACGCTGAAATTGGCCAGCACCTTGAACCTGGCATTCTTCAGCGTTTTTGGCTGCGTCTTGGTGGCGTTGCTGGCGGTGATGTGGCTGATCGTCGGCAAGCGAACCGTGCAGGGCGCCTGGCGTGGAGAACTGTTTGTCTCACCGTGCATTGCAGGATTAAAGAAATAACCTGCAAAGATTAGGTAATGTGTGGCCTGGATCGGCGTTCGACATTCAAACAACAGTATCCACGCCACTCTCTACCTAACATCAGGGAAACACGGAAGATGAGTCACCCCTCACAGTTCACCTTGCTTCGCACCCGGCGTTTCCTGCCGTTTTTCGTGACACAGTCCCTCGGGGCGTTCAACGACAACATCTTCAAGCAGTCGCTGATCCTCGCCATTTTGTACAAATTGACCATCGAGGGTGATCGCTCGATCTGGGTCAACTTGTGCGCGCTGTTGTTCATCCTGCCGTTCTTTCTGTTCTCGGCGCTGGCCGGGCAGTTCGGGGAAAAATTCGCCAAGGACGCGCTGATTCGTCTGATCAAACTTGGCGAAATCGCCATCATGGCGGTAGGCGCGGTCGGTTTCCTGTTCGATCACCTGTCGCTGATGCTGGTGGCGCTGTTCGCCATGGGGACGCACTCGGCGCTGTTCGGGCCGGTGAAGTATTCGATCCTGCCTCAGGCCCTGCGTGAAGACGAACTGGTGGGTGGCAACGGCCTGGTGGAAATGGGCACCTTCCTCGCGATCCTCGCCGGGACCATTGGCGCCGGGATCATGATGTCGTCCGGTCATTACGCGCCCATCGTCTCCACGGCGATTGTCGGTGTCGCGGTGCTCGGCTACCTGGCCAGCCGCAGCATCCCACGCGCCGCGGCCGCATCCCCGGAGATGCGCCTGAACTGGAATATTTTCACCCAGTCCTGGGCCACCTTGAAGCTGGGCCTGGGGCAGACGCCAGCGGTGTCGCGGTCGATTGTCGGCAACTCGTGGTTCTGGTTTGTCGGGGCGATTTATCTGACGCAGATCCCGGCCTACGCCAAAGAATGGATGCACGGCGACGAAACCGTGGTGACCCTGATCCTCACTGTGTTCTCGGTCGGTATCGCCCTCGGTTCGATGCTTTGCGAGAAGCTTTCCGGGCGCAAAGTCGAGATCGGTCTGGTGCCGTTCGGCTCGTTTGGTCTGACCGTGTTTGGCTTGCTGCTGTGGTGGCATTCCGGCGGTATTCCGGACAGCGTAACCGGCCACGGCTGGATCGAAGTCCTTGGTTTCGGCCACACCTGGCTGGTGTTGATCGACATCCTCGGGCTGGGTGTTTTCGGTGGTTTCTACATCGTGCCGCTGTATGCCTTGATTCAGTCGCGCACCGCCGAGAACGAGCGTGCGCGGGTGATTGCCGCCAACAACATTCTCAACGCGCTGTTTATGGTGGTCTCGGCGATTGTCTCGATCGTGCTGCTGAGCATGGTGAAGCTGTCGATCCCGCAGTTATTCCTGGTGGTGTCGCTGCTCAACATCGGCGTCAACGCTTACATCTTCAGCATCGTTCCCGAGTTCAGCATGCGTTTCATGATCTGGCTGCTCAGCCATTCCATGTACCGCGTAGAGCATCGCAATCTGGACCTGATTCCCGACGAAGGCGCGGCGTTGCTGGTGTGCAACCATGTGTCGTTCGTCGATGCCTTGCTGATCGGCGGCGCGGTGCGTAGGCCGATTCGCTTTGTGATGTACTACAAAATCTACAACCTGCCGGTGCTGAACTTTATCTTCCGCACGGCGGGGACGATTCCGATAGCGGGGCGTCAGGAAGACATTCAGATCTACGAAAAAGCCTTCAAGCGGATTGCCCAGTATCTGAAGGACGGTGAGTTGGTGTGCATCTTCCCTGAAGGAAAACTGACCGCTGACGGTGAGATAAACGAGTTCAAGGGTGGGCTGACGCGGATTCTCGAAGAGACACCGGTGCCGGTGATTCCGCTGGCGTTGCAAGGGTTGTGGGGGAGCTTCTTCAGTCGCGATCCGGCCAAGGGCCTGTTTCGCCGGTTGTGGTCGCGAGTGACCCTGGTAGCAGGGCCGTCGGTGGCGGTTGAAGTGGCCGAGCCGGCGAAGTTGCAGGCTATGGTGGGGGAGTTGCGCGGGGCAGTTAGATAGTTAGTGATTTTGAGGGCCTCTTCGCGGGCAAGCCTCGCTCCTACAGGATCGCGTATTAATCGCGACTGTAGGAGCGAGGCTTGCCCGCGAAGGCTATCTAAAGGTCAGGCGCTAACCTTAAGCCCAACCAACCCGGCAATAATCAACGCCACACTGGCCAGCCGAAACAGCGCCATCGATTCCCCAAACAGAATAATCCCGGCAATCACCGTACCCACCGCACCCACACCAGTCCAGATCGCATAGGCTGTGCCCAGCGGCAATTCCTTCATGGCAAGGCCGAGCAAACCAAGGCTGATGGCCATGGCGGCGACGGTAAGTGCAGTGGGGAGCGGGCGGCTGAAGCCGTCGGTGTATTTCAGGCCAACGGCCCAGCCGACTTCGAACAGGCCGGCGAAAAACAGAATGATCCAGGACATGAAAGACCTCCATCGATTGACGGGGTCGTCCCCAGATTAATGACTCGATCGAGCCGCGAGGTCGTCCTCGCGTTGCGCGATAGAGTGCCAATCATTAACCCGGGGATCAAGTTTGGTGCTTATTCAGTCGCTTCCCGCGCTGCGATTTCCCGATCTTCTTTCTCGCTCATCCGACGGAAATACGTCGAAAGCAGCGCCCCGGAAATGTTGTGCCACACACTGAACAAGGCGCTCGGCACCGCCGCCAGTGGCGAGAAATGTGCGCTGGCCAGCGCGGCGCCCAAACCGGAGTTTTGCATGCCGACTTCCAGTGCCAGGGACTTGCGCTGGGCCAGTGGTAGCTTGAACAGGCGCCCGGTGAAGTAACCCAGCAAATAGCCGAAGCTGTTGTGCAGCATCACCACCGCCATGATCAGCAGACCGGATTCGGCAATCTTCGCCTGGCTGGCCGCAACCACCGCCGCGACGATGATCACGATGCTCACCACCGACACCAGCGGCAACACTTCTACCGCATGGCGAACCTTGTTGCCGAGCATTCGTTGGGCGACCACGCCGAGCACGATCGGTAACAGCACCACTTGCAGAATCGACCAGAACAACTCCATGAACGACACCGGCAACCACGCCGAAGCCAGCAGCCAGATCAGCGCCGGGGTCAGCAGCGGGGCGAGGAGGGTGGTGACGGCGGCAATGGCCACCGACAGCGCCAGGTCCCCGCGAGCCAGCCAAGTCATCACGTTGGACGAAGTGCCGCTTGGGCAGCAACCGACCAGGATCACGCCAACCGCGATTTCCGGCGGCAGGTGAAACGCCTGGCAAAGCAACCACGCCATTCCCGGCATGATCACGAAATGAGCGACCACGCCCAAGGCCACGCGCCACGGATGGCGAGCGACTTCGGCGAAGTCTTCGAGCTTGAGGGTCAGGCCCATGCCAAACATCACCAGCCCCAACAGCGGCACGATGGCGCCTTTCAGGCCAATGAACCACGCAGGCTGCAAGAACGCCACGACGGCGAAAATCAGCACCCAGTAGGCGAAGGTGTTGCCGACAAAGCGGCTTAAAGCGGCGAGGGCGCGCATGGGCTGATCCTTATTATTCGATTATGAACATCACACGGAACCCATGTGGGAGCGGGCTTGCTCGCGAAGAGGGAGTGTCAGTCGACATGGATGTTGACTGACACAACGCTTTCGCGAGCAAGCCCGCTCCCACAGGGTTAATCACAAGGCTTTAGATGCCTTGAGGGGTCTCTTCGCCGCCCAACGCTTCAACCAGCGCCGGCAGGAAATCGCCGAAGGTCAGCATCATCAGGGTGAAGCTGGCGTCCAGTTGGCCGAGGGCTTCTTCGCCGCCGTCCTGTTCTGCCTGATCCTGCAGCAAGTCTTCGAATTTCAGGCGCTTGACGGTCATTTTGTCGTCGAGCATGAACGACAACTTGTCCTGCCAGGCCAGGGACAACTGAGTGACCACTTTGCCAGTGCTCAGGTGCAGCTGGATTTCTTCGCTGGTCAGGTCCTGACGCTTGCAACGCACAATGCCGCCGTCTTCGTGGGTGTCGCGCAGTTCGCACTCGTCCAATACAAAGAAGTCGTCCGCGGCTTTCTGGGTTTTGACCCAGTCGGTCATGGTGGCGGTCGGGGCCATTTTCACGGTCAGCGGACGTACCGGCAGCGTGCCGATCACTTCACGCAGGGTCGACAGCAGGTCTTCGGCGCGTTTCGGGCTGGCCGAGTTGACCAGGATCAGGCCTTGTTTCGGCGCGATGGCGGCGAAAGTCGACGAGCGACGGATAAAGGCGCGTGGCAGGAAGGCCAGGATGATTTCATCCTTGATCTGATCACGCTCCTTCTTATAGACCTTGCGCATTTGCGTGGCTTCGATCTCTTCGACCTTTTCCTTCACCGCGTCACGCACGACGCTGCCCGGCAGAATGCGTTCTTCTTTACGGGCGGCGATCAGCAGGAAGTCGCCGCTGACGTGGGCCAACGGAGCATCTTCGCCCTTGCCGAATGGCGCGACGAAACCGTAGGTGGTCAACTCCTGGCTTGCACAAGGACGCGCCAGTTTGGTCGCCAGTGCAGTTTCCAACGCCTCGGCATCAAAAGGCAGATCTTGGGTCAGGCGATAGATAAGCAGGTTTTTGAACCACATGGGGCGAGTCTCTCCTTTATACAAAGGGGGGCATTATTCTCTTCGCGGCGCCATAGGCCAACCCTTCTCTAAGCCTTTGGAAGGCCTGAGAAAATTAATTAAAAAAGTGCTTGCCAGAGGTTGGGGTGCTCCGTAGAATGCGCGCCACACCGAAGCGAAGGGTGATTAGCTCAGCTGGGAGAGCGTCTGCCTTACAAGCAGAATGTCGGCGGTTCGATCCCGTCATCACCCACCATTCGTTCTTAGTGTTACGCGCAGCGGTAGTTCAGTCGGTTAGAATACCGGCCTGTCACGCCGGGGGTCGCGGGTTCGAGTCCCGTCCGCTGCGCCATATTCGGTAACCTGGAATGCTGAACGCCAGGTCACCACGGAAAAGCCCGCTCACGCGGGTTTTTTTCTGCCCCAAGTTTGTACGTTGTTCCCGCAGGTCGTGTCGTTTCACCGGTTTTCGGATTTATTTGAAAAAATATTCAATTAAATCAACACTTTACGAAAATCTGTGGCACAATGCGCCCCGCAACGAAGGTAAAGGGTGATTAGCTCAGCTGGGAGAGCGTCTGCCTTACAAGCAGAATGTCGGCGGTTCGATCCCGTCATCACCCACCACTTTCAACGCTACGCGCAGCGGTAGTTCAGTCGGTTAGAATACCGGCCTGTCACGCCGGGGGTCGCGGGTTCGAGTCCCGTCCGCTGCGCCATATTCGGTAACCTGGAACGCTGAACGCCAGGTCACCACACAGAAAGCCCGCTTAATGCGGGCTTTTTGTCGTCTGGGATTTGGCTGAACTGCTGCGATTTCTCCTTGTGGGAGCGGGCTTGCTCGCGAAAGCGTTGTATCAGTCGCCGAAGATGTTGGCTGACACACCGCTTTCGCGAGCGAGCCCGCTCCCACAGGGGTTGTGTGTTTGTCTGTTATTGCTCGGCGTTGCGGCTGTGTCGGTAATCGCTGATCGCTTCATACACTGCTTTGCGCAGACGATTGATCCCGCCAATCGGCCGATGCGCCTCCAGACCAAACCACGGGTTGAACGACTGGTTATCGCATTGCAGATTCAGCGCCGGCGTATCGAAATCCTGGGCCGGCACGTTGATCTTCGCGACCGTCTCGAACGGCGCATCACTTTCACGCCATTCAACGCTGGTGTCCTCAATCGGCATGTACTTGTTCGCATCCTGGCGCTGGATCTGCAGGACGAAGCACGCCGGCACGCGGTCTGTGGATAACTGTTGATTCAGCGCATTACGCAGGAAGTTCGGCAGGTCCTGATTTTGCTTCGGCAGGACGTAGGCCGGGCAGCTTCCCGGATCTGGCATCACACGGAATTTGGCGTTGGCTTCACCGAACTTGTAGGGCGAAACCGAAAAGTACGTAGTCTGGGTCGGACTGTCCGGAGCAGGGGAGAGCGTCGCCAAGGCAATAAACAGATGGCGAACCTGCCAAGTGCGCGGGTCCCAGCCCGGGAAGAACGCCATCACCGATTTGCCGTCAGCCTGCGCGGCCACATTCTGACGGTACTCGGCGACATCACTGACAAAGAAATTCGGATGGCTGAACATCACGAAGTCCTGCTCGTGACGACTCGCCTGATCGGCCAGCAACGGTTTGCCGGGCACATCGAGCAACTTGATGGCCATGCCCCGGGCATCGCGGATGCTGTCGAATTGCGGGTAGGCGTTGCCGTTGGACAGGCGCACGGTGGCTTGCCAGGTTTTGCCCGGCTCGCTGAACACACCTTGACGCAGCTCCGCTGTCAGATCCGGCAACACTTGAACCTCGGCCTTCACGCAGCCATGGGCCTTGGCGTGAGCATCACGCAGGTAGCGGGTGCTTTCACGGTGCTGATCGACGATGCGCACGGCGGTCTGGATGATGTCCTGGGTCATCGCCGCCTCACCGGCCGGAATCTGCTCGTCGGCGGACACTGCGCCGTTGTGCTGCCAGGCAAACCACGCGGTGGCCACTGCCCAGCCCAACAGCCCCAAACCCAATAGCCAAAGCAGGAGTTTTCCGAGGAAGGCGCCGAGGCGCAGCCAAAGCGTAATCAGCATGAGCAAATCCTTTTGACGGAGACAGGGTTCATGGCAATTGCGCCTCCAGCGGACCACCCAAAACTTTCAGGTATTCCAGCAGCGCCCAGCGTTCCTGCGGTTGCAGCAAGCGGCCGATGACGCCGTTGCCGCGCTCACCGGCGCGGAATTCGTGGCCGCTGTTGTGATTGCCGGTGATGCGCGTATCGAACACGAAGCCGTTGTTAAACGCCTCGGTGCGATAACCAAGATGCTGAGGGTCGTACTCGAAGCTGCCTTTATAGAAGGTGGTCGCGCGCTCGTCCTGGGGCGAGAGCAACTGATAAATGCTCGGCACCGAACCGTTGTGCAGGAACGGCGCCGTCGCCCATACACCTGCCAGTGGCCTGGCCTTATAGGCGCGCAATTCCTGGACGCCGATCGGCAGGCCGAAACCATCCATGTCCGCTCGTTCTGCCGGCGTGACATTGGCTTCGCGGTACGCTCGGTTCTCGACGAACGCCGTGACGTAGGCAAGCCCCTTGGTCACTGAGAGCTTGCTCAAGTCCAGCGGCTCGGTCGGTTTGGGGTGCAATTGCACATCCAGTTGGCCAAGCTCCGCCGGGTCCCATTGCAGGGCTGTCAGGTCGAAACGATGGTCGGCAATGTTGTTGGCGGCGGTCGGGTCGGTGCCGATGGCGGCGACCGGGATCAGTTTCAGTTGTTGCACCGAGCGCCCGTCGACTGGCTTCACCCGCGGCACATGGCAACTTGCACAATTCTCGGCGAACAGCGCACGACCCTGGGCGGCCAGCGGCTTGTCGACGTTGCCCAACACCTCTTCCGGCCAGGCGGGTGGTTTGAGGCGTTGCAGGGTTTCTTCGATCAGATTCAGGTCACGCACGCGCACGCTGGAGGGATAACGCGCATCGCCTTTCAGCGGTTGGCCGTCGGCGTCGAAGAAATTTAGCGTGGCGCCCACACCCAGCGCCTCGCCGATATTGCGCGCCATTGGTTGCTGCGCCGAACCGTTCCACTGCACCCAGTCGAACGTCCAGATATCCCATAGCTGTGGATAATCCACCGGAGCATTGGCCACGCGGTAGTTGGCGGGGGAAATCGCATCGCCGAAGCTCGCATTGGCGATGCGCCCGAACGCGTCGGTACGGCCGGGGCCTTCTTCGGTTGGATAGAGCCCGCGATGGGTGTCGTTCCAGGCGACTTTCACGAAGGTATCGAGTGAGCTTTTGAAGTCTTCGCGTAGGGCTTTATGCCGGGCATCGTAGTCCGCGCCCAGTACGTTGCGTGCGAAACGTTCGAATTTCCACGGGTTGTAATAAGTCGACACAAGACTGGCGACCAATGCCTGACCAAAACTGCCTCCGCGCAGGGTCGGCACGCTGGAGGGCAGCACATGCTGGGCCGACCCACCATCGATGCGCACGGCCTGGCCGTTAAAGCGCAACTCGCCGGTGTGGCAGGCGGAGCAGGTAATGTCGAGGAACTGAACCTGGCTATCGGGATTCTGGTGCCGGGCAAAACCCACTGGCAGGTTGCCGGGGTTGTTTGGCGTGGCTTTCTGCGCGGGATCGATCAAAAAACCGAAGCGCGCGAGGTATTCCGGGGCGGCGAATCGCTGTTGCGAGAACGGCAGTTCCAGCGCCTCGAACCAGTCGTAATGCAGGCCTTTGACCTGGGTGCCCTGGGGTGTGAAGTAGTAAGTCTGACGATCAGCCACGCTCCATTGCTCCAGGTAATGCACCTGTTGAGCGGCGGAGTAGGCGGGCAGCTTTGGGTTGGCCACGTAGTACAGAACCACGGCCAGGCCAAGCCCCAGCAGCACAGCGATCAGAACCAGCAAGCGGAGTAAGAGGCGCAAGATAAACGTCCTTGTCGATTTTTAGCTCTCTTATGCCTCAGCTCCGTGGGTGGCGGCAAGTGGCCATTACGCCAGATGTTGTGGGATCCGGCATCGGCGTCTATAAGAAGAAGATGACAGAAACTTCATCCAGCTCATTCCCGAAATGCTTTAAAAGACCTGAACTTATCAGCAGTATCCTGCTCTCATGCCGGTAGCCATTGGTCGTGGCCGCCTGATAAGCTCGCGGCTTTATTCGATTGCCCTTTAGGCGCATGAACAAGGAAATAGCATGAAACAGCATCGGTTGGCGGCGGCGGTGGCCCTGGTAAGCCTGGTACTTGCGGGTTGTGATTCGCAGACCAGCGTAGAGCTGAAAACCCCGGCGCAAAAAGCTTCCTACGGGATTGGCCTGAACATGGGCAAGAGCCTGGCTCAGGAAGGCATGGATGATCTGGATTCCAAGGCCGTAGCCCAAGGCATCGAAGATGCCGTCGGCAAGAAAGAACAAAAGCTGAAGGACGACGAACTGGTCGAGGCCTTTGCAGCACTGCAAAAGCGTGCAGAAGAACGCATGGCGAAAATGAGCGAAGAGTCGGCAGCCGCTGGCAAGAAATTCCTCGAAGACAACGCCAAGAAAGCCGGTGTAGTGACCACTGCATCCGGTCTGCAATATGAAGTCGTGAAAAAAGCTGACGGTCCTCAGCCTAAGCCGACCGACGTAGTGACTGTTCACTACACCGGCAAGCTGACTAACGGCACTACCTTTGACAGCTCGGTTGATCGCGGTAGCCCGATTGATCTGCCAGTCAGCGGTGTGATCCCTGGTTGGGTCGAAGGCCTGCAACTGATGCACGTTGGCGAGAAGTACAAGCTGTACATTCCTAGCGACCTGGCTTACGGCGCGCAAAGCCCAAGCCCGGCAATCCCGGCCAACTCGGTGCTGGTATTCGACCTGGAACTGCTGGCGATCAAAGATCCAGCGAAACAAGACGCCGCCAAGTAACGTCGTCTGCTACAAAAACAACGCCTCGCACACTGCGGGGCGTTGTTGTATCTGGCGTTTGGTAACGTACAAAGAAAGCGAACGGATGCTGTAGGCTGGAGTCATAGGCATTGAGAGCGCTGGACTAGCCGCACCGAACCGCCAAGTCAATGAAATCTTGGGTTTTTTTATGTGAGTAAAAAACGCCCGATCTGAGTTGAGCCCTTATAAAACGGGGCTCTCAGCCGTGAAATGCAGCTCTGTTCACAAGGTTATCCACAATTTGTGTGGATAACATTTCAGCGGGAGGAAAAAGATGAAAGCACCCTGGAATTTCGCTCGCTTCCTGCCATTGGCCGGACGCCTGCTGGCCCGAGGTCGCCTACCGACCCTGCTGTTCGCCGTGGCCAGCAAAGGCGCCAGCGAAGGTGGCCGCCTGGGCAAGCTCAAGGACGACCTGCGCCTGTTGCAGGCCCTGTGCCTGGCCTACTGGCGCGGCGAGTACCGGGCCATCAGCCGCAAATCGATCCTGACTGTCGTGGCCGGCCTGATGTACTTCCTCAGTCCACTCGACGCCATTCCCGACTTTATCCCCGTCTTCGGCATGCTTGACGACATCGCCGTGCTGGCCTGGGTGATGAAAACCCTCGACGACGAACTCAACGCCTTCCGCGCCTGGCGCAATCGGCAGTTGCCAGAGAAGCTCGCGGTGGTCGAACGACTGCCCGATACACCTGAACAACTTCAGCTCCAAGGGCCAAAAAAGACCGGGTTGATTGAGTTTCGTCCATAGATTGATGCCCCCGCGACCTTGGCCGCTGTTAGGATTACACTTCAAGGGAAAAGTGCCGACTCGCTAAGTGTCGTTGTCCTACGGGGAAGTCATGGATATTCAGATAATCACACGCGAAGGCGAGCCCGAATATGCGGTTTTGCCATGGGCTCAGTATCAGGCTCTACTGAAAGCAGCAGGCATCGACCCACAACCGCCGCGGGCCGCCCCAGAGCGTCCGACGGCAACACCAGACCAGATTCTTCCGGGTCTGGATCAACTCCGCAATTTGCGCGAAGGGAAGGGCATCGCCATTGAGGCGCTCGCCCGCACGGTAGGCATCAGCCCGTCTTATCTGGCCTTGATCGAAAGTGGCGAGCGTCTACCCGACGCTGCGATTCGCCGCAGCCTGGCCTGGGAATTGACGGTGCCAGGGTGGAGGGATGAATCGTGAGCGTACGCATCAGTCGTCAACATTGGGACGGGTTATTGGGCGAGTTGGACCAGGCGCGCCGCCAGCGCCATCTTCTGACCTACCGAGCACTGCTCGAGCGATTGCAATTGCCCACGCCGGCCATGCAAACCCTGACCGCCGCCCTTGAACACCTCGCCGCACTCGACGCCAAAGCCGAGCAGCCTTTGCGCAGCTCACTGGTGATCAGCCAGGGCGCCAGCCGCCTGCCGCGCACTGGCTTCTTCGAATGCGTCGAGCGCCTGGGTCGCTTCTCCGGCCCATCCGACGGCGTCGCCGCAGCTTCGTGGCACGCCTCGGAAGTGGTGCGGGTGTTCGAATACGAGTACCCCGAATCCGCGGAGGCCTGAGTGTTTTTACGACTCAAGGCGTGGGCCGGTTACCGACTGGCCCGTAGGCTGTTTCACTGGTCATGGTTCGTGCGACAGCCCCGAGGCTGGAAATGGCTCGAAGGCCAATTCGCCCGCATGGCCAACCTCGGCGACGTCGGCGCGCAAAGCTTCTACGGCCACATCCTGACCTTTCGCGGCGTTGGCCTTGGTGCCCGCGAGGAAGGCGTGCGACTGCTGCGCCTGGCGGCGTTGGCGGGGGATGGCAAAGCGGCGTATCAGATTGGCGTGATCAGTTTGGCGGGCACGCCGAGCAAAGCGCCCGACCCGGTGGAAGCGGCGCGGTTTTGGCGGATTGCGTTGAAGGCTGGGCATCCGTTGGCGGAGATCAAGTTGAAAGGGTTGCCGAGCGATAGCTAACTGATCATTCCCATGCTCTGCGTGGGAATGCAGCTGTGACGCTCCGCGTCACAACAGTGTCCGACTCGAAACCACCGGTGCAATTGGAACGCAGAGCGTCCCTGGCAGCATTCCCACGCAGAGCATGGGAACGATCAAATAAGGACGCACCTGACGACGGATGTCAGGCACTAATGAGTTGATCTAATCAAGGAAGATAAAAAATTGAAAAAAGCTTTCTGTGCCCTGTTTCTAACCTGCCTGACCACCAGCGTACTCGCCAACGACAACCCCGTCGGCTTCCAATCCTCCACGCTGCCAGACCCGCAAAACGAGCGGCCGCTGGAGATGGTCGTCTGGTACCCCACCGCAAACACTGCCACCCCGCAACTGTTTGGCGACAACCCAGTGTTCTTCGGCGCCCTCGCCGTGCCCAACGCACCGCCGACTGCCGGCGAACATCCATTGGTGGTGATCTCCCACGGCTTCGGCGGCAACTGGATCAACCAGACCTGGCTGGCCAGCGCACTCGCCCACAAAGGCTACATCGTGGCAGCGGTCAACCACCCCGGCACCACCAGCCGCGACCGTAGCCCCCAAGCCGCCGCACAGTTATGGCAACGACCCGCTGACCTCAGTCGGGCTATCGACGCAGTCACGGCTCAGCCGGAACAATTCGGTGTAGTCGCCAAGCATCGAATTGCGGCCGTAGGTCATTCGCTTGGCGGCTGGACCGTTATGGAAATCGCCGGGGCGCGCTTCGATCCTGACCGCTTTGCCAAGGACTGCATCGTCCATCCGAAGTTGGCCAGTTGCACCGTCTACCAAACGATGAACCCCGCAAGCACCCCGGAATCGAAGGCCCGGCTGGCTGCTGATTTGCGCGATAAACGCGTAACCGCCGTTGTTTCGTTGGACTTGGGGCTGTCGCGTGGGATGACTGATGAAAGCCTTGCGGTGTTGCCGGTGCCGATATTGGTGATTGCTGCTGGTGTACCGTCTGAAGAGCTTCCGGCGCAGTTGGAGTCTGCTGACTTGGCCAAACGCCTGCCGCAAGCGTCGAAGCGTTACGTTGAGATCAGTGATGCCAGCCACTTCAGCTTTATGGCGGTGTGCAAGCCTGGGGCGGTGGCGATGCTTGAAGACGCGGTGCCGGGTGATGGGATTATTTGCGGGGATGGGGAGGGTGGGAGGTCGCGGGAGGTGATTCAGGGGCAGGTTACTTCGATGATTGATGAGTTTCTGGAGCGGTCATGAATCATAACGCTATGGAATCCTGCCCACGCTGTGGATCAATCCAGCACGTCAGGCCCAAGGCAATCTTGATAGGTGCAGCAAGCCCAAAGAAACGCTTTAACGGAGAAGAAAAAGCGGGCTATCGCCGTTTGGATCAACTTGCAGTGGATGAATGCGATCCTGCTGAACTGAAGCCTGCACCGCTGGAGCAGCTTGTAGATGGGTTTTATTGTGATGGTTGTGGGGTGGGTTTTGTGGCAAGTGGGCTGGTGAAAGGTAGTGATCGATTCACGAATTAAGTCCATGTTCTTGGGGGCGATAGACCAACGAGGAAAGGAAAATAAATCCGTCTCCCTAGCACTGAACCTAGCCACTTCCCCGATTCACGCCTACCATACGCCCAACTCGTATTACCGCGGCTGCTGAACCCGGTATTCACGAGGACATGATCATGCAAAGAACCCGCGCCTGGAGACGCTCCCAGGCCCGTAAATGTGGCAGGGATAAAGCGGTTCGTCCGCTGGAATTCAAACCAGAAAAGAACTGGAAGCTGATGTACACCCGTGCCGACAAGTTGGTCAGGGCACGCCAACTCGGCATGAGCTATCCCATTCGCACCACCCGCCAACTGTTGGATCAAGAGTGACTAACCTCCTGTTCGTCTGCAGCCGTAACCAATGGCGCAGCCCTACTGCTGAAGCGATCTGGCGCCGCCGTCCTGGCTTCAATGCCCGTTCGGCGGGCACTAGTCCAAACGCACGTAAACCCATTGGCCCTGCGGATATCCGTTGGGCCGATGTCATCTTCGTCATGGAACGCAAACACCTGCATCGTCTGCAGGCGGGATACGCCCGCCTGCTTGAACACAAGCGACTTCACACGCTCGATATTCCCGACGATTATCGTTATATGGATCCTGATCTGGTGGACATACTCGAAGTCGCAGTGGCGTCCTATCTTGCTACTTAGACTTCATACGGAAACTGCAACTGTCGGCCAACAGAGGACGCTTGAAACCACGGTAATACAATGAAGAAAAAATCAGGAATGATTGCACTTCTGGCCAGTGAAGCAACCGTCCAGCCTGAGCCTTGCCGCAAGTTTGACCCTGATCGCATGACCCGAATACCCGATTGTCTGTCGATCATCGACGTACTTCGCTGTATCAAACACGGTGGCCCAGAATGGGCACATCGTCACGTTACCCTATGGTTTCCCGGCCCATCAAATGCCTGGGCTCTGGTGTATTTGTTTCAAGACGGTAGTGATCCGTACTTCGACTTCATGTACACCCGCAAAGAGCCGCCTCATGAAGTTTTGTCCGTACTGCTAGAGAAGTACCCACAATGCACGGTTATCGATTGGTCGCCCGGTCGTTTGGCTTGTATCAGCGCTCTTGGTGCGGATATTGAGGCGCTAGCCCACATCATCCAGGAAGTGGCTGAAACCGTTTGGGATAAGCGCATCATGGTCGTCGATGCGTCCTATGAGGAAATGGGTGCAGCGTGACTCAAGAGCAGAGGGTCCGAACATTAGTCAGAGTTGGTGGGGGCCCAGACGCGCCTTCACATGCGCTGTCAGTCCATCGAAGTCCTCAAATGTCAGATCCGAATAACCCGGCTCCACTCGGTCGAGGTACTGCCAGACCGGAAGGTTTGCATTCTCTGCCTGACGTTTGAGCAGGCCGGAGCGTTCGAGGCAAACTATCCAGTTCGTGCCTGGTAGGGGGGCTCTAATATGGGCAATCAGCAGCCAGCGCTCACGGCCTTCATAGCTTGAAACAGCGGCCTCCAGGCGTTTCATCGTGGCCTCGTCTTCCTGCGCGAAACGAAAGGCCACCCAGGGTAGCCCGCCAGGAACCTCTACAAATCCGCAACCGTTCCAAGTCTGAGTGATCCGCGAACCGTATTTCCTCCATTCGAGAGCGCCCAGATCAGCGAGGACATTCAGTAATTCAGCTTCGGGAAGCTGTATTCGCGAGGCATCGTCACTCTTCATTTTTCTTGAGTCCAATAATCGATTGCCCGTCTTTACACTGCGTGAGAGTGAATGCAAAGAGTATCTGCGTCGGGTCGATGGCGGCCATCTGGCGAGTGGGGAAATCAAGCCAGGCTTTAGCGAAACCTTTCGCCACGCTTACTTCTTTTTGAGCGAAATTTCCGGGCAAGGTCTTCGGAAATTTCCTTCGAGTTGCGGCGGTTTTGGTTCCCAAACGACGCGGTCAGTCCTCTCGCCCCCTTGGGGAGAGGGTTAGGGTGAGGGGATGATCGCGCAGGCGCCGCAAATCCGGATCAAAAGATCAGCGGTGGCCGGCTACTAGTGTTTCTTCGGCTTCGGGCACCGCAAGGCTATCAATCACATGCACGCTATACCCAGGCACATTCTTCGCGTGATGTTTGGCCTGCGACGCCATCTCCGCCAACTGGCTCGCATCGAGTTGTCCACAGGCTTCGGGATGCAGGTGCACTACGCCGATGGACAGTGAAAGCAGTGGGAATTCCTGTCTTACACCTTGGCGATTCGGCGCGATAAAGCACCCAGCCTCAAGATGTTCAGCGCGATAGAAACGTCGGCACTGGCTATGAAAATCATCCAGCAACTGGTTCAAACGTTTGCGCCAATCCTCCGGCCCAAGCACCAGCAAGAAGTCATCCCCACCGATATGTCCGACGAAGTCGCGAGAAGGATCTACGCGGTCATTCAGACACTGCGCCAAACACAGTAGGACTTCATCCCCACGGCCATATCCATAGATGTCGTTGAAGGGTTTGAAGCTGTCGATGTCCACGTAGCAGATCACCGATTCCCGCGCTTGTTGCAGCAGGCGGGTCAGGCATTGCTGGATGGGTACGTTGCCGGGTAACAGGGTGAGCGGGTTGGCGTAGCGGGCTTGTTGGATTTTCAGTTCGGTGATCAGTTTGAGGACGTCGATGACGCGTCCCAGCCCGAGGTAGCTGCCGTTGAGGGTGATGATGAAGTCTTCTTCGATGCGTTGCCGGGCGCGGCTGGTGATGAGGCGGCTGACTTGTTGCAGGGATTGGCTCATTTCGACGGCGAGGAAGTCGTCGTTCATCAGGCGGCTGATGGGTTTGCGCGCGAACAGGTCGGTGGCGAAGGGTTTGAGCAGGGCGTCGGAGAGCGAGTGGCGGTGGACGATGCCGCACGGCTGGCCTTGGTCGTCGAGCACGGCCAGTGAGTTCAGGTTGGCTTGGCGGCGGAAGGCTTCCAGTACGGTCGCTGTCGGGGTGTCGCGGGCCACGGCGGGTTGGTCGTTGAGTAGGGCGCTGAGGTCGCTGCCTTCGTCGTTCAGCGCTACCACGGTGCTTTCCTGTTTGGGCATCAGCGTCCGCGCATCCCGTGGCGGATGTTCCTGGGGGCGGCAGAGCAGATAGCCTTGCACCAGGTCGACGCCCATTTCAGTCAGCACCGCGAGTTCTTCCGGCAGTTCGATGCCTTCGGCGATCACTTGCGCGCGGGAGGCCTTGGCGATTTGCAGGATCGAGCCGACGAACTCGCGCTTGAGCGCGTCCTGGTGGATGCCGTCGATAAAGTGCCGATCAATTTTGACGTAGTCCGGCCGCAGCTCGGACCACAGTCGCAAACTCGAATAACCTGCGCCGAGATCGTCCAGTGCAATCGAAAACCCCATCGCACGGTAGTGATGCAAGGCGTTTTGCAGCAACTGGAAATCATCGGTCGGAGTTTGCTCGGTGAGTTCGATCACCACCTGGCTCGGTGGTATGCCGAAGTCCTGTAGTAGTTGCAGGGTGCGGCCCGGTTGGTGCGAGGTTTCGAGCAGGGATTCCGGCGACACGTTGAGGAACAATTTGCCCGGCAGTTGCTGTTCGTTGAAGCGGCGGCAGGCACTTTGGCGGCAGGCGATTTCCAGTTCGCTAAGGCGCCCGGCCTGACGGGCCACAGCGAACAAGGCGATGGGGGAGTGCAGCGGGCTGTTGGAGGGGCCACGGCTCAGGGCTTCGTAGCCGATGATTCGTCGTTCAGAGAGGGAAATGATCGGCTGGAACAGACTGTGCAAACCGCTTTGAGCCAGAATTGAACTCAAGGCACTCAGCTGTTCGGTCGTGGTCATGGCGATCTCTGGCGATAAAAAAAGGACTGGGAGCGGACTCTTGATTCAAGAGGCGCTCCCAGTCCTGTATTTCACGACAGAATGATGACTATTTGATGACGCTCCGGGGAGCGTCAGCATTAAATTGCCATCATCTTAGTGCTTGGCCACCTGGTTGCTCAGTTTCAGGTAATCCAGCAGCACTCGCCCGGTCTCGCTCAGGTAGGCATCGTCTTCCGGTTTGACCTTGTCCGGCTCAGCCGCGATAGCATCTTCGTCTTCTTTCTTCAGCTCTTTGAGCGGTTCTTCGCCCTTGGCTTTGCGACGGATGTTTTCCATGACCAGTTGCTTGGCTTCGATGTCGGCATGTTGCTTGCGACGATCGGCTTCGTTGAGGCTGACGGTTTTTTCTTCCATCAGCTTCTGGGCCAGGGCCAGCTTGTCGCGGATGAACACGAACTCCGCGTCTTTGGCCGAACGTACGTCATGCTCGGATTTGAGCTCGGCGATGTACGGCTTGAACGGGTCGGTCGCCGGTTTGATCGAGGCCTTGATGGTGTCCCACGGCATGGCTTCCGGCAGGGCGCTTTCGCCGATTTCCTTGGTGTCGATGATCGACGGGAAATCCACATCTGGCAGTACGCCCTGGTGCTGGGTGCTCTGGCCGGAAACCCGGTAGAACTTGGCCAGGGTCAGTTTCAGTTCGCCATGGTTCAGCGGCTGAATGGTCTGCACGGTGCCTTTACCGAAGGTCTGGCCGCCGATGATCAGGGCGCGGTGGTAGTCCTGCATGGCGCCGGCGAAGATCTCCGAAGCCGAAGCGGACAAGCGGTTGACCAGCAACGCCATCGGGCCTTTGTAGAACGCGCCCGGGTTTTCATCTTCCAGCACATCGACCCGGCCATCGGCGTTACGCACGAGTACGGTCGGACCTTTGTCGATGAACAGACTGGTCAGCTCGGTGGCTTCCTGCAAGGAACCGCCGCCGTTGTTGCGCAGGTCGATGACCACGCCGTCGACCTTGTCTTTCTGCAACTCGGTCAGCAGTTTCTTGACGTCGCGAGTGGTGCTCTTGTAGTCCGGATCGCCAGCACGGAATGCCTTGAAGTCCAGGTAGAAGGCCGGGATCTCAATGACGCCGAGCTTGTAGTCCTTGCCGTCCTGTTTCAGGTTGAGGATCGACTTTTTAACGGCCTGATCTTCAAGCTTCACCGCTTCACGGGTGATAGGCACGATTTTGCTGGTCTGGTCGTTTGGCGCATTGCTGGCCGGAATCACTTCCAGGCGCACCACGGTGCCTTTCGGCCCACGGATCAGCTTGACCACTTCGTCCAGGCGCCAGCCGACCACGTCGACCATCTCTTTGTTGGCCTGGGCCACGCCGATGATCTTGTCGGCCGGGGCAACCTGCTTGGTCTTGTCAGCCGGGCCTGCCGGCACCAGACGCACGACTTTCACCTGGTCGTTATCGCTCTGCAACACGGCGCCGATGCCTTCGAGGGACAGGCTCATGTTGATGTCGAAGTTTTCCGCGTTATCCGGCGACAGATAGTTGGTGTGCGGGTCGTAGGACATGGCGAAGGTGTTGATGTACGCCTGGAAGATGTCTTCCGGACGGGTCTGGTCCAGACGCGACAACTGATTCTTGTAGCGCTTGGTCAGGGTTTCCTGGATTTGCTTGGAATCCTTGCCGGCGATCTTCATCCGCAGCACTTCGTCCTTGACGCGTTTGCGCCACAGGTCGTCGAGCTCGGCGGTGGACTTGAGCCACGGAGCGTCCTTGCGATCGATCAGCAAGGTTTCCTTAGTGGTGAAGTCGATCTTGTCGACGCCTTTGTTCAGCTCTGCAAGGGCGAAGTCCAGACGCGCTTTGACGCGGTCCAGGTAGCGCTTGTAGATGGTGAACCCGGCGTTCAGGTCGCCGCTTTTGAGGAAGTCGTCAAACTGGGTTTTCCACTTGTCGAATTCGGCAATGTCGCTGGCCATGAAGTAGCTGCGCGATGGATCCAGCAGCTTGAGGTAGCTGTCGTAGATGATCACGGAGCGCGCATCATCGAGCGGCGGCTTGCTGTAGTGGTGGCGCTTGAGCAGCTCGACGACGTTCAGACTGGCGATTACTTCGTCACGATCAGGCTGAAGGTTGTCCCAGCTATTGGCTGCAAACGAATTGCTCGACATCGGCAATAGGCCGATACCAATAAATAGGGCTAGGGCAGTGCTGGGAAACAGTTGCTTCATGCTGATTCGACGCGGGGACAATTGATCACGCATATTAGGCCGTCTTTGAAGTCGCCGGTTCCACAAAGGGCCGGTCACATAATGCAAGAAAGCCCGGCGCTACAGCTACGGGCTCAGTCCAGACTCACTATGGAGGCACTGTGAAAGCATTGCAAGGCGTTGACGGTCAAGTGGAGTGGGTTGAAGAGCCGAGTCCTACCTGCGATGTAGGACAAGTTCGCATTCGAGTAGCGGCAGCGGGTCTCAATCGCGCGGATTTGTTACAGAAGGCGGGCCTTTATCCGCCCCCACCGGGAGCCAGTCAGGTACTGGGTCTTGAGTGTTCGGGGGTGATCAGCGAGGTCGGTCCGGGCTCGTCCTGGCAGGTGGGAGACCGGGTCTGCGCCTTGCTGGCCGGGGGCGGGATGGCCGAAGAGGTGGTTGTCGACGGACGGCACGTGCTGCCGGTGCCGGAGGGTTTGTCGTTGGCCGAGGCGGCGGCGTTGCCCGAAGTGTATGCGACTGTTTGGTTAAATTTATTTCATCTGGCCGGCCTCAAACCCGGTGAGAAAGTTCTACTGCACGCCGGGGCAAGTGGAATCGGTTCAGCCGCCATTCAGTTGTGCAAGGCGTTTGGCAACCCGTGTTGGGTCAGCGTCGGGTCTGCCGAGCGTTTGGCCTACTGTGAAGCTCTGGGGGCCCAGGGCGGGGTGGTGCGCACCGGGGACCTGGAGAGTTTGAGCGACCTGGGGCCGTTCGATGTGATCCTGGATCCGGTGGGCGGCAACTATGCGGCGCTGAACCTCAAACTGACTGCCCTTGATGGCCGCTGGGTGTTGATCGGTCTGATGGGCGGGCGTGAGGCGAAGCTGGACCTGGCGCAGGTGCTCGGTAAGCGCGTGCAACTGCTGGGCTCGACGTTGCGCAGCCGTGATGATCAGTTCAAGGCAGATGTGTTCAGTGACCTGAGCCAGCATGTGTGGCCGTTGTTTGCGGAAGGGCGGTTGAGTCCGCAGTTGGCGAAGACGTTCAAGATCAAGGATGCCGAAGCGGCATTTGCGGAATTGGCGAGCAACACGGTGGCGGGGAAGTTGGTGTTGTTGATCGACGAAAGCCTGGTTTGAGGCTTTAAAAGCATCGCGAGCAAGCTCGCTCCCACAGGTTCAGCGCGATTCCTGTGGGAGCGGGCTTGCTCGCGAAGGCGGTGTGTCAGTCAACATTGATAGCGACTGACACGGCCTCTTCGCGAGCAAGCCCGCTCCCACATGGGTTTTGTGTTACTTCCAGAGATGGATCGGCCAGCCGGCCTTCTGGGCATGCTCCAGCAACACCGGGTCCGGGTTCACCACATGCGGGAAATCCACCTTCAGCAACAACGGTAAGTCGTTGCGTGAGTCCGAGTAGAAACTCGCGCCTTCAAGGTTTTCCTCTTCGGCATCCAGCCATTCCAGCAACCGGGTGATCTTGCCTTCGCGGTAGGTCAGGGTGCCGACCGTGTTCCCGCTATAAACACCATGAGCCACTTCCAGTTCGATGCCGAGGATCTCGTCGATCCCCAGACGATCGGCAATCGGCCGCACCAGGTGCGTGCCCGAGGCCGAGATCACCAGAATTCGGTCACCGGCCTTGCGGTGGGCGGCGATGGCTTTGGTGGCGTCGCTGAAAATAATCGGTTCGATAAAATCTTCCACCCATGGACCGACCAGGTGATCGACCTCTTCCGGCGTGCGCCCGATCATCGGCTCCAGGCTGAAGGTCATGTAGTCCTCCATCCGCAGCTTGCCGTGGCTGTAGGCGTCCATCAGTTCGTTGTTCTGCCGCATGAACGATTCGGGATCGACCCAGCCCAAGCGGCCCATCTGTTCGCTCCAGAGGGTGGCGCAGTCGCCGTGGATCAGGGTTTCGTCCAGATCAAAAATTGCCAGGGCCATCAGTGCAGTTCTCTCTTCAACATCAGCAAAGGCATCAGGCTACCTCACACAGGGCCGTCGGATCGATGGAAAGCGCCAGACGCTGACCATCGGGATGCAGATCGGCCGCCGAGCGGTTCAGCACATCCACCACCAATTCCACGCCGCGGGCCTCGACCCGGTAGCGAATCACGTTGCCCAGCAGGCTGTGGCTGCGGATCTGTGCGTCGAGTTCGCCGTTGAGGCTCAGCTCGATGGCTTCCGGGCGAATCGCGATGCGATGGCTGATCGGCCGTTGCAGCAGCTTCGAGGCGGCGTCGGCGTCCAGCAGGTTGTAGTTGCCGATGAAGCCGGCAGCGAACACATCGACAGGCGCGGTGTAGAGGGTTTCGGCATCGCCGCTTTGTACGATCTTTCCCTGATTCATCAGGAAAATCCGGTCAGACATGGTCAGGGCTTCTTCCTGATCGTGTGTGACGAAGATCGTGGTCAGACCCAGTTCGCGCTGGATCGCACGGATCTGTTCGCGCAAGTGCTTGCGAATCCGTGCATCCAGGGCCGACAGCGGTTCATCCAGCAACAACAGCCGTGGCCGCGTGACCAGCGAGCGGGCCAGGGCCACACGCTGGCATTGGCCACCGGACATTTGATGCGGATAGCGTGAGGCGAAGTCGTTCAGCTCCACCAGTTTCAGCACTTCGGCGACGCGCTTTTGGCTGTCGTCGGCGTTGACCTTCTGCATGCGCAACCCGAAAGCGACGTTCTGCTCCACGGTCATGTTCGGGAACAGCGCGTAGCTCTGGAACACCATGCCGATCCCGCGTTTTTGCGGGCTCAACGGCACGATATCGACGCCATCCAGCAGGATCTTGCCGCCATCCACCGAGGTCAGCCCGGCAATGCACCGCAGCAGCGTGGACTTGCCGCAACCGGACGGGCCGAGGAGGGTGACGAATTCGCCCTTCTGGATTTCGCAGTTGATGTCGCTGAACACCGTGGTGCCCGCGTAATTCTTTTGAAGGTGTTGGACGCTGACATAGCTCATTCGCTTTTGTCCTTGTTCAAGATATTGGCCGCCCAGGTCAGAACCAGCACGAAGAAGAAGTAGGAAATCACCAGCGCACTGGTGAAATGGCCGCTGCTGTTACGCATGTTGTTGAGGTAGACCTGCAAGGTTTCGTAGCGGGTGCCGACCAGGATGTTGGCGAACACGAACTCGCCGAACAGGAACGAGAACGACAGCAGCAGCGCCACCATCAGGCCCTTGCGCAAGTTCGGCAGCACCACCAGGAACGCCGCTTGAAAGGTGCTGGCACCGAGCAGTTGGGCGGCGTCCATCAGGTCGCGCAGGTTGATCGCTTGCAGGTTGTTGGTGATCGCCCGATACATGAACGGCAACGCCACGGTGAAGTAGCATCCGATCAGAATCCACGGCGTGCCGACCATCGCAAACGGCCCGGAACCGTAGAGTTGCAGCAACCCCACCGACGACACCACCGGCGGCACCGCGAAGGGCAGCAAGATCAGGATGTTCATCAGCGCATCAAGTTTCGGGAAGTGGTAATGCACCACAAACAGCAGCGGCAGGATCAGCACCACCGACAGGATCAGCGCGCCGACACACACCAGCAGCGACTGCCCGAACGCGTGCAGAAAGCGCGGATCACTCCACAGCTGCACGTACCATTTGAAAGTGAAGCCGCTGGGCAGAATGGTCGCCGACCAACTGCTGGCGATCGAGTAGATCAGCGTGCCGGCGAGGGGCAGCAACAGGATGGCAAACAGCAAATACACCACGACCCGGTGGTAGACACCGACGGGGCCCAAATCAGCGCGAGACATGGTAGCTCCTCTTCAACAGCAGCTGATGCACGATGGTCACCAGGGTCATCAACGCCACCAACACCACGGCCAGGGCACTGGCCAGGTTTGGATCGAGGGAAATATCGCCGGAGACCATCGCCGCGATGCGAATCGGCAGCACGTTGAAGTTGCCGGTGGTCAGGGCGTAGACCGTGGCGTAGGCGCCGAGGGCGTTGGCCAGCAGGATTACGAAGGTACCCAGCAGCGCCGGGGTCAGTACCGGCAAACCGATGTGGCGCCAGAACTGCCAGCCGTTGGCGCCGAGCAATTCGGCGGACTCACGCCAGTCTTCGCGCAACGCGTCGAAGGCCGGGTAGAGCAGCAGCACGCCCAAAGGAATCTGGAAGTAGGTGTAGAGAATGATCAGCCCGGTTTTCGAGTACAGGTTGAAATCCTGAATGATCCCGGCCTGTTTCAGCATGATCGTGAAGCTGCCGTTGAAGCCCAGCAGAATGATGAAAGCAAAGGCCAACGGCACGCCGGCGAAGTTGCTGGTCATGTTGGCGAAAGCATTCACGAAGTTGCGCAGTTTCGAGTCGACCCGGCGCAGGGAATAAGCGCCTAGCACTGCGATGATGATCCCGAACACGCTGGACCAGAAACTGATCTCAAGGCTGTACTGGATCGCCTGCAAGTAGAACTTCGAACTGAAGATCTTGGTGAAGTTTTCGATGCCCCAACCGAACTCTTCCGATTGCAGGCTGTTGATCATCACCCATACCAGCGGCGCGATTTCGAACACGATAAAGAACAGCGCGAAGGGCACCAGGCATAAGGCTGCCAGCCATTTGCCGCGACTTATGGAATTCACTTGAGCAGCTCCCGGCACACAGGTTTGTCGTGGGGCACACCCAGCAGTTCGCAGACGGTGCCGCAGATTTCAAGTTGCTTCGGCGTGGCGCCGGCGTTGAAGCTGAAGGCGTCGCCGAGGACGAACAGTGGCACTTCGCGTTCTTCCGGCAACAGGCCGTTGTGGGAGCGGTCGTTGTTCATGCCGTGGTCGGCGGTCACCAGCACCTGGTAGCCGGCGTCGAGCCAGCCTTGCAGGTAGTCCGCCAGGATGATGTCGGCCGAGCGCGCGCTGTTGCGGTATTGCGGGGTGTCGAGGCCGTGCTTGTGCCCGGCGTCGTCGATGTTCATGGGGTGGATCAACAGAAAGTTCGGCGCATGACGCAGGCGCAGATTTTCCCCGTCGGCGAACAGGTGCGAATCGGGGTAGTGATCGCTCCAGTAGAAGTGCCCGTGCTGGATCGGCAGTTCCGGGTTGTCGGTGTGACGATCCCGCGCCGCCACGAATGGCGAACGGTTGTACAACTCGCTGACCCAGTGATAGGCCGCGGCGGCGGTGGTCAGGCCGGCGTCGGTGGCGTAGTGGTAAATGCTGCGCTGGTTGGACAGGCGCGAGACGTTGTTGTGGACGATGCCACTGTCGATCGGCGCAACGCCGGTCAGGATGCATTCATACAGCGGTCGGGACAGGGCGGGCAGTTCGCATTCCAGTTTGTAGAGCGCCGCGCGTCCTGCGCCAACGTAAGCCTGCAGGTGCCCCATGGCGTGGCGTGCGACCTCATAGTTGAGGCCGTCGAGCACGACAAGGATGACGTTGTGCTTCATAGGGGCAAAACTCCGCAAAACAGTAGATTTCAGCGAAACCTGTAGGAGCGAAGCTTGCTCGCGAAGGCGGACTTCAAGCCAACATAAATGTTGAATGTCAGGCCGTCTTCGCGGGCAAGCCTCGCTCCTACAAGATCTGAAGCATTACTTCATTTCGACGATAACTTCTTCGTTCCACTTCTGCGGCAGGGCCTTGGAAGTTTTCTCCCATGCATCTGCGTCCTTGATCGGGGTCACGCCTTTGTACTGCTCGTTCGGCAGCAGTTTGGCCTGGACCTCGGCTGGCAGTTGCAGGTGTTCGGCACGGATCGGACGGGCGTTGCCGCGCGCCAGGTTGATCTGGCCGGCGTCGCTGAAGATGTATTCGCGGGTCAGCTTGGCGGCGTTCGGGTTCTTCGCGTATTTGTTGATGATGGTGGTGTAACCGGAAATCACCGAGCCATCGGACGGGATCAGCACGACGTAGTCATCCGGGTTGGCCATCTTGGCCTTGTAGCTCAGGCCGTTGAAGTCCCAGACCACGCCGACTTCGATTTCGCCTTTTTCCATGGTGGCGATGGTCGGGTTGGCCATCGACAGACGACCTTGCTTGGCGATGTCTGCGAACAGCAACAGCGCAGGTTGCAGGTTCTTCTCGTCGCCACCGTTGGCCAGCGCTGCAGCCAGTACACCGTTGGCGGCCTGGGCGGCGGTGCTCACGTCACCGATGGAGACTTTGTATTTGCCGGTCTTGAGGTCAGCCCATTTGGTCGGTGCTTCGGAACCGTGCAGCAGCTTCTTGTTGACGATGAACGCGATGGTGCCGGTGTAGGCCAGGGCCCAGTTACCGTCCTTGTCTTTCGCCCAGTCCGGAACTTGTGCCCAGGTGCTTGGCTTATAAGGTTGCACCACACCTTGCTTGACCGCGATCGGACCGAAAGCGGCACCGACGTCGCCGATGTCGGCGCTGGCGTTGTCTTTTTCAGCAGCGAATTTGGCGATTTCCTGGGCCGAGCTCATGTCGGTGTCGATGTGTTTCAGGCCGTAGTTCTTGGCCAGGTCATCCCAGGTGCCTTTCCAGTTGGCCCAGTCATCGGGCATGCCGACGCTGTTGACAGCGCCTTCCGCTTTCGCAGCGGCTTCGAGGGTTTTCAAATCCGTGTCAGCAGCCATGGCGGCGGTGCACATGGCAATGGTCGAGCCTAACAGTGATGCCAGGAAAAGCTGTTTCATCCGAAGCTCCTTTGGGCGTTTTCAACGCTGCGATTGCGGTTGTGTTGGTCTAGGTCAGCAATACCTGAGCCAATTTAAGGGGACTGCATGACACTTTCATGTCGGTCGTCGCCCGGCAGGACTTTTATTTGCCCGCAATTGGCAGGTGCCCGGTAAGCGTAGACCATGGGTAAAGGCCCGCAGGGCAAGGGACTTGGCCGATGTATTGCAAGGTTTGCAGGCAGATTCGGGATGACCGTTTGGCAGCTGTCATCTCTCAGTCATCTGTACTGCCTAGGCTTGCAGAATGTTGGATAAGCGGGTTTTACCGTGCGGTTCTGCCCCGAAACAGTGCTGGTCTAGTCCAGATAGGTAACGTTGATGCGTGATGAGGCAACTAAAGCGGTGACAGCCATTGGCCAGGTGCTGCAAGAGCAACTCGACCACGGCTTGTTGGCGGCGGGCAGCAAGTTGCCGGCCGAGCGCAAGCTCAGTGAGTTGTTCGGTACCACACGGATTACCGTGCGTGAGGCGTTGTTGCAGTTGGAAGCGCAGGGGCAGATTTATCGCGAGGAGCGCCGTGGCTGGTTTGTCTCGCCGCCGCGCCTGGCCTACAACCTGATGCAGCGCAGCCACTTTCACGCGATGGTCAGTGCGCAGGGGCGAGTGCCGTCGACCGAGGTGATTTCGGCGCGTTTGCAGCCGGCGTCGGCGGCGGTGTGTGCCTGGTTGCAGTTGCCGGCGTTGTCGAGCGTGATCCAGATTTGCCGGGCCCGACGCATCGATGGGCGACTGGTGTTGTACGTGGAGCATTATCTGAACCCACAGTTCTTCCCGGGGATTCTGGACTTTGATTTGAATCAGTCGATTACCGAGCTGTATGCGCGGCACTACGATTTGCACTACGGGCGGGTGCGCTTCGAGATCGTGCCGACGTCGTTGTCGGTGGATGCGGCGGCGGCTTTACGGGTGTCGGTGGGGAGCCCGGGGTTGCGGATTGCCCGGGTCAATTATGATCAGCATGAGCGGTTGATCGATTGTGATCTGGAGTTTTGGCGGCATGATGCGATTCATGTGGGGGTAGATGTGGTTTGACTTGGGTGGTTTGGCTGCGGGACCGTGTCGACTCCTTCGCGAGCAAGCCCGCTCCCACAGGTGACCGAGTACTCCCATGGGAATGCGGTCAAAAATGTGGGAGCGAGCCTGCTCGCGAAGAGGCCCGCCCAGTCACTCCTGTTCTTTCTGGGGCCCGCCACCCGCCGTCACCACCTGAATACTCATCCTAGGCGTCGCCAAATCCAGCCCCGCCTCATCCAGATGCCGCTTCAGCGACAAGTTGAACGCCCGCGACACTTCCCACTGCTTGATCGGCGCGGTCTTGAATCGGGCGCGAAGAATCGCACTGCCGGACTCGAAACTTTCCACACCCTGGATCTCCAGCGGCGACCAGATGTTGCGCCGTTGCAGCGGATCGGTGCGCATCTTCTGGCCGACTTCGCGCATCAGTTTGATCGCGTCGTCGATTTCCATGTTGTAGGGCACCGCCACCCGGAAGATCGCGTAGCCGAATTCCCGGGAGTAGTTCTTGATGCTTTTGATTTCGCTGAACGGGATGGTGTGGACGATGCCGTCGATGTCCCGCAGGCGCACGGTGCGGATGGTCAGGCCTTCGACGGTGCCGAGGTGGCCGCCGACGTCCACGTAGTCATCGATGGCCAAGGAGTCTTCGATGATGATGAACAGGCCAGTGATCAAGTCGGCAACCAACGACTGCGCGCCGAAACCGATGGCCAGGCCGATCACACCGGCACCGGCCAGCAGTGGCGTGACGTTCATGCCCATGTTCGCCAGCGCGACTATCAACGCAATGATGAAGATCGCTACGAACAGCACGTTGCGGATCAGCGGCATCATCGTCTGTGCCCGGGCATTCGCCAGGCCTTTGCGCGAGCGGGTGAGGGCGTGGTGCACGGCGGTGTCGCTGAGGATCCAGATCAGCCAGGCGAAAATCAGCGTGCCGGCGAGGCTGAACAACTTGACGCTGACTTCATGGCCTTCGCCTTCGGTGAAGGCGATCAGCGACATGCCCCAGACCCGCAGGCCGAGTTCGATGAACACCAGCCACACAAACAGATGGGCGAGGGTGTAGCAGAAGCTTTTCAGGCGATCGGAATACAACGCATGGCGCTTCACCCCGCGCTGCGGTTTGAGCGAGTGCCGGCGCACCAACCCGTTGATGACCATGCACAACACCAGCAGCACGGTGCAGATCAGCGACTGGCGCAACGCGGTGCTGGTGTCGCCCGCGGAAATGAACGTGGCGAACAACGAAATGCACACCAGCACCAGCGCCGGCACGTACCAGAAGGTGCCGAGGATATCGATGGTATCGCTCAGGGCGCGGCGGGTCAGGCGCCGGGACAAAGGTTGGTTGCGGATCAAATGCGCGATCGGCCGGCGGAAACGCAGGATGAACAACCCGGTGGACAGCGCCGCCAGCACGTTGGCAATGGTCGCGGCAGTGTGGGCGAGATGGCTGCCAAGACTGGCGACCAGGCGCGGGTCGCTCAGGGCTTCGCCGAAGGCCGCGAAACTGCCGATCAGCCACAGTGGCCGGAAGGCCTGATGGCGCAGGATGTACAAGGCGCGATGGCGGTGCGGCCCGTCGAGCACGGAAAAGGCGATCACGCAGATCGCCGAGAAGCAGGTGCCCACCACCAACGCATAGGCCAACACCATCGCCAGGCTTTTGCCCAATGACGAAGGCAGCGCATAGGTCATATAAACCGTCATCACCAAAGCAATCAGCCACGGCCCAAGTTTGCGCAAGGCGAAGCGCAGCATGTCGAGGGCCTTGGGGTGTTGCGGCAGTTCTTCGGTCAGGCCGAACCGCATGCGCACCCGATGGCCGAGCCAGATCAGCGCGGCGGCCAGCAGGCTCCAGACCATCAGGATCATGGCGAAGGCAAAGATGATCGGCAGCCATTCGTTCGCCGGCAGCATCAGTGCCGACAGTTCTTCCTTGGCCAGATCGAACTCTTCGGACCAGCGCGTGATAGGACTGTCAGCCCCGGAAAACTGTTTTTCGAAACTGGCCAGGGTGCCGCCGATCAGCCCGAGTACACCTTCTTCGGCGGTCGGTTGGGCTTTTTTGGTGACGTCGCGCAGTTTTTTCAGGTCTGCCAGCAGTTTGGTGCGCTGCTGGTCGTTTTCCAGGGACTTGATGACTTCGTCGAGGGATTGCCCCAGGGGTACTTGGGCTTCGGGCTGGGTTTTCGCCGAGTTATTGAGCAGCCCCGGCAAACTGACCGCTTGGGCAGCCGACATCGGCAGCAGCGTCATGAGGCAGACAAGGAGGAAACACGGCAGGGCGAAAAGACGAGCGAACACTAGGCGGTCAACCTCGGGAAGAGCGGATCGGCCGAGTGTACGAGCCCGTTAAAATCAATGCGAGCGGGCGCACGGATTTATTCGTTGAGTTTGGCCAGGATCTTGTAAACAACCGTGGCGAGGATCATCAACATGCCGAGCCACATGGCGAAGACGCCGGCATTCTTGTCACGGAAGTTAAAGCCGATGGCCAGCATGATCATCCCGGCAAGGATGGGGATCAGCATGGCGTGGAACGAAGACATCGAGATCATGGGTGACTGCCTTGTCGGAAGGGATACTTAAATTGTAGGAGATGGTATGAACTTGTAGGAGCTGGGTAGGAGCTGTCGAGTGAAACGAGGCTGCGATCTTTTGACTTTAGCTTTTTAAAAATCAAGATCAAAAGATCGCAGCCTCGTTTCACTCGACAGCTCCTACCCAGCTCCTACCAGCCCCTACAGGGGTTACGGCAACTCGCGGCAGGCGTAGAACGCGCTCAGCACTTTGACCAGGTGCGCCAGGTCGTGGCTGCCGCACAATTCACGGATCGAGTGCATGGCGAAAGTCGGCAGGCCGATGTCCACGGTGCGCACGCCCAGGTGGCTGGCGGTGATTGGGCCGATGGTCGAGCCACAGCCCATGTCGCTGCGTACCACGAAGCTTTGCACCGGGACTTCTTCGGCCATGCACAGATGGCGGAAGAACCCGGCGGTTTCGCTGTTGGTGGCGTAGCGCTGGTTGCTGTTGACCTTGATCACCGGGCCGGCGTTGAGTTTCGGGCCATGGTTGGCATCGTGCTTTTCCGCGTAGTTCGGGTGCACGCCGTGGGCGTTATCCGCCGAGACCAGCAGGGATTTCTGAATGGTGCGCACGAACTCATCACCTTCAGGCAGCAGGCGACGCAAGGTCTGCTCCAGCATCGGGCCATCCGCGCCGCAAGCCGAGCAGGAGCCGACTTCTTCGTGATCGTTGGCCACAAACACGCAGGTTTCGTCGGTTTCGGTGGTCAGCAACGCTTGCAGACCGGCGTAGCACGACAGCAGGTTGTCCAGGCGCGCGCCGGCAATGAAGTCGCCATGCAGGCCAATGACCGCCGCGCTTTGGGTGTCGTAGAAGCTCAGCTCGTAGTCAAGCACCACGTCGGCATTGAGCCCGTGCTCGCGGGCGAGTTGGTCAGTGAGCACGGCGCGGAAGTCCACGCGCTCGTCACCGGCAAATTGCGCGAGGATCGGCGGCAATTCGGTCTGGGCGTTGATCGCCCAACCCATGTTGGCTTCACGGTTGAGGTGAATGGCCAGGTTGGGGATGGTGGCGATCGGTGCCTTGAAGTCGATCAACTGGCTCTCGACCTTGCCATCGCGGCGGAAGGTCACGCGACCGGCCAAGGACAAGTCACGGTCGAACCACGGCGCCAGCAGCGCACCGCCATAGACTTCGACGCCCAACTGCCAGAAACCCTGGCGTTGCAGCTCCGGCTGCGGCTTGACCCGCAGGCATGGGCTGTCGGTGTGCGCGCCGACGAGACGAATGCCGCCGTGCAGTGGCGAATGACGGCCCATCTTGACGGCGACAATCGAGGAGTCGTTACGGGTGACGTAGTAACGACCGCTGGTTTCGACGGCCCACGGCTCGCGCTCGTCAAGACGCGAAAAACCCGCCGCTTCCAGACGCTGAACAAGGCTGGCAGTGGCATGAAACGGGGTAGGGGAGGCCTTGAGGAAGTCGATCAGGCCTTGGTTCAACTCTTCGCGCATAAGAAACTCCAGACAGCAATGGGCGGCAGTTTAACGTATTGGCCTGGGGCTTTGGGCACGACATGTGTCGCCGGTATCAACCGGCGGCCGCCACGCGTTTTTTCAGGTACTGCATGATCACCCGTTCATCTTCGGTTTTTTCCGGTTTGGGCAGTTGTTCCGGCCAGTGACTGCGGGTGCTCAGCAGCTTTTTCTGGCGGCTCTTATCCCAGCGCAGAATCTCCCGCGAGGCGCACTCCCACCATTCATGCCGGCAGGACGAATAATACGGGCCCTCCGGTGCGGCGCTGCCATAGAGCAAGTCGCGACCGACCTTGCGCAGGGCGCCACTCTGGTTGCGCAACTTCCATTTGATTTTCAGCCGTTGCCAGGACGATGGAAAGGGCTTGACTCGCGGCACGTCACGGCACAGTTCGATCAGCTCCAGGTTGAACTGTTCGCCATGCCGGGCGAAGAAATAGGCCAGCATCGCGTGGAAGAAACGCTTCTCCGCGAAGTAGTGATAGATGTACTTTTTTGCTTCCGTCACGGGCTTGTCGCGCATCGCGAACGACATCGCAATCTGCTCGATGGTGTGAATGTCGAAGCCGTCCCGGGTCCATTCGTCGATCAACTGGATCGATTCGTCGAGGAGGGCGCCGTCGCGGTCGGTCACGCCGCACAATCCGCTGTTGTACAGCTTGAAACCGTTGTCCGGAGTGACACCGTGGGCTTCAAGGCACGTACCGAGTTTCAGGTATTCGGGCCGCTCACAGACGTACTGCCAGTCGTATTCGAAGCGATCCATCAGGTATTGGCCGGGCCGGATTTGCCTGAAGGCGCGGTTCGGGTCGCTGGTGAACAACGTGTCGGTATCGACGAACAGGGTCTTTTCAGCCAGCGTCAGGCCGGCGGCAATGGCGCAAGCCTTGCGCCGGTGGTGATAGCCGTTTTCGCCCTGCCACTGCGTCAGGATTTCCTGGCTGAGTAACACGGTTTCAACCGGCCAGCCGGCATAGTCCTGAGGGCGATCCGTGAGGATTCTGATGCGGGGGAACTTCGCATTTTTGACATGGGACAGCGCGGTCAAGATGCTGAACTTGGCTTCGCGCCGGTAAACGTCCTGGTTGCCGTAAATCAGGTAAAGCAGTTGGTTGCGGGTTTTTTTAACGGGTGTTTCCAGAAAATCGGTAAAACTCATCCGGATGGGGATCCTTTTAAAGCGGGGCGACTGCTGGTCAGGCAGTGCTTAAAACGGTGCCGGGCATTCGAAACGCAAGCGTTCGCCGGTTTGCGGATGGGTGAAGCTGAGCATGCTGGCGTGCAGGCACAGGCGCGGCCAGGCAGCCAGTGCCTGTTCGTGGGCGTAGAGCCCGTCACCCAGCAGCGGGTGGCCGATGGACAACATGTGCACGCGTAACTGATGGGAGCGGCCGGTGATCGGCGTCAGCTCGACACGGCACCAGTCGCCGCAACGTTCCAGCACGCGCCAGAAGGTCAGGGCGTTCTTGCCGAATTCGTGGTCCACCACATGCCGAGGCTTGGTCGGCGGGTCGTAGCGCAGTGGCAAGTCGATGCTACCGCTGTCCAGTTCCGGCTGGCCCCAGCACAGGGCGGTGTAGGCCTTTTCGGTTTCGCGGTCGTGAAACTGCCGGGACAGTTCGCGATGGGTGTCCGGGTCACGGGCCAACAGGATGATGCCGGAGGTTTCCCAGTCCAGCCGATGGACGATTCGTGCTTCCGGGTAGCCGTTTTCCTGCAGGCGGGTAATCAGGCAATCCTTGTTGTCATCGGCCCGACCAGGGACGGAGAGCAACAGGGTCGGTTTGTTCACCACCAGGACGGCGTCGTCTTGATGGATGATGTGGATGTTGGACAACGGCATAAAACAGCCTCGTAACAAACGCCAACGGCGGCTCAGAACCCTACATGTCCAATGTAGGAGCTGCCGAAGGCTGCGATCTTTTGATTTTGCTTTTTTCAAACAAGATCAAAAGATCGCAGCCTTCGGCAGCTCCTACAAAGGCCCGAAGGGCCCTGAGCCGCCGTGGCTCCCGTCGGATCGACTAGCGATCCGGCAGGGTGATATTGAGTTCCAGAATCGAGCAGCTACCCTGGTTTTCCAGGGCGACGTGCACATCATCGGACCCGATATTGACGTACTTGCGGATCACTTCCACCAGTTCCTTCTGCAAGGCTGGCAGGTAGTCCGGGGTACTGCGCTGGCCGCGTTCATGCGCCACGATGATCTGTAGACGCTCTTTCGCTACCGACGCGGTACTAACCTTTTTACTGGCACGAAAGAAGTCAAAAAGATTCATTATTTACCTCCAAACAGGCGCTCGAAGAAGCCCTTCTTCGTCACATCGAGGAAACGATGTTCCTTTTCTTTGCCAAGGAGGCGGTCGACCGCATCACCGTATGCCTGACCGGCATCGCTCTGGTCGTCGAGAATCACAGGCACGCCCGAGTTGGAGGCTTTCAGCACCGCTTGGGACTCCGGAATGACGCCCAGCAGGGTCACGGCCAGAATTTCCTTCACGTCTTCGACGCCGAGCATTTCGCCGTCGCTGACGCGTTGCGGGTTGTAGCGGGTCAACAGCAGGTGTTCCTTGATCGGGTCTTCACCCCGTTCGGCACGACGCGACTTGCTGGCCAGCAGGCCCAGCATGCGGTCCGAGTCACGTACCGAGGACACTTCCGGGTTGGTCACGATAATCGCTTCATCAGCGAAGTACATGGCCAGGTGAGCACCTTTCTCGATGCCGGCCGGGGAGTCGCAGACCACGAAGTCGAAATCTTCTTTCAACGCCATCAGGACTTTTTCCACGCCTTCGACAGTCAGCGCGTCTTTGTCGCGAGTCTGACTGGCGGCCAGTACGTAGAGGTTTTCCAGGCGCTTGTCTTTGATCAGGGCTTGTTGCAGGTTGGCTTCGCCGTTGACCACGTTGACGAAGTCATACACCACGCGACGCTCGCAACCCATGATCAGGTCGAGGTTACGCAAACCGACGTCGAAGTCGACAATAACTGTTTTGTGACCGCGCAGAGCGAGGCCGGTACCGATAGCGGCGCTGGTGGTGGTCTTACCCACACCACCCTTGCCGGATGTAACCACGAGAATCTTGGCCAAGGTGTTTCACCCCTAAGGAAAAAGGACTTTTAGCCCCTGAAAAACATCTCTTGAAAAACTACTGCAGTCGGACAGCCTTGGCTGGAATCCGGTCCTGAGCGGCGTCTACCTGCGGTAAACACTGCTTTTGGCCTTTTTCCTACTTCGTTTGAGCCGTTTTCGCTACGTTTTAGAGATGCTTGGAAAATGCGGCAGTATCCGTTAAAGCCGAATGATGTTCAACACGTCGCCCGACAGGCTGACTTGTACGCCCGAGCCCCACAACGGATCGCGTCGCAGGTCCTCGGAAACCTTGTAATGACCGGCGATGGACAGCAGTTCGGCGCTCATTTGCTGACAGAAGATCCGGGCTTTCCAGTCGCCTTTGACCCCGGCCAGTGCACGACCGCGCATCGGGCCGTATACATGGATGTTCCCATCGGCGAGAAGTTCCGCCCCCGGGCTGACCGAGGAAATCACTACCAAATCGCCACCCTGGGCATAGATCTGCTGGCCACCACGTACTGGCGACGTGATGATTTTCGTCGGTTTGATCGTCGGCTCCGGTGGTTTTTCCGGTTTTTTCACCACCACGCCTTCGTTCGGGTCCAGCGGACGCTCACGGGCACCGGACGGCGGCAGCACCGGCAGGTCGACGGCGATGGCGGCGGCGATGTCTTCGATGCGGCTGGCACGGATCGCCAGGGTGCGCAGGCCGTGCTGACGGCAAACACGCATCAGGCCGGGCAAATCGACGGCACCTTCACTGGCCGGGAGTTTGTCCAGGGCCAGCACCAGCGGCGCATTGCTGAAGAAATTCGGCGCCTGGGCGACTTTGGCGGCCAATTGCCGATCGAGGTTCTCGAGGTCGTTGCGGGCCAGCTCCAGCACCGTAATGGCGAGCATGCTGCCCTTCAACTGGAACACGGGATCTTGGTCTAGCGGTTCGGTTTGGCTCATGGTCGGCATACAACGGCTTGTCACTAAAAGTGCCGAGACTTATAACGAGAACGCCCGCGAGCCGCAAGCCGGGTCGAACGATGTAGAATGCGCGGCCATTGTCTTTCCGGAACCTTTAATGGATCGCCCGCGTTTTCGTACAGCATTTCTTTCCCCTCGTTTCTGGCCGTTGTGGTGCGGGCTGGGGCTGTTGTGGCTGATTGTGCAGTTGCCGTATCCGGCGTTGCTGTTTATCGGCCGCGTCCTGGGCTCACTGATGTATCGGGTGGCCGGCGACCGACGGCGCATTGCCAAGCGCAATCTTGAGCTGTGTTTCCCTGAAAAATCCGCCGCCGAACGCAAGCGCCTGCTCAAGGAAAACTTCGCCTCCACCGGCATCGCTTTCTTCGAAATGGCCATGAGTTGGTGGTGGTCGCGCAAGCGCCTTGCCAAATTGGCGCATGTCGAAGGCCTGGAGCATCTGAAAAAGGCCCAGCGCGACGGCAAGGGCGTGATCCTGATGGCCCTGCATTTCACCACCCTGGAAATCGGCGCGGCGCTGCTCGGGCAGCAGCACACGATTGACGGCATGTATCGCGAACACAAAAACCCGTTGTTCGACTTTATCCAGCGTCGCGGTCGCGAGCGGCACAACCTCGATTCGCTGGCGGTGGAGCGCGACGACGTGCGCGGCATGCTCAAGTTGCTGCGCGCCGGCCGGGCGATCTGGTACGCACCGGATCAGGACTACGGCGCCAAGCAGAGCATCTTCGTGCCGCTGTTCGGCATTCAGGCCGCGACGGTGACCGCCACCAGCAAATTTGCTCGGTTGGGCAAGGCGCTGGTGGTGCCGTTCACCCAGGAGCGACTGGTGGACGGCAGCGGTTATCGGTTGGTGATTCACGCGCCACTGGATAATTTCCCCGGCGAGACTGACGAGGCGGATTGCATTCGCATCAACCAGTGGGTCGAAGGCGCCTTGCGCGAGTGCCCGGAGCAATACCTCTGGGCCCATCGTCGCTTCAAGAGCCGCCCGCCGGGCGAGCCCAAGTTGTACGCAAAACGCGGTTGAACCAGCGATCCCTTTAGGCACCATGGAGTGTTGCGATGAGCCCAACTGAACCGGTTACAGGGTTGATTCTTTCCGGCGGCGGGGCTCGGGCGGCGTATCAGGTGGGCGTGCTGGCGGCGATTGCCGAATTGCTGCCGGTGGGCGCGGACAATCCCTTTCCGGTGATCGTCGGCACCTCGGCCGGGGCGATCAACGCGGTCAGCCTCGCCAGTGGGGCGCTGGACTTTCGCAGCGCCATCGAACGCCTGACCGCGTTCTGGCAGGGTTTCCGCAGTCATCTGGTGCTGCGCAGCGACTGGCCGGGGGTGATCCATCAGGCCAGCCGCTTTGTCAGCCACAGTTTGCTCGGCATCGGCGCCCAGGTGCCGGTGGCGTTGCTCAACAGTTCGCCGCTGCGCCACTTGCTCAATGACAAACTGCAAATGAACGGCATCGCCGAGGCCATCGCGCAAAAGCAGTTGCAGGCGGTTGCAGTGACTGCGTTCGGCTACGAGTCGGGTCAGGCCGTCACCTTCTATCAGGGCGGCGGCACCATCGACGCCTGGTTGCGCCATCGGCGGATCGGCGTGCCGACCCAATTGACCGTTGAACACTTGCTCGCCAGCTCGGCGATTCCGCTGTTGTTCGCCCCGGTGAAAATCGGCGAGGAGTTTTTCGGCGATGGCGCGGTGCGTCAGTCGGCACCGATCAGCCCGGCCCTGCACCTGGGCGCGAGCAGGGTGCTGGTGGTGGGCGTCAGCGGCAACCCGCGCGGGGTTGACCCGGAACAACCACTGCAACGGGCCTACACCGGCCAGCAGCCGACCCTGGCGCAGATCGGTGGGCACATGCTCAACAGCACGTTCATTGACAGCCTGGAAAGCGACATCGAGTTGTTGCAACGTCTGAATCAGTTCAGCCATTTAATGCCGGACGGTACGCCTACCCGTGCGTTGGGCGTGGCGCCGGTAGAGGTGCTGGTGATTTCGCCAAGTCAGCCGATCGATGAGATTGCTGCGCGGCATCGCCAGGAGTTGCCGGCGGCGCTGCGCCTGTTCCTGCGCGGACCGGGGGCGACCAAGACGAGCGGGGCGGGGGTGTTGAGTTATCTGTTGTTCGAGGCGGGGTATTGCAGCGAATTGATTGATCTCGGGCGACGGGATGCGTTGGCCAAGCGGGATGAGTTGTGTCGGTTTTTGGGATTGGTTTAAAGCAAAAGATCGCAGCCTTCGGCAGCTCCTACGTTGGAATGCGATCCCTGTAGGCGCTGCCGAAGGCTGCGATCTTTTGATCTTGCCCCTGAAAAAAAAAGACCACAACCACCCTCCACCCCGGATGCGCACGTGGTGGATGGCGCTTGCGATCTCTTGTCTTCAGCTCATCAGAAGTGGAACTTCACCAGGAAGCTAGTCACGTTCTGATTGGTGGTAAACGCATTGGTGTCGTCGATCCCGTACTTGTCTTTCCAGTAGTCGTATTCCACACCGACGTACAGCTGCTTCTCACCGAAATTCAACGCCTTGCCCAGGTCGTATTTGACCTGCGGGTTGAAGTGCAGGTTGGCGTGGTATTCGCCACGGGCATTCTTGTCGTTATCGACCACCCAGTCCATGTAGCCATCAATCAGGATGTTCGAGTCGCCGACCGGAATGGTGTAGGACCAGACCGGCGTGATCTGCCAGACATTGTTGCCCGGACGGTCACCATCAGGATGACGCTGATAGAAGTTCAACTGAAAGTAGTCGAACCCCGGGATCGCCAGGTCGAAGCCCGGACCGATCAGGTAAGACTCGGAATCGCCTTCACCGAACTCGTAGGTCATCGCCAGCAGGACGTCTTTGATCGGCCCGAACTCGATTTTCTGGTCGAGGACTTTACCCAACGAAATACGCGGCTGGAACTCACCGTAATAGGTGTTCGGGCCGTTGTTGAAGTCCTTGCCGCCGTTGTAGAAGATCTTGTCGATGAACAGGAAGTTATCCCCGTATTTCCAGGCATCGGCGTGCTCGAAGGTGACGGTCTGCTGAATGTGCGGGTTGACCTTGAAGTCCTTGCCGTACAGATAGGTCAGGCTGTTGTTTTGCCATTGCAGCAGGTCGCCGGCCATTGCCTGGCCCCCGGCCAGCAAAGATCCCGCGAGCATCAGGCTGGTGCACGTACGTTTCATTCGGTTGCTCCCAAAAAGTAGGTGGTTCCACGTTTTTTTTCTTAGGTCGGCGCTCTGGTGTGGCGCCTTTTGTTGCTGCAGTAAAAATCATCCAATCGGTCAGCTTTAGTGCTGTTAGCAAGAGCTGAGCCAAGGCTTTCGAAAAGCAAAAAAACGCCCGTTCGGCTGTTCGAAAACAGTCGATTGAGAGCGATTCGGGGGTGCCTTGGTACTGGCCAGAGCCGGGATAAGTTGGCTTTTTGGTCAGGAATTAAATCCGGGCTTTTTTTTAGACCAGATTCGGGCGGCCGCGGAGAATACTGACTCCTTGGCCAGGTCTCAAGTGCCCCGCAACAGCGCACCGACGACAGGTTTGGGGCACGGTTGGCGGTAGTTGGCTTGTCGTCGCAAAACGACAGCCTTGAGTGGGTAAAAACCATCTGTTGCTTCCTCTTGTTTTTATTGTTGAGGCGCAGGCAGTTGCTGACCCTGTGTGGGAGCGGGCTTGCTCGCGAAGGCGTCGGATCAGTCGACTCATGTGTGTCTGACACACTGCTTTCGCGAGCAAGCCCGCTCCCACAAGGGGCGGTGTGTTTTTCCGGTTAGTGCGGGTGGGCCGCGCAGTCGTTGATGGCCGCGCGTTCTCTACCGCCGAGAATGTTGAACAGCAGGTTCAACGACAGCGCACTCAAGGTCGCCATGGCGATGCCGCTGTGGGTGATCGGGCTCATCCAAAGTGGCAAGTGCGCGAAGAACTCCGGACGCACCACCGGGATCAGGCCCATGCCGATGCTCACCGCCACCAGCAACTGGTTGCGACGATCACCGATGTCGGCTTCTTGCAGGATCTTGATCCCGGTTGCAGCGACCATGCCGAACATCGCAATCGCCGCACCACCGAGTACCGCTGGCGGAATCGACGCCACCAGGAACGCCGCTTTTGGCAGCAGGCTCAGCACCACCAGCAAGCCACCGGCAACAATGGTCACCGAGCGGCAGCGCACGCCGGTCATCTGCACCAGGCCGATGTTCTGCGCGAAGGAGGAGTGGGTGAAGGTGTTGAAGAAACCGGCGAAGAACGAGGCGGCGGCGTCACACAGCAGGCCACGCCGCAGCATCCGTGGGCAAACTTCGCGGTCGGTGATTTTGCCGAGGGCGAGGAACATCCCGGTGGACTCGACGAAGATGATCACCACCACCAGGCACATTGAAAGAATCGGCGCGAGTTCAAACTTCGGCATGCCGAAATGCAGCGGCGTGACGATCTGCAGCCACGGCGCTTGCGCCATGCCGCTGAGGTCGACCATGCCGATCAGCCCGCAGACGACGTAGCCCAGGCACATGCCGATCAGCACGGAAATATTGACCCAGAAACCACGCATGAATCGATGGACCAACAGAATGGTCGCCAGTACCAGCGCGGCGATGGCCAGGTAAATCGGTGAACCGAATTGAGTTGCGCCAGCACCGCCACCGGCCCAGTTCACGGCGACGGGGAACAGCGACAAACCGATCGAGGTGATGACCGTGCCGGTCACCAGCGGCGGGAAGAAGCGCACGACTTTGGACATGAATGGAGCGATGAGCATGCCGAAAAAACCGGCGGCGATGGTCGCACCGAAGATCCCTTGCAGGCCGATCCCGGGCATGCAGGCCATCGCTACCATGCTGCCGACGGCGGCGAAACTTGCGCCCATCATCACTGGCATGCGAATGCCCAACGGGCCGATGCCCAGGGACTGGACGATGGTAGCGATGCCCGCGACGAGCAGGTCGGCGTTGATCAGGAAGGCGATTTCTTCACGATTCAGGCCAGCGGCCTGTCCGATGATCAACGGCACCGCGATGGCACCGCCGTACATCAGCAGAACGTGTTGCAGACCGACCAGGATCAGTTGCAAAAGGGGCAAACGCTGAATGGCGGGTGCGTCGGGGATGCGCGCTTCGGATAGCTCGGACATGCAACACCTCGGATCTTTTTTATTCTTGTGATTTTGTGCAACAGGCAAACCTGTGGGAGCGGGCCTGTGGCGAGGGGGCTTGCCCCCGTTGGGCCGCGAAGCAGCCCCAAACTCAGCAATTGCGTTCCGTCTATGGGACCGCATCCGCAGGTTTTACGACCGCTTCGCGCTCGAACGGGGGCAAGCCCCCTCGCCACACAAGCCCTACTGCCACAATGGCTTTTTACTTAATTGGTCTGGGCTCCCTGGTTGATCCAGGCACCAATCAGGTCACGCTCTTGCTGGGTCATCTGTGTGATGTTGCCCAGTGGCATGATCTGGCTGGCGACGGCTTGCGCCTGGATCCGCGGGGCCAATTGCTGGATTTGTTGCGGGGTGTCGAACATCACGCCGGCCGGTGCTGCACTGAACAGCGGGCTGGTCGGTTTGGCCGAGTGGCACACGGCGCAGCGTTCCTGAATCACGCTGTGTACCTTGTCGAATGCCGGGCCTTGATTTGAAGCTTGGGCCGGTGCAGCGGCAGGCGCGGCAGGCTTGGCTTCAGCAGGTTTGGCGCCACCGCCGAGGGCGGTTTCCGGCAACGGCTGGTACTCGATGGTGCCAGGGGCCTTAGCCACTTCAGGTGCGCTCGGCATCTGCGCCGGGCCAGTCACGTAGGCCAGGCTGATCATGCCGACGGCTGCAACCGGCAGGGTCCAGGCGAACTTGTGGCTGTCGTGACGGGTGTTGAAGTAGTGACGCACCAACACCGCCAGCACCGCGATCCCGGCCAGGATCAGCCAGTTGTATTGGCTGCCGTAGGTGCTCGGGAAGTGGTTGCTGATCATGATGAACAGCACCGGCAAGGTGAAGTAGTTGTTGTGCCGCGAACGCAGCAAACCTTTGGCCGGCAGCGCCGGATCAGGCGTGCGGTTTTCGGCAATCGCCGCTACCAGTGCACGTTGCGCCGGCATGATGATGCGGAACACGTTGCCGACCATGATGGTGCCGATGATCGCGCCGACGTGCAGGTACGCACCCCGACCGCTGAACACTTTGCTGAAGCCGTAAGCGGCGCCAATGATCAGCACGAACAGGATGAAACCCAGCAGGGCAGGGCGTTTGCCCAGGGCCGAGTCGCAGAGGAAGGAGTAGATGAACCAGCCGATGAACAGCGAGCCGATGCCGATGGCCACGCCTTCAGGACCGCTGAGGGTGCTGCCCGGTGCCAGCAGGTACAACGTCGGGTTGGAGTAGAACACCACGCACAGCAGCGCGATCCCTGACATCCAGGTGAAGTAGGCTTCCCATTTGAACCAGTGCAGGTTGTCCGGCATGGTTGGTGGAGCCAGTTTGTATTTTTCCAGGTGATAGATACCGCCGCCATGGATCGCCCACAGATCGCCCGCCAGACCACTTTTCGGGTTGACCCGATTGAGGTTGTTTTCCAGCCAGACGAAATAGAACGACGCACCGATCCAGGCCACGCCAGTAATCATGTGAACCCAGCGCACGCTCAGGTTCAGCCATTCCAACAGATGTGCTTCCACAGTCTTTACCTCTCGCCTGTCACCCTTGTTGTCGGGTGATCAGACCTTCTCTTATTGGTGGGGGGCGAGGATCAAACGCTCATCCTCTTTGAAAAAATGCTCATCGCAGTTATTGCCTGTGCCACTGCGATCAACCACCAGGAAGTCATCCCGCTTTTCGATCGTCAGCACCGGATGGTGCCAAACGCCGCGATGGTAATTAATGCCCTGCCTGCCGTTGGTGACGAAGGCGCGGACCAAGCCTGATACAGGTTCATCGCCAAGTGGCGCGACCACGATCAGAAAGGGGTTGCCGAGCAGCGGAATGAAAGCCTGGCTGCCCAGCGGGTGACGCTCCAGCATGCTGACGGTCAGCGGCATGTCCTGCGCGTCGGCGCGGAAGATGCTGATGATCGCGTTGTCCTCTGGCGTGGCGGTTTGCACCGTCGCCAGTTTATGAAAGCGCATGGTCGAACCGTTGTTGATCATGAAGTGATCGCTGCCGTCGGTTTCGATCACGTCACCGAAAGGGGCGAAGGCTTCTTTGGTCAGCGGTTCAATCGTTAGTGTGCGCATGCTGGTCTTCTTTTCCGAGTTCTGTGTTGTTGGTTCCGCTCTTGTGGCGAGGGAGCTTGCTCCCGCTGGAGTGCGAAGCGCTCCCAAGCTTTTGGGGTCGCTTCGCAGCCCAGCGGGAGCAAGCTCCCTCGCCACAGGTTCAGCGCTTACTTCGCGACCTTGCCGAGGACGCGCAGGCGACTCACACCACCATCCGGGAATACGTTGAGGCGGATGTGGGTGATCGGGCCCAGGGCCTTGATCTGCTCGGCGAAGGTGTGTTCGGCGTGCATTTCCAGTTTCTGCGCTGGCAGCAGTTCGCGCCAGAACAGCGATTGGGTTTCGATCTGGCTGTCGGTGCCGCCCTTCACGAAGGCGCCCTGGATCGAGCAGGTGTCCGGGTAGTTGCCCTTGAAGTGCAGGGTGTCGACGATGACTTTTTCGACTTCGCCGGCATGACCCAACGCGACGATCACCCAGTCATTGCCCGGTGTGCGACGACGCGCAGTTTCCCAGCCGTCGCCCATGTTGACGCCACGGCCCGGGTTGAGAATGTTGCTCATGCGGCCGAAGTGTTCGTCGGAGCAGGCGAGGGCGCGGCCACCGTTGAGGGCTGCTGCCAGGTCGATCTGCTCGTTGTCGCCGACGGCCGACCAGTCGCGGTGCGGCACGCCGTACACGCGCAGACGGGCCACGCCGCCATCCGGGTAGATGTTGAAGCGCAGGTGGCTGAAGGCCTGGTCGTTATTGATTTCGTGGTAGTGGTGGCTGTTGCCTTGCAGCTCGACGGCCGACAGCACTTCAACCCACTGGGTGTTTTCAGTCGGTTCACCTTCCGCCAGGAAGCACGCTTCCAGGGAGGCCGACGGCGGGTAGTTGCCGGTGAAGAATGAAGTGTCGATGTCCACGCCTTTGATCGAGCCCGCTACACCCAGGCGGATCACGGCGCTGTCATAGCCTTCGAAGCGCTTGCGGCGCGATTCCCAGCCGTCCATCCACTTGCCGTTGTCATCGAACACGCCTTCTTTCCATACCGCTGGAGTCGGCTGGAACAGGCGGTTGGCATCAGCGAACCAGTCATCGGTGACCGAGATGATTTTGGTGCCCAGGCGGGCGTCGGCCAGGTTGACGAACTTCTCGAAAGGTACGGCGTAAGCTTTCATTCTTCTTGTCTGCCTTTAATAAGTTGGCTTGGGATGCTTGCAGGGCCCTGGGAAACGCAAGCGTTCATGAGGTTTCTCGGGCCAGGCTCGCTATAGGGTCAGTAATCGGAACAGGGCGATCTTGTTGATCTCCGCCAGCGCGCATTTGAATTCGGTGTCTTCCGAGTTGTGAATGCGCGTTTCGAACGCCGCGAGGATCTGATGCCGGTTGCTGCCTTTTACCGCCATGATGAAGGGAAACTTGAACTTGGCTTTGTAGGCCTCGTTCAGCTCGGTGAAGCGTTGAAACTCTTCGGCCGTGCATTGGTGAATACCGGCGCCCGCTTGTTCATTGGTGCTGGCTTCGGTCAGTTGGCCCTGGACGGCGGCTTTGCCGGCCAGGTCCGGGTGAGCGTTGATCAGGGCCAGTTGGCTGGCGTGATCAGCGCTCAACAGGATGTCGCTCATGCGTTGGTGCAGGGTTTCGATCTGGTCGATCGAAGCGTCCTGGCCCAAGTCGAAAGCCTTCTCGGCCACCCATGGCGAATGTTCGTAGATGTCGGCGAAGGCTTTGACGAAAGCGTCGCGGCTCAGGGTCGATGGTTTGACGGTTTGAAAGGTGCTCATTTGGCAGCCCCTTGGTACGGGTGGGTTTCCTGCCAGTGGCGAGCGATGTCGACACGGCGGCTGAACCACACCTGTTCATGACTTTTAGCGTATTCGATAAAGCGCTTGAGCGAGGCCAGACGCGCCGGACGGCCGATCAAGCGGCAGTGCAGGCCGATCGAGAGCATCTTCGGCGCTTCGGCGCCTTCGGCGTACAGCACGTCGAATGCGTCTTTGAGGTATTCGAAGAAATCGTCGCCCTTGTTGAAACCCTGGACCTGGGTGAAGCGCATGTCGTTGGTGTCCAGCGTGTACGGGATCACCAGGTGCGGCTTGCCGGTCGGGTTGTTTGGTTCCCAGTAGGGCAGGTCGTCGTCGTAGGTGTCGCAGTCATAGAGGAAACCACCTTCTTCCATCACCAGCCGACGGGTGTTCGGGCCGGTGCGGCCGGTGTACCAGCCCAATGGGCGTTCGCCGGTGAGTTCGGTGAGGATGCGGATCGCTTCGAGCATGTGCTCGCGTTCCTGGGCTTCGTCCATGTACTGGTAGTCGATCCAGCGATAGCCGTGGCTGCAGATCTCGTGGCCGGCATCGACCATGGCGCGGATCACATCTGGGTGACGCTGGGCGGCCATGGCCACGGCGAAGATGGTCAGCGGGATGTCGAATTCCTTGAACAGCTTCAGCACCCGCCACACGCCGGCGCGGCTGCCATACTCGTAAAGGGATTCCATGCTCATGTTGCGCGCGCCTTGCAGCGGCTGCGCCGAGACCATTTCCGAGAGGAAGGCTTCAGACTCTTTGTCGCCGTGCAGGATATTGCGCTCGCCACCTTCTTCGTAATTGAGCACGAAGGACAGGGCGATGCGGGCATTGCCCGGCCAGTGTGGGTGCGGAGGGTTACTGCCGTAACCGACCAGGTCGCGTGGGTAGTCAGCGCTCACTGCAGTCTTCCTTCTTATTCGTGGTAGCAAGTTGTGTGGCGGCCTGGCGATGGATGACAGGCTGGCGTCACAGCGATGGGCTGATTGTATACAACTTTATATTCACTTTGTAAGCCTGAATTTTCGCATTTTTCATTAACTGTCATGAAGGGATGCTACTGCAAGAAACCTGCCTGACTGGTCAGCTAATGGATAGAAGGTCCCCAGCACGCATGCTTCGTGGTCAGATTGGCCGAGAATCCGCGGATGACGGTGGTCGCGATAAAAATGTCGTTTTTATTGTGTACAATTTTTTTGAAAAGTGTCTTAATCAGTCGCTCGCCGCAGCTTTTCGTGCTCCGAAACGGTGCGGTCTCCTTTTTAACTGACTTCGGGAGGCGCGAGGTCTGACTGCTGTATGCAGGCAGGCGCGCAGAATCAATGGGACGTTTGACTACACACGTTTTGGACGCTGCACACGGTTGCCCGGGCAGCTCGATCAAGGTCGAGTTGTACCGCGTTGAAGGCTCGCAACTGGAATTGGTCGCCAGTGCGATCACCAACAGCGATGGCCGTGTCGATGCACCGTTGTTGCAAGGCGATGACTACCGTTCCGGGGTCTATCAGGTTCAGTTTCATGCGGGCGATTACTACCGCGCCCGTGGCGTTCAACTGCCGGAGCCGGCGTTCCTGGATGTGGTGGTGCTGCGCTTTGGCATCTCTGCCGAACAGGATCACTACCATGTGCCATTGCTGATTTCGCCGTACAGCTATTCGACCTACAGAGGAAGCTAGACTCCCCCAAGAATCTGCGCATAAAGCTTCTTTGGTCTTTTGCCCGCCCACACTGCGGGCTTTTTTTTGCCCTTGGGAAAGTCAAAAGATCGCAGCCTTCGCCAGCTCCTACATGGAAACGCATTCCCCTGTAGGAGCTGTCGAGTTCAACGAGGCTGCGATCTTTTGCCCTTAACGGCTCAACAACGACGCCGCGCCCGCCCCACTGAACAACCCGGCACTGATCCGGTTAAACCAGCTCTGCCCCTTGCCACTGCGCAGATACCGCGCCGCGCCATGTGCACCCAGCCCATAAGCCAACTTGCACAACAGATCCAGCACCGTCCACGTCGCAATCATCACCAGCAACTGCGGCAGGAATGGTTGCTGGGCGCTCAAGAATTGCGGCAGGAAAGCGGCGAAGAACAGGATGTCTTTCGGGTTGCTCGCGCCCAGCACAAACGCGCGCCCAAACAGCGCACGAAAGCGCGGCACCGGTGCCGTCAGGGGCACTTCGGCACCGTGGGAGGGCTGGCGCGATTGCTGCCAGCTCTGCCAGGCGAGGTAGAACAGGTACAGCGCGCCGACGATCTTCAGCGCGCTGAACAGCTGTTCCGATGCCAGCAGCAGGGCGCCCAGACCCAGCGCGGACGCACTGAGCAAACAGATCGACGCAATCACCCCACCGAGAAACGCCGGGTAAGAACGGCGCAAACCGTAGTTCAAGCTGTTGCTGATCATCAGCAAAGACAATGGCCCCGGGATCAGGATCACCACCAGCGCAGCGCCGCTGAACAGCAGCCAGGTTTCCAGACTCATCACTTTCCTCCTAATGTGCAAAAGCCCCACCCGACGGGGTGAGGCTGTTTGAAGCTATGACCGCTTACAAGAAAACGAACTTGGCGATGAAGATCGCGCAGAGCACCCACAAACTGACGGAAATTTCCTTGTACTTGCCGGTGCCGGCCTTCAGCACCACGTAAGTGATAAAGCCCAGCGCGATGCCGTCGGCGACCGAGAAGGTCAACGGCATCATGATCGCGGTAACGATCGCCGGAATGCTGTCGGTCGCTTCATCCCATTCGATGTGCGCCATGCCGCTCATCATCAGCATCGCTACATAAATCAGCGCACCGGCGGTGGCGTAAGCCGGAATCATGCCAGCCAGTGGCGCGAAGAACATCGCGGCAATAAATAGCACACCTACGGTCACAGCGGTAAGACCAGTCCGACCACCAGCGGCTACACCCGCGGCACTTTCTACATAGCTTGTTACTGGAGGGACACCGACCATCGCCCCGAATACGCTGGAGGCGCTGTCGGCTTTCATGGCGCGGGAGAGGTTTTCGATGCGCCCATCCGCGTTCACCAGATTGGCGCGCTGAGCAACGCCCATCAAGGTTCCGGCGGTATCGAACATGTGCACGAAGAGGAACGCCAGCACCACACTGATCATGCTGACGTTGAACACGCCGGCAATGTTCATGGCCATCCAGGTCGGCGCCAGGCTTGGCGGGGCGGACATGATGCCTTCGTAATGGACGAGGCCCAGGCCCCAACCGGCGGCGGTCACGGTAATGATGCTGATGAGGATTGCGCCGAACACTTTGTGGTAGCTGAGCACGGCAATCATCAGGAAGCAGATGGCGGCGAGCAGCGGGCCGGGTTCGCGCAGGGAGCCGAGCTTGATCAGGGTCGCCGGGCTGGCAACGATGATGCCGGCGGTTTTCAGGCCGATGATCCCCAGGAACAGTCCGACACCGGCGCCCATGGCGTAGCGCAGGCTGACCGGAATACTGTTGAGCAGCCATTCGCGGATGCGCGAGAAGGTCAGGATCATGAACAACACACCGGAGACAAACACCGCGCCGAGGGCGGTTTCCCAGTTGTAGCCCATGGTGCCGACCACGGTGTAGGTGAAGAATGCGTTGAGGCCCATGCCCGGCGCCAGGCCGACCGGCCAGTTGGCGTACAGGCCCATCAACAGGCAGCCCAGCGCAGCGGCGATGCAGGTGGCGACGAACGCGGCGCCGTGATCAATGCCGGCGTCAGCCATGATGTTCGGGTTGACGAAGATGATGTAAGCCATGGTGATGAAGGTTGTCAGACCGGCAATCAGCTCGGTCTTCACCGTGGTGCCGTGCAAGGTGAGTTTGAAGATGCGCTCAAGCAAGCCATTGCGTAACGGCGGCGAGAGTTCCAGCGACGGGGCTTCGGATTTGCGGCTTTCCACAGCGAGTACTCCTCAAGAGTTTTATTTTTATTTCCAGGGCCGGACCCATGAGGGTGGCAGCGGCCCTTTGAGGCACTTGCGAATTTGTTGACCGCTTGGTCAGGAACTCGCACGAAGTGGATTATGCTTTTGTATACAAATAAAGCAAATAATGTTTTTGATTTTGTCGACGAAAAGTTTGGCGATAGGGATATATCGCTTGTTCGGACCCCTTCGCGAGCAAGCCCGCTCCCACACTCGACCGCATTCCCCTGAAGGAACCCGATCACCTGTGGGAGCGGGCTTGCTCGCGAAGGCGCTAGATCAATTCATAAAAATCCAACAGACAGTCCGCTTAGTCCGCGGTCATTTGGCTTTTCCCCAGCGCCAGATTCACCGCCAACCACCCATCCACCGCCGCCTCTCCAGCTTCAGCAAACACCCGCTCCAGCAATTTCACCTGCTCACGCCGCAGCGACTGCTCGAATCGCGCGCCATCCTCGGTCAACTCCAGCAGCCGCTTACGCTTGTCGGTCTCGGACGCCACGCTGTTCACTAGATGCATTTCCACCAGTTGCCGCAGCGGCATGTTCAGCGCCTGCTTGGTCACGCCGAGCAACGCCAGCAATTCCTTCACGCTCAGGTTCGGGTAACGGGCGATGAAAAACACGATGCGTTGATGCACCCGGCTCAAGCCTCGGCGCTCAAGCATTTCGTCAGCCTTGGCGGTGAACGCCTGGTAGCCGAAGAAAAACGCTTCCATGGCATGTTGCTGGGTCGTGGGATTTTTAAGGTCAAGCATATTGACGTATCCGCTCAAGCTGTCGTAATTTCGGTCAACCAGTTTGACTCATTTTCCTCAGGCCTCGCTACCGGTGACCCCATGGCTTTTTCCGAACGTGTCTCGCGCCTTAAAAGTTCTTTGATCCGTGAAATCCTCGCCGCAGCCCAGCGCCCGGAGGTGATGTCGTTCGCCGGCGGCTTGCCGGCTGAAGTCATGCTGCCGAAAGTCGAGTGGGCCGACATGCCGCTGTCCATGGGCCAATACGGCATGAGCGAAGGCGAGCCGGCACTGCGTGAAGCCCTGGCTGCCGAGGCGCGGGCGCTGGGCGTGCCGTGTGAGGCGAGTCAGGTGCTGGTAGTCAGCGGTTCCCAGCAAACCCTTGATCTGGCCGCCAAGCTTTACATCGACAAAGGCACCGAGATTTTGCTGGAAGCGCCAACGTATCTGGCAGCGTTGCAGATTTTCCAGCTGTTCGGCGCTGACTGCATCACCGTGCCGCAGGAGGCCGACGGCCCGAACCTGGCTCAGTTGCGTGCGCGCATGGAACAGCACCAACCCGCCTTCATCTACCTGATCCCGACCTTCCAGAACCCATCGGCGGTGCGCTACAGCGAAGCCAAACGCGATGCCGTGGCGGCGTTGCTGGACGAATTCGGCGTCACGCTGATCGAAGACGAACCGTACCGCGAGCTGACCTTCGACGGCGGCAGTGCCACACCGATTGTCAGTCGGTTGAAAAAGGCCAGTTGGATCTACACCGGCACCGTGTCCAAAACCCTGTTGCCGGGCCTGCGGGTCGGTTACCTGATTGCCAGCCCGGACCTGTTCCCGCACTTGTTGAAACTCAAGCAGTCGGCGGACCTGCACACCAATCGGGTAGGGCAGTGGCAGGCACTGCAATGGATCGGCACTGAGAAATTCCAGCATCACCTTAGCGAGTTGCGGGACTTCTATCGGGTGCGGCGGGATGCTTTCCAGTCGACGCTGGAAACCCATTTTTCTGATCTGGCAGACTGGAACGTGCCGCAAGGCGGGCTGTTTTTCTGGCTGACGCTCAAGCAGCCGCTGGATACTCGAACCTTGCTCAAGGCTGCGCTGGCTGCGGATGTGGCGTTTATGCCGGGCGAACCGTTCTTTCCGGACCCGGACAACAATCCCGGGCATCTGCGGCTGAACTTCAGCCACATCGACCCGGCGCGGTTGGAGGAAGGGGTGAAGCGGTTGGCGGCGGTGGTGAGGGAGGCTCTAGTGGCGAAAGCGGCTTGAGGGGAGGGTAGAAATGAATAAACCGGCTCAGGGGCCGGTTTATTTTTGTCTGGATTTTGTGGTGTCTGGGCCTGCCTCTTCGCGAGCAAGCCCGCTCCCACATTCGACCGCGTTTCACCTGACGGAACTCGGTCACCTGTGGGAGCGGGCTTGCTCGCGAAGGCGTCAGTCAGAACACCGTAAACCCATCAGACCGCTGCAAACCGCTTATCCAGATAATCAATAATCACCTTGGACTCATACATCCACGTGGTCTGCCCATTCTCTTCAATCCGCAGGCACGGCACTTTGATTTTGCCACCCTGGTCCAGCAGGGTCTGGCGATCCTGTTCGTTGTTCTTCGCATCGCGCAATGCCACCGGCACGTTCAAACGGCGCAAGGTGCGGCGGGTTTTCACGCAGAACGGGCAGGCGTGGAACTGATACAGGGTCAGGTCCTTGGCGGCGGAGTTGACCTGAGCCTGAGCCTCGGCCGGGCGCTGTTTTTTGCCCGGGCGGGTGATGAAGTCGATGAAGATGATCAGTTGGCCAAGGCCGACACGAAGCGCTTTTACGAACACGTTGAAAGCCTCACGGTGGGAATTGAGAAAGGCACGCAGCTTACCTGATTTTTCACAGGCGAAAAAAAACCGGCGATGAATGCCGGTTTTCTTCGTGCCGCAGATTACTTGATCAGGCTGAGAAACTCGCTGCGAGTCGCTGCGTTTTCGCGGAACTCACCGAGCATCACCGAAGTGATCATCGACGAATTCTGTTTCTCGACACCGCGCATCATCATGCACATGTGCTTGGCCTCGATCACCACCGCAACGCCCAGGGCGCCGGTGACTTGCTGGACCGCATCGGCGATCTGGCGGCTGAGGTTTTCCTGGATCTGCAGGCGGCGGGCGTACATATCGACGATCCGCGCGACTTTCGACAGCCCCAATACCTTGCCGCTCGGGATGTAGGCGACGTGGGCCTTGCCGATGAACGGCAGCAGGTGGTGTTCGCACAACGAGTAGAGCTCGATGTCCTTGACCAACACCATTTCGCTGTTGTCGGAGCTGAACAAGGCACCGTTGGTGACTTCTTCCAGTGTCTGTTCATAACCGCGGCAGAGGTACTGCATGGCTTTGGCGGCACGTTTTGGCGTGTCGAGCAGGCCCTCGCGGGACACGTCCTCGCCCAATTGGCCGAGAATCGCGGTGTAATTCTGTTCCAGGGACATGAAACTACCTGTGGGATTTTTCGCAAAGGGCAAGGGTACGGTGGCGGACACGGCGCTGCAAGCGTGGCGCGACAGCTTTACTCGTCGCGACCTTCCATCATGGTGCGTTTGAGCATCACATAAACCGCTCCTGCGCCGCCGTGTTTCGGTTGGCAGGAGGTAAAACCGAGCACCTGTGAATGTTGGCGCAGCCAGGTGTTGACGTGACTTTTGATCATCGGCCGCTTGCCGTCCAGGCGTACAGCCTTGCCGTGGGTGACGCGCACGCAGCGGATTTCGAATTTGGTCGCTTCAGCGAGAAAGGCCCAAAGGGTTTCCCGGGCCTTTTCCACGTTCATGCCGTGCAGGTCGAGACTGCCTTCGAACGGGATCTGGCCAATCTTGAGTTTGCGGATCTGGCTTTCCTGAACGCCGTCGCGGGCCCACATCAACTCGTCTTCCGGGCCGACATCGATCACAAACTGATCGGACAACCCGTCTACGGTGGTGGCATCAGTGCGCACGGTGGCGGCCTGACGCAGCTTGGCGATCTGCGCGCGGTCAGCCTTGGGTTTGCCGGTTTCGGCGCGATCGTGCTTGATCGGCTTGACGCCTTGGATCGCACTTTTGAACAGGGAAAAATCGTCGTCTTGCATGTCAGCCTCCGCGAAGGGCGGCCAGTTTACCCAAGTCGAGACGCTATCCATAACAATTGGCGCCCGGCGTAACGCCGGGCCCTGGATTCAGTCGTGTTTTTTCATCAGATGCGGAGCCATGTTCAGCGCTTGCGATTGGCGCGAACGGCGACGGCAGCGACGCCACAGCCACACGCCGATATACAGAACGAACAGACCAATCACCAGAATCACTGCCGAACCGACCTTGTTGGTGTTCAGCTCGCCCATGGCGGGCGCGTGGCCGAGCAGGCTGCCGACACCGGCCAGCGTCATCAACACGCCGAGCATCGCCAGCAGGGCGGCAATGGCTGCGCCGAATCGAAAACGCCAGTTGCTTTGGCCTTTGGGCCGCAAGCGGCGTGCGTCAAAACCATCGGATAACTTCATTCCGACCTTCCTCAATGGGTATCGGCCCTTCGACCGGGAGTTGACCGGGATGTTCCTGAGGCTAAGGCAATTGCAGCAAATGATAGGCTTTTGCGGATGAGCGGCGGCATGAACCGCTCATCTGACGTCGATCAGATCAGCTCGTGAGTCAGGGCAAGGGTGGCAAAATTGTCCGCCATGATCGCCATTTCGGTCTGCTGAACGTGCTCGGCGCTCAGGACGCCACCCTTGTACGGCAAGTCGCGAGTCGCGCAGGCATCTTCCACCAGGGTGCAACGGAAGCCCAGGTTCTTCGCCGCGCGTACGGTGGTGCTGACGCTGGAGTGGCTCATGAAGCCGCAGACGATCAGGTCCAAAGTGCCGAGTTCTTGCAAGCGGTCGTACAGCGTGGTGCCGTGGAACGCGCTCGGTAGCAGCTTGCCAATAATGGTTTCATCGGCCTGTGGCTCCAGGCCCGGGATGAATTCCCCGCGCTCGCCCTGTGGATCGAACAGCCCGCCGACGGTGCCGAGGTGACGCACGTGCACGATCGGCCGACCGGCTGCACGGGCAGCGGCCACCAGTTGCTTGATGTTCGCGACGGCAGCATCCATGCCGCTCAGGGCCAGTGGGCCGCTGAGGTATTCTTTCTGGGCATCGATGATGACCACGGTCGCATGGCTCAGATTGGCCGCCGCATAACCGCGACCGCTGAGTTGAAACATCGTTTTTGGAACGGACATTCTGGGGCTCCTTGGAGTGGGGCTTTTGCGACATTGTCCTCTGGCTGAGCGGTTCTGTGAATCGCTACCATCGTAGGCACCGTCGTTGCTGGCTTGCAGCCTTGTCAAGATACTCATTCTGTTCAATAGCCAACCGGAAAAATGGATGAGTCCTACATCTGATCCGGTGTTTTTCCTGCGTCGTCGTGGCGCGTTTTGGCTGTTAGAATCGCCAGTCGTTTTTTTGCCAGTCGTTTTATTTGGAGTTGCCCCGTGATCACTTCCCGACTTCGTACCCTGCGTGACCATATCCGTTGGGCCGTCAGCCGCTTCCATGGGGAGGATCTGTTTTTCGGCCATGGGACCGACAACGCCTGGGATGAAGCCCGTCAACTGGTGTTGGGTGCGCTGCACCTGCCGTGGGAAATTGCCGACAGCTATCTGGACTGCAATCTGGAAGAGGATGAGCTGGTCAATCTGCAACGCTTGCTCAAGCGTCGCATCGAAGAACGCATTCCCACCGCTTACCTGTTGGGCGAGGCGTGGTTCTGCGGCATGTCGTTTATTGTCGATGAGCGCGTGCTGATCCCGCGTTCACCGATCGGTGAGCTGATCGAAAAACGTTTTGCGCCGTGGCTGGGCAGCGATCCTGCGCGGATTCTCGACTTGTGCACCGGTTCCGGTTGCATCGGCATCGCCTGTGCCTACGAATTCCAGAACGCCGAAGTGGTGCTGGCGGACCTGTCGTTTGAAGCGCTGGAAGTGGCCAACCAGAACATCGAGCGCCACGGCGTCGATGAGCGGGTGTACACGGTTCAGGGCGATGGTTTCGATGGCTTGCCGGGGCAACGTTTCGACTTGATCGTGTCGAACCCGCCCTACGTCGATGCGGAAGATTTCGCTGACATGCCGGACGAATACCAGCACGAACCGGAGTTGGGCCTGGCCTGCGGCGATGACGGCTTGAACCTGGTGCGCCGGATGCTCGCCGAAGCGGCGAATCACCTGACCGAGAAGGGTTTGCTGATTGTCGAAGTGGGCAACAGCCAGGTTCACGTCGAGGCGCTGTACCCGGAAGTCGATTTCGCCTGGCTCGATTTCGAGCGCGGTGGGCATGGGGTGTTCATGTTGACGGCGGAGCAGTGCCGCGATCATCAGGCACTCTTCGCTTCCCGCGTTTAACCCTAAAAGCTTCGCGGGCAAGCCTCGCTCCTACGGATTTTGTATGACCCCCTGTAGGAGCGAGGCTTGCCCGCGAATGGCCGCGCCGCGGATTAGCGGTGCGTAGCAATCCAGATCAACAACCCCGCCTGAAACACCGAAAACGCCACCAGGCACGTAATCGTAAAGCGCAGCCCAGCGTCTTCACGCTTGTACTTGCTGACTTTTTCTTCGTGTTTCTTGAGCTTCACTTCCTGCTCGGCCAGGTTCTGCTCGGCCTGCTGCAACATCTGCGCGGCTTCGAGAATTTCCACCTGTTGCAGTTTTTCGCGATTCCAGTCCGCCAACAGGTCGCCGACCTGCACCTCTTTGACGCTGCCTTTCAAATGCTGGGCGTCGGCGTAGACCACATCAAAACCATGCATGCGCAAAAAGTGATCGCGACGTAGGCGTGTGTCTTCGTTCAGCGCATCCTTGTTGTTCAGATCGCTGCCGTCGACGGTATAAGCAGGCCAGCGCTTTTTCGCCCAGGTAATGCCTTGGGCGGCCAGGTAGCGCCCGATACCACGGTTCATCGGTTCAATCTGCAAACCGCTGGCGGGGCCGAAATGCACGCGTCTGGTTTCGTGATCGACCCAGACGTCCAGATGATTCTGTTCCTTGCGCACCCGCTGGCCGGGCAGCGAGATGGTCATGCGCATCAGGCTGCGCTGCTTGTCGTTGCGCTCGGCGTAACCGAACTCGACAAAGCGCAATGGCCGTCCGCCGGTGTTGCGGTCGGTCTGCAGCGGCGCCAGACGGAGCATCTTGTGGTGCTCGACGTGGACGTCCGCCCACGGCAGCTCGACCGCTGGCGGTGTGTCTTTTTCAGCGGTGGTGTCGGGTGAAGTCGGGGTATCAGTCATAACGGCGAGGTCCTGTCCAAGCGCTGCTTGCCGCCAGTCATAACGCTGGCGACAAAGGCTTATCGGCCGTTTTTTTCAAGACTGGAGGGCAAATAGCGCTTAAACAGCGCTTAACTGGAGCGAAGTCCGTCAATAAACCCGAGGATGCGCGTGCCGAGTTCGGCGGCCAGCGGCAAATTCGGGTCCTTGTAGGAGGCCAATTGCCGCTTCACATCGTTGGGGACGATGCGCATGACGTGGTTCATGCCTTCGATCACTGCCAGTTCGGCGTCCGGTTTGGCGGCCTTGAGGAGCTTGGCGTCACCGACACCGACCTGGATATCGCTGGTGCCCTGAATGACCAGCGCGGGCATCTTCAGTTTGGCGAAGGCCCCCGCCGGGTCCTGGCGGAACAGCGAAATCAGGTACGGCTGCACGCTCGGACGGAAAATCACCTGCAATTGCGGCGGCACATTGTCGTCGGTGTGGCCAGCCTTGAGGCTGTCGAGCAATTCATTGCTGCGCAGCATCAACGGTGGTGGCAGTCGATTGCTCAGTTGCTGGCGCAGTACCTGATCGACTGGCCGAGCGCTGCCGGACATGGAAATCACCGCCGCCGCATCGACGCTCGGCGCCGCCAGCGTGGCAATCAGCGCGCCTTCGCTGTGGCCCAGCAAAATCAGTTTGCCAAAGCGCGGGTCAGCTTTGAGTTTCTGGCTCCAGGCTTCGGCGTCGGCGACATAGGCTTCCACCGACAGATTGCGCTCGTCCGGGGTCGCGGCCAGGCTCGCCGCCACGCCGCGCTTGTCGTAGCGCACGCTGGCGATGTTGTGTTTGGCCAGCACCCAGGCCAGGCGCTTGAGGCTATCGTTGCGTCCCCCGTCGGGGTTGTTTCCGTCGCGATCCGTAGGACCGGAGCCGGAAATGATCAGGACAACCGGCACCGGCGTGTCGGATTTTGGCAGCAACAAAGAGCCGAAAAGCTCTCCGGTGCCGGTATCCAAAGTGATCGGCCGTTGTAGGACGGTTGCCTGGACGAAGCCAGTAAACAGGGTAAGGCTCAAGGCTAGAACTCGCAGCATCATCACGCCATCATGAACAAGATGCCGGTTGGACTCGCGGGCACCCATAAGGTTCGAGGATGAACTACTTGGGTAGCCTGCGTATACTGGCGCGCATTACGTATTCAGGTTCGATTTCACGGAGCGTCCCGCATGTCCGGCAATACCTACGGCAAGCTGTTCACTGTCACCACCGCTGGCGAAAGCCATGGTCCGGCGTTGGTCGCCATTGTCGACGGCTGCCCGCCGGGTCTGGAGATTTCCCTGGAGGATCTGCAGCGTGACCTTGACCGCCGCAAACCCGGCACCAGCCGCCACACCACCCAGCGCCAGGAAGCCGACGAAGTCGAAATCCTCAGCGGCGTGTTCGAAGGCCGCACCACCGGTTGCGCCATCGGCCTGTTGATCCGCAACACCGACCAGAAGTCCAAGGACTACTCGGCGATCAAGGATCTGTTCCGCCCGGCGCACGCCGACTACACCTACCACCACAAATACGGCGAACGCGATTATCGCGGCGGCGGTCGCAGCTCGGCGCGGGAAACCGCGATGCGTGTGGCGGCGGGGGCGATTGCCAAGAAATACCTGGCGACCCAGGGCATCGTCATTCGTGGCTACATGAGCCAGCTCGGTCCGATCGAGATCCCGTTCAAGACCTGGGATTCGGTGGAAGAAAACGCCTTCTTCAGCCCCGACCCGGACAAGGTGCCGGAACTGGAAGCCTATATGGACCAGTTGCGCCGCGACCAGGATTCGGTCGGCGCGAAGATCACCGTGGTCGCTGAAGGCGTGATGCCCGGCCTCGGCGAGCCGATCTTCGACCGTCTCGACGCTGAACTGGCCCACGCGCTGATGAGCATCAACGCGGTCAAGGGCGTGGAAATCGGCGCCGGTTTCGCCAGCGTCGCCCAGCGCGGCACCGAACACCGCGATGAAATGACTCCGCAAGGGTTCCTCAGCAACAACGCTGGCGGCATTCTCGGCGGGATCTCGTCGGGTCAGCCAATCGTGGCGCACCTGGCGCTGAAGCCAACGTCGAGCATCACCACGCCGGGCCGTTCCATCGACATCCATGGCAACCCGGTGGACGTGATCACCAAGGGCCGTCACGACCCGTGCGTCGGCATCCGTGCCACGCCGATTGCCGAAGCGATGATGGCCATCGTGCTGATGGATCACCTGCTGCGTCACCGTGGGCAGAACGCCGATGTGCGGGTGAGCACGCCGGTGTTGGGTCAGCTTTAATGGCTGACCTCACAGCCGCTTTGGTCTGACGACTTTGGCGGCGCTCCCGTACTGGCGGCTTTCCAGTTTCTATCTGTTCTATTTCGCCTTGCTCGGTTCGACAGCGCCATTCCTGGCGCTGTACTTCGATCACCTGGGTTTTTCCAGCGCGCGCATCGGCGAACTGGTGGCGATCCCGATGCTGATGCGCTGCGTGGCGCCGAACATCTGGGGTTGGCTCGGTGACTACACCGGCCGACGCCTGGCCATCGTGCGCTTCGGCGCGGTCTGCACGCTGCTGACGTTCTCGCTGATTTTTGTCAGTAAAACCTACGCCTGGCTGGCGATGGTCATGGCCTTGCACGCGTTCTTCTGGCACGCGGTGCTGCCGCAGTTCGAAGTCATTACCTTGGCGCACCTGAAGGGCCAGACCTCTCGTTACAGCCAGATCCGTTTGTGGGGTTCTATCGGTTTTATCATCACCGTGGTTGCGCTCGGGCGGGTCTTCGAATGGCTGAGCCTGGATGTCTATCCCTTCGCGTTGGTGCTGATCATGGCCGGGATCGTCGTCAGCAGCGTGTGGGTGCCGAACGCGCAACCGGTGCAGAGCGAACGAGTGACTGGGGAGGGCTTCCTCAAGCAACTGCGCAGCCCCGGCGTGTTGGCGTTTTACGGTTGTGTGGCGCTGATGCAGATGAGTCACGGTCCGTATTACACCTTCCTGACCTTGCACCTTGAGCGTCTCGGTTACAGCCGTGGCGTGATCGGAATGCTCTGGGCAGTCGGTGTGGTGGCTGAAGTCCTGATGTTCCTGGCCATGAGCAAGATCCTGGCGCGTTTCTCGGTTCGCCGGGTGTTACTGGCGAGTTTTCTGCTGGCGGCCCTGCGCTGGTTGCTGCTAGGTTCGTTTGCTGAATTTTTGTGGGTGCTGCTGCTCGCGCAGGTGTTGCACGCGGCCACTTTCGGCAGCTTTCACGCGGCTGCCATCCAGTTCGTGCAACGTAGTTTCGGCGCACGCCAGCAAGGCCAGGGCCAGGCGTTGTACGCGGCACTGGCCGGCACTGGCGGCGCACTCGGCGCGTTGTATTCCGGCTACAGCTGGAATGCCCTCGGCGCCACATTGACCTTTAGTATCGCCAGCCTCGCAGCCTTCGCGGCTGCCGTTATCATTGCCACACGTATGCAAGAGGACCGGCCATGAGCCTTACCCGTGAACACCTCGCCCAGGAAATCATCGACGCCGGGCGTTTTTTGTATGGTCGCGGCTGGTCGCCGGCCACCAGCAGCAATTACTCGACGCGCCTGTCACCGACCGAAGCGCTGCTGACCGTCTCCGGCAAGCACAAAGGCCAGTTGGGCCATGACGATGTGCTGGCCACCGACCTGTCGGGCAACAGCCTTGAACCGGGCAAAAAGCCGTCCGCCGAAACCCTGCTGCACACCCAGCTGTATAGCTGGCGCCCGGAAATCGGTGCGGTGCTGCACACCCATTCGGTGAACGCTACGGTGCTTTCGCGCCTGACCCCGCAAGACTTCATCGAATTCGAAGACTACGAACTGCAAAAAGCCTTCAGCGGCATTTCCACCCACGAGTCCCGGGTGCGGGTACCGATTTTCGACAATGATCAGGACATTGCGCGCCTGGCCGCCAAGGTGCAGCCTTGGCTGGACGCCCATCCCGATTGCGTCGGCTACTTGATTCGCGGCCACGGCCTCTACACCTGGGGCGCACGCATGAGCGATGCGCTACGCCAGATCGAGGCCTTTGAATTTTTGTTCGAATGCGAGTTGAAGACCCGCAGCGTCATGAACCGCCAAGGCTGACTTCACCAGAAGTAGCCCATTTGCCTGATGAAACGCCTGGCCTGACCGGTCTGAAAGAACCGGAAGGCGCGGCTGATACCGAGGAATTGCCCCATGAGCAGCCTGTCCGTTTATCACGTTTCAAGCCCGGAAATACCGAACAAGGTCCTGACCCACTTCGAAGACATCGCCTCGACCCTGGCTGAACAGGGTGTGCGCTTCGACCGCTGGCAAGCCACCGCGAAAATCCAGCCCGGCGCCAGCCAGGAAGAAGTAATCGCCGCTTACCAGGAACAAATCGACAAGCTGATGACCGAGCGTGGCTACATCACCGTCGATGTCATCAGCCTGAACAGCGATCACCCGCAAAAAGCCGAACTGCGCGCCAAGTTCCTCGATGAGCACCGCCATGGCGAAGACGAAGTGCGATTTTTCGTTGCCGGCCGTGGGCTGTTTACCCTGCACATCGACGATTACGTCTATGCCGTGCTCTGCGAGAAAAACGACCTGATTTCGGTGCCAGCCGGCACGCCGCACTGGTTCGACATGGGCGAGCATCCGCATTTCGTCGCGATCCGTCTGTTTAATAACCCGGAAGGCTGGGTCGCCAAGTTCACCGGCGAAGACATCGCCAATCGCTTCCCGCGCCTGGAGGACTGAGCCGATGCCGATCAAAGCGATTCTCACCGACATCGAAGGCACCACCAGCGCGGTGAGTTTTGTGTTCGACGTGTTGTTTCCCTACGCTGCCAAACACCTGCCGGACTTCGTTCGCCAGCACGCCGCACGGGCGGACGTTGCCGAGCAACTGGACGCCGTGCGCCGGGACAGTAATGAACCCGAGGCGAACGCTGAACGGGTGATCGAAATCCTCCTGGGCTGGATCGCCGAAGATCGCAAAGCCACGCCGCTCAAGGCGTTGCAAGGCATGGTTTGGGAGCAGGGCTATCAGGCAGGTCAGTTGAAGGGCCACGTTTACCCCGATGCCGTTGAAGCGCTCAAGCGCTGGCATCAGGACGGTTATCAACTGTTTGTGTATTCCTCGGGCTCGATCCAGGCGCAAAAGCTGATCTTCGGCTGCTCGGAGGCGGGGGATTTGTCGCCGCTGTTCAGCGGTTACTTCGACACCACCTCGGGACCCAAGCGTGAGGCGCAGTCTTACGCGCGAATTACTCAGGCGATTGGCTTGGAGCCGGGGCAGATTCTGTTCCTGTCCGATATCGTCGAGGAACTCGACGCGGCGCGCACCGCGGGTATGGCGACTTGCGGGTTGGCGCGAGAGGGTGGTGAGTTAGCCGGGCATGTGACCGTCGACAGCTTCGCGCGGATTGATCCATCTACCTTCTAAACCCCACATAACCCTGTGGGAGCGGGCTTGCTCGCGAAGGCGGTGTGCCAGGCGACATCAGTGTTGGCTGACCCGACGTCTTCGCGAGCAAGCTTCGCTCCTACAGGGATTGTGTGAGTCCAGATATTTGTGTGAGTCCAGATATTTGTGTGAGTCCAGTAACAACTCAGGCCGTGAAGCGAAAGCTCTCACGGCCTGTTTGTTTACAGCGTCGAACGATTTACGCCGAATGATAAGTCGGCAGTGCAAACCGTTGCTGGCTTTGCAGCATGGAGATCTGTGGCAGTTCACTGGCCTGTTCAGCCAGGTCACGGCGGATCGCACTGATCACCCACGACAGTTGATCGCCAGCATGCAATTGCTGGTAGGAAATCGAACGTTTAAAGACTTTGCCTTCGGTGCTGCGCAGTGTCAGCAGGATGCCGCCGTCAGGTCGTGCCTGGGTGGTCACGTCGAAGTTGGAGAACAGCGAGGTAAATTTTTCTTGGATCAGGCTCATGTCTATCAGCTCCGTTAGCACTTGATTAGCAAGCATGGAGAGGTAGTTGCAGCGATTGTGCCAGCACCTGAAATTTTAAAAGTCGTTATAAATCAATAAGTTATTTATATGACGGTTTTTTGCTTTCGTGCAATCTGCATGAAAGGCCATCGTGCATCCTGCATTTTGCGTGGTCTCGCGCAATTTGATGGAACGAATCACACCGCCAGGGTTCGCGTTTTCACTGGTATCGACGGCGGATACAAAACATTGCAAAAACCGCGTGTACAGCTCCAGAACCGCTGACGTATTTTCGGGCTCAATCAACGCCGCCCGACAATAAGAAGATCGAACGGGAGCTACCATGAGCGACACGATTACCTGGGGCATGATGCTCCGCAAACTGCCGACCATCGCCAAAGCCATTCCCCGGGTGGTGAAGGGCATGAAGGTCGCTAACGTCACGGACCCGACCCAACCGTGTGGCCTCGGCTGGACCTTCGAACAAGCCACGTTGCGCAATCCCGACGGCATGGCGTTACTGCAAGATGAGGTGGCGCTGACCTATACACAGGTCAATCAGTGGGCCAACCGGATTGCCCATCACCTGATCGGCCAAGGCGTCGGCAAGGGCGATGTGGTGGCGATCTTCATCGAAAACCGTCCCGAGTTGCTGGTCACGATCCTGGCGGTGGCCAAGGTCGGGGCGATCAGCGCCTTGCTCAATACCTCGCAAACCCGCGATACCCTGGCCCACAGCCTGAACCTGGTGGCGCCGGTGGCGATCATTGTCGGCGAAGAACTGGTGCCGGCGTATTCGGCGGTTCGCGAGCGGGTTTCCATTCCGGCGACGCGCACCTGGTTCGTCGCTGACCGCGACACCTACAGCTATCCGGGCATTTCGCCCGACAGCTTCGTCAACCTGATGATGGCCAGCGCTGATGCACCCGACGACAACCCGGCCAGCAGTCAGCAAGTGTTTTTCGATGACACTTGCTTCTATATCTACACCTCCGGTACCACGGGGTTGCCCAAGGCGGGGGTGTTCAAGCACGGGCGCTGGATGCGCAGCTCCGCGAGCTTCGGCATGATTGCCCTGGATATGCAGCCGCAAGATGTCGTCTATTGCACCTTGCCGCTTTATCACGCCACCGGGCTTTGCGTGTGCTGGGGCTCGGCCATCAGCGGCGCCTCGGGGTTTGCCATTCGGCGCAAATTCAGCGCCAGCCAGTTCTGGAGCGACGTGCGCAAATACCGCGCGACCACCCTCGGTTATGTCGGCGAACTGTGCCGTTACCTGGTCGATCAACCGGTCAGTGCCGACGACAGCAAACACGGCGTGACCAAGATGATCGGCAACGGCCTGCGTCCCGGCGCATGGCGCGAATTCAAGACGCGCTTTGGGGTAAGTCACATCTGCGAGCTCTACGCGGCCAGCGACGGCAACATCGGTTTCACCAATATCCTCAACTTCGACAACACCATCGGGTTTTCCCTGATGTCCTGGGAACTGGTGGCGTACGACCACGACAGCGGTGCGCCAATTCGCAACGCCAAGGGTTTGATGAGCAAAGTGGCCAAGGGCGGGCAGGGCTTGTTGCTGGCGAAAATCGATGACAAGGCGCCGCTGGACGGCTACACCGATCCGCAGAAAACCGAGAAAGTCGTGCTCCACGACGTGTTCGCCAAGGGTGATCGCTACTTCAACACTGGTGACCTGCTGCGCAACATTGGTTTCGGTCACGCGCAGTTCGTTGATCGCCTGGGTGACACCTACCGCTGGAAGGGCGAGAACGTCTCGACCACCGAGGTCGAAAACATCCTGTTGAAGCACCCGAACATCTGCGAGGCGGTGGCCTACGGTGTGGAAATCCGCAACACCAATGGTCGCGCCGGAATGGCGGCGATTACGCCTGCCGAGTCCCTGGCGACCCTGGATTTCAGTGAATTGCTGAGTTTTGCCCGCCAGCAAATGCCCGCCTATGCCGTGCCATTGTTCCTGCGGGTGAAAGTGAAAATGGAAACCACCGGGACCTTCAAATACCAGAAGACCCGACTCAAGGACGAAGCCTTCGACCCCGGCAAGACCGGCGATGACCCGATCTACGCCTGGCTGCCGGGCACCCAGACCTACGTGCAAGTCACCGGGCAAGTGCTGGCGGATATTCACTCGGGCAAGTACCGCTATTGAATCTGGCTATGGCCGCCCATGAGAAAAAAGGAGTGACAGGCGCCGGAGCGCTCGGGAAACTGTCGGCTTTCCGAACGACCGAAGATGGAGTCCCTCATGTCAGACCAAAGCCGCCAGATGACGCCCGAAGAAGCCGCTGAATTTGCCGAACAGGTGTTCAACAAAGCGCGCGAGGGCGATGCGGCCATGATGGCTGCGCTGCTGACCAAACGCCTGCCGCCGAACCTGCGCAACCACAAGGGCGACACTTTGCTGATGCTCGCCGCGTACCACGGTCATGTGGAAACCGTGAAAGTGTTGCTGGAACACAAGGCCGACCCGGAAATCCGCAACGACAACGGCCAGAGCCCGATTGCCGGTGCCGCGTTCAAGGGTGATCTGGCGGTGGTCAAGGCGTTGGTCGACGGTGGGGCGCAAGTGGAAGGTTCGTCGTTCGACGGCCGTACGGCGCTGATGATGGCGGCGATGTTCAACCGCGTTGAAATCGTCGACTACCTGATCAGCAAAGGCGCCGACCCGAAAGCCAAGGACGCCAATGGCGTGTCCGCGCTGGATGCGGCGAAGACCATGGGCGCGGTGGATACCACTGCGCAGTTGCAGAAACTGCTCGGCTGATCCGACGTGTTCCCCCGTGGCTGCGGGGCTCTTGTGGCGAGGGGGCTTGCCCCCGCTCGGCTGCGTAGCAGTCGTAAACCCGGCGAATGCGGTTTACCTGAAAGATTGCATTGTCTGATTTCAGGGCCGCTTCGCACCCCAACGGGGGCAAGCCCCCTCGCCACAGGTTTTGTGGCGCATCAAGGCCAGCCCCCTCACCACAGGTCCGCATTTCAACCGGAATGCGCTATCCTTCGCGCCCTAAAATTTCCCTCGCTACAGGATCCATCCCCATGAAAACCGCACTCGTCGAACTCATCAGCAAAATCAGCTCTGGGTGCATGGGCGATGACGAGATCCTGAAGATCGCTGATGAAGCAGCTCAGGCCTACGCCGACCCGGAAACTTTTCTGACAGCCAACCCGGACATCAACTACGACGACACCTTCCCGATGCCGCTGGGCGAATGGGTCGTGGTGGGCAGCCTGCCAGAAACCGTGTTGTTCCAGGCCGACACCTATGTAGACCTGTTCGCCCAGATCGTTGCCTCGTTCGGTCCGGGCGTCGACTTCAACATCAAGCCCAAGCAACTGGCCAAGACCGAAGCCCTGACCGCGCTCAATCGCATCCAGGTGCAGATGGGCAGCATGAACAAGGACAACGGCGGTTATACGCTGCTGAACTTCAGCCAGTTGCTCGACGACGAGCTGCAAGTGGTGCTGGTCTACGGTAGCGACGTGCCCCGCGTACTCGAACTGTGCGCCCAGGTCGGCATCGCCGCCGCGCCATCCCTGGAAGCCCTGAAAGTGGCAATCCACGTTTGATGCAATAAAACGGAACCCTCGCAAGGGCCGACTATCCTAAGACTGCATGCCTCAATCTTGGGAGCGACACCATGGGTTCCACGTTCAACGGTCTGGTTGGCCTGATCATTCTTGCCCTGGACATCTGGGCCATCATCAACGTGCTGAAAAGTGGCGCCGAAACCGGGATGAAAATCATCTGGGTGCTGCTGATCCTGCTGCTGCCTGTGCTGGGCCTGATCATCTGGGCCATCGCCGGGCCACGGGGTAATGTGCGCATCTGACAGGTGAATCCTGCTTACCTGTAGGAATACAGAACCTGTGGGAGCGGGCTTGCTCGCGAAGGCGGAATGTCAGTCGACATCAACATTGACTGACACACCGCCTTCGCGAGCAAGCCCGCTCCCACATGGGATTGCGTCCGCGTCAGCAAGTGACGTTCGACCTGTCATGTTCCGCAACGTAGAATGCGCGCCTTTCCCGGGCAATCGAGCCTTTCGATTGGCCATCATGGGCGGGTAACCGTCCGTTGCCGCCGCATTCATCGGAGCACTTCCCCATGACCACCAAGACCAGCGAATACCTGGAAACCCTCTACGAAGGCTACGGCCAGCGTTTTCGCATGGAAAAACTGCTGCACGAAGTGCGCACCGAACACCAGCACCTGGTGATCTTCGAAAACCCGCGCATGGGCCGGGTCATGGCGCTGGACGGTGTGATCCAGACCACCGAAGCCGACGAATTCATCTACCACGAAATGCTCACCCACGTGCCAATCCTCGCCCATGGCTCCGCCAAGCGCGTGCTGATCATTGGCGGTGGCGACGGCGGCATGCTGCGTGAAGTGGCCAAGCACGGCAGCGTCGAGCACATCACCATGGTCGAGATCGACGGCACCGTGGTCGACATGTGCAAAGAGTTCCTGCCGAACCACTCCAAGGGCGCGTACGAAGACCCACGGCTGAACCTGGTGATCGACGACGGCATGCGTTTCGTCGCCACCACCACCGAAAAATTCGACGTGATCATTTCCGACTCCACCGACCCGATCGGTCCGGGTGAAGTGCTGTTCTCGGAAAACTTCTACCAGGCTTGCCACCGCTGCCTGAACGAAGGCGGCATCCTGGTAACCCAGAACGGCACGCCGTTCATGCAACTGAGCGAAGTACAGACCACCGCCGGCCGCCTGCGCAGCCTGTTTCCGGACTGGCACTTCTATCAAGCCGCCGTGCCGACCTACATCGGCGGCGCGATGACTTTCGCCTGGGGCGCGACCAACACCGCGTATCGCAAGTTGTCCCGCGAAACCCTGCAACAGCGCTTCGCCGGCAGCGGCATCATCACCCGCTACTACAACCCGGAAATCCACATCGGCGCCTTCGCCATGCCGCAATACGTGCTGAACGCGATCAACAAGCCAAGCAACGACTAAAAGTTATCCACAACCTATTTGTGGGAGCGGGCTTGCTCGCGAAAGCGGTGTGTCAGTCAATATTAATGTCGACTGACACGACGCCTTCGCGAGCAAGCCCGCTCCCACAATGGGGCGTGGTGTTTTTTAGAGGGTGTATCAGGTAATTCGTTGGAACGATCAGTCAGGGCAAAAGTCCAGATGGTTGTAAGCCCATTTGCGGGTTTGATCGAGGAGGCACTGATGCAAAAGTGGAAAATCACTTTCGTGGATGATCACGGCGAAACGCTCGATGAAGTCTTTGAGTGCGACGAGTGCCCGGATAACGAGCACGCGGCCAAACTCATCAAGGCCCGGCTTCTGCCTGTTGCTGCCGAACTGGATCTGAACGATCTGGAAGGGCGAACCGCTGACGCCAGCGTAAAAAGTCTCAAGACCCAGAACAGCATTCAAATCCTCGGCATTACTCCCGTCTGAACCTCACCTGTCTCATTCATAACCAGGCCTTGGCAGCGGCTCCGACTTGGGGCTACTCTGCAAGCGAGATCAGCGAACGGATCGCTAAGGTCTGGTCTTGTCAGCTACATGCTTAAATCCCGGCGGCAACCTGGTTGCCGTATCGCCTCCACCAATCGGTTGCGGGCGCAGGGAGTACGGAAAGTCTATCCATATGGTTTTAGGAGGACGATTCATGAGCACAGCCTATCAAGAAGACATCAGTACCAGCGTACTGCGCCGCATGAAGGAAGGCGGTTTCGACTTTTCAAGATTCCATCCCATCGAGTTCTACGCGATTTTCCCGGACGAGGAGCGGGCACGCAGGGCGGCAGGTCATTTTTGTGGTGAATCCTTGAATGCCCAGATCAGCGTGCGCGACGACGGCGCGTGGCATCTGGAACTGAGCAAAGTGATGTACGCCACCTACGACGGCATCGGCGACTTTGAGCAGGACTTCGAGGCCGTGGTCGAACCTCTGGGCGGGATCATCGAAGGATGGGGCGTCAAACAGGAGGTACGAGGGCTACTCGCATAACACTATGAACAGCGACAACACCCAGCAACGGCTGACCTTCGGGTTGGCCGTTTTCGTTTGTGCGGTTTAAAAAAATAAAAGATCGCAGCCTCGTTTCACTCGACAGCTCCTACAGAGTGAAACGAGGCTGCGATCTTTTGATCTTCGCTTTTGATTCACAACATTTCAAAAACCCAAAAAAAAGCCGCCTAAACAGGCGGCCAAAGGGAAGTTCGAGAGGTTTTGCAACGAATGCGCGAATTATCCGCATCGGCTCCCGGGCAGTGAAATCAACTCTGACTATGCTGGTGATAGGCGACAACATTGCTTCGCAATGAAGCGGGGGCGATCAGGTTGGGGCGTTTGCCGCACAGGATTGGTGCGGTGCTTTTGGGGCGATTATCCAACTGATTGAAATCAAAGCGTTTATGCCGATGGCACGGGCCTTGCGAAGCCTAGATGTCCGGGTGACAAGGAGTACGGCATGATCCGCACCTATTTTGATGAGATGTACGATGCCGGCGGCCTGGTCCGCCCGCATTATCGGGAGTTTGCCCGTTGGCTGGCCGAAACGCCTGACGAGCTTTTGGCACAACGGCGACGCGAGGCCGATCTGTTGTTTCATCGTGCCGGCATAACATTCACGCTCTACGGTGATGAGCAGGGGACAGAGCGTCTGATTCCCTTCGACACCATTCCCCGCAGTATCCCCGCCAGCGAATGGCGGATCGTCGAACGCGGTTGTATCCAGCGGGTCAAGGCGTTGAACATGTTCCTCGCCGACCTCTATCACGAGCAGCGCATCATCAAGGCCGGCATCATCCCGGCCGAGCAAGTGCTGGCCAACGAGCAATACCAGTTGGCGATGCAAGGGCTGGACTTGCACCGGGATATTTATTCCCACATCTCCGGTGTCGATCTGGTGCGCGATGGCGACGGCACGTACTACGTGCTTGAAGACAATCTGCGGACACCGAGCGGCGTGAGCTACATGCTTGAAGACCGCAAGATGATGATGCGCCTGTTCCCAGAGTTGTTCGCGGCGCAGCGCATTGCCCCTATCGACCACTACCCGAACCTGTTACTCGACACCCTGAAAAGCTCCAGCCCGATCGATAACCCGAGCGTGGTGGTGCTGACCCCTGGGCGCTTCAACAGCGCGTTTTTCGAGCACGCCTTTCTGGCGCGGGAAATGGGTGTGGAACTGGTGGAAGGCGCGGACCTGTTCGTGCGCGACGACAAGGTGTTCATGCGCACCACGGACGGGCCGAAAGCCGTCGACGTGATCTACCGTCGCCTCGACGATGCGTTCCTCGATCCGCTGGCGTTCAACCCGGACTCGATGCTCGGTGTGCCAGGGCTGCTGTCGTCCTATCGCTCCGGCAACGTGGTGCTGGCGAATGCCATCGGCACCGGGGTAGCGGATGACAAGTCGGTGTATCCGTTCGTTACGGACATGATCCGTTTCTATCTGGATGAAGAACCGATCCTGAAGAACGTGCCGACGTTCCAGTGCCGCAACCCTTCGGAACTGTCCCACGTCCTGGCCAATCTCCCCGACCTGGTGGTCAAGGAAACCCAGGGCTCCGGCGGTTACGGAATGCTGGTGGGGCCGGCGGCGACAGCGGCGGAAATCGAGTCGTTCCGCGCGCGGATCAAAGCCAAGCCCCACGCGTATATCGCGCAACCGACGTTGTCCCTGTCGACCTGTCCGACCTTTGTCGAAAACGGCATCGCGCCACGCCACATCGACCTGCGTCCGTTTGTATTGTCTGGCCGCGAAACCCGGGTTGTGCCCGGCGGTTTGACCCGTGTTGCCCTGCGTGAAGGCTCCCTGGTGGTGAATTCCTCCCAGGGCGGCGGCACCAAGGACACCTGGGTGGTCGAGGATTGAAGGAAGCCTGCCATGTTAAGTAGAACTGCCTCGGATTTGTATTGGATGTCGCGTTACCTGGAGCGGGCGGAAAACCTCGCACGGATGCTAGACATCAGTTATTCGCTGTCGCTGATGCCGCAGGACGGCCGTGGTGACGGTCTGCACGAACTCGCCATGCCGCTGCTGATCACAGGCACCCTGGACGATTACCTGGAGCGCCACGGCGAACTGCATGCCGAACGGCTGCTGCATTTCTTCGCCCTGGACGCGGCCAACCCGGCGAGCATCTATAGCTGCCTCGGTTCGGCGCGGGCCAGTGCCCACGCAGTGCGTGGGCGAATCACCGCCGACATGTGGGAAAACATCAACGCCACCTGGCTGGAAATTCGCGGGATCGCCGAGCAAGGCTTGAGTCGCTATGGCATGAGCCGTTTTTGCGAGTGGATCAAGGAACGTTCCCACCTGTTTCGCGGTGCGTCCTACGGCACGATCATGCGTAACGATGCGTTTCGCTTTATTCGTCTGGGGACGTTTATCGAGAGGGCCGACAACACCTTGCGCCTGCTCGATGCCCGTTACGAAATGGCCGGCGATCAGGCTGAAGCGGTCAGTGACGGTACGGCGCACGCCTACTACCAGTGGAGTGCGTTGCTGCGGGCGTTGTCCTCGTTCGAGGCTTACACCGAGATCTACCGCGATGCACCGGGCGCCCGGCATGTCGCCGAATTGCTGTTGCTGCGCGCCGACGTGCCGCGTTCCTTGCGCGCCTGCACCGAAGAAATCGACCAGATCCTCGCCCAGTTGCCGGGGGCCAACGGCCGTCCCGCGCAACGCCTGGCGGCGGAAATGGACGCGCGCCTGCGCTACACCGGCATCTCCGAAATTCTCGACGAAGGCCTGCACGCCTGGCTGACCGAGTTCATCCCGCTGGTGCGCCAGTTGGGCAACGCCATTCACAGTTCCTACCTGGAGGCTGCATGAGACTTTCCATTAGCCACGAAACCACCTATCACTACGAAGATCAGGTGCGGGCGAGCATCCAGTACTTGCGACTGACACCCCACGACAGCGAGCGCCAGCACGTGCTGAGTTGGCAACTCGACCTGCCGCGCCCGGTGCGCGCGCAACTCGATCCGTTCGGCAACATCCTGCACGTGCTGACCATGGACGAGCCCCACGAGGCGATCATCATTGGCGCCCGTGGTCAGGTCGATATCGATGAACTGCGCGAAGCCGAGCACGAGAGCCAGTCGGCGCTGCCGTTCCTGCGTTTCACCCGATTGACCGAAGCCGACGAAGCCTTGCGTGCGTTCGCGGAAAAGGAATGCAAGAAGCGTCGGGATCGCACGGCGTTGATCGACTTGATGCAGGGCCTGAACCAGCACATGACCTACACGCCGGGCTCCACCGAAGTGGACACCAGCGCCGCCCAGGCTTTCGCCGGGCGTTCCGGTGTCTGCCAGGATCACACCCATGCGTTCCTCGCCTGCGCCCGCAGCCTGGGCATTCCGGCGCGTTATGTGTCGGGGTATTTGTACAGCGAGAACAGCGAACACCTGGCCAGTCACGCCTGGGCCGAAGCCTGGCTGGATGACGCGTGGTACAGCTTTGACGTGACTAATCAGTTGGCCCGTCCGGAGCGCCATCTGAAACTGGCGGTGGGCCTGGATTACCTGGATGCCTGCCCGGTGCGCGGAATGCGCCGGGGCGGTGGGTGCGAGCAGATGCATGCGAAGGTGTTCGTATCGCCGACGCCGGTTTTCGCGCCGGTGATTTCAGTCCAGCAGCAGTAATCGGGGATACCGCTTCGCGAGCAAGCTCCGCTTCTACAGGGGATCTGTGAACGACACAAATCCCCTGTAGGAGCGAGGCTTGCCCGCGAAGAGGCCAGCCCAGGCAGCACAAAGCTAAGGCTTAACCTTGCGCCCCGCCATATGCTTCAAATACCCCACCAGCAAATCCAGATCCCCCGCTGGCAATACCTGCTCTGAAAACGCCGGCATCTTCGCCTGTGGCCACTGCCTCAAACTCTGCGGATCACGAATGTAGCGCTTGAGGAAATCCGCGCCAAAGTACTCGGTGGGGTTGAATGGAATATTCAGGTCCGGCCCGAACTGCGCATCGCCCGCGCCATTGAGTCGATGGCACGCCAGGCAATTCTTCTGGAACAAGGCAAAGCCATGGTTCACCGGATCGTCCGCCTTCAACGCAGGATCGGGCAGCAGGGCAGGGAAGCGCTCGGCCAGGGGGGCCATGCGTTTGATGCTGGCGACTTCGAATGGCCATTGCTCGGGGCTGATATTGCCAGCCTGCGGATTTGTCCAAACCAAGTAAAACGGCCCGGCGCTGTGCTTGCCCTCGGACAGTGGCGGCCACGGCGTGGCCGGGTCTTCAATCGCCAGCCAGGCCTGTGCGCCTTGGGTATTGAGCAACGGCGCCGCCGACAGTTCGGCGGCAAAACCGTCCAGTGCCACGGCTTGCAGATGGTCATCGGGCTTGATGCCGGTCAACAACGCCGCCAACGGCACCGCTTGATAGCGCATGTCCTGTTTGTAGGAAACGTCGTTGCTGATGCTGATGGTCTGTAACTGAGGATGCTTGAGCAATTCCTCGGTCTGCCAGGTGCGACTGTTCGCGCCCAGCTCAAGGTTGAGCTGGGCGGCGTACAGGGGCGAGCCGAGCAGCATGGCCCCGAATAGAAAAAGTGCTTTCAAGTGATCGCCGTCCATGTCGTGGAAGTGCCGTGAAGGTTGGCACACCCACGCTGGCCCGGGTAGCGAGCCAGTCACATTTTTATGAGGCGATAGCAAATCCTGACGCTGCTTTTTTTCCAGCGACTAGCCGATCACCTTGGTCAGGTTCGGCAAAATCAACAACAGCGTAGTGGCGAATAGGATGAGTCCGGCTTGACGTACTTTCGAATGTTTGAACATGGCTGACCGCCTTTTTTGTTATTTCCTGATGCCTGCCTGCATATCTCCATGACGGCAAAGCGCTGCACTTCCTGTGAGACGAGTGCCTCGGCAAAACCCGACGACAACTTCGTACATCTTCACCTTAGAGCCCGCGTCACACTTGGTTTAGATCCATTTCGTATGGTCCTCGCGTGAAATGCTCTTAAAAAGGCATGAGGCCCATTGCCAGCTTCTTGGGCGCCCGTTTGCTAGACAGCTTCGTCACCTGAATCGGTTAATCCTAAAACTGACTACCGTCCGTCTGAGCGTGACCGTCAACGTCTGTGAGCATTGCGGTCATTGAATCAATCTCCACTCGGCTTAAGGTAAGGGTGAAGATAAAGATCAAAAGATCGCAGCCTTCGGCAGCGCTCACAGGCGCGTAGGAGCTGCCGAAGGCTGCGATCTTTTGATCTTTATCTGTTTTTTCTCACCACTAGGTTCGAGGACCACATGACCGAAGCTCTGATTTTCGACGCGCTACGCACGCCTCGCGGCAAAGGCAAGGCCGATGGCGCGTTGCACAGCGTCAAACCGGTGAACCTGGTGGCCGGGTTGCTGACGGCGTTGCAGCAGCGCACATCCCTGGACACCAGCCAGGTTGATGACGTGGTGCTCGGCTGCGTCACGCCCATCGGCGATCAAGGCTCCGACATCGCCAAGACTGCGGCGCAGGTCGCCGATTGGGACGTCAGCGTGGCCGGTTTGCAAATCAACCGTTTCTGCGCCTCAGGACTGGAGGCGGTGAACCTCGGCGCGATGAAAGTCCGTTCCGGCTTCGAAGACCTGGTGGTGGTCGGTGGCGTCGAGTCGATGTCTCGCGTGCCCATGGGCAGCGACGGCGGCGCCTGGGCACTGGACCCGGAAACCAACCTGCACAGCCACTTCACGCCGCAGGGCGTGGGCGCCGACCTGATTGCTACGATTGAAGGCTTCAGCCGCCAGGACGTCGATGCCTACGCACTGCACTCCCAGCAAAAAGCTGCGCGAGCCCGGGCGGATGGCTCGTTCAACAAGTCCCTGGTGCCGGTGCAGGACCAGAACGGCATCATCCTGCTCGATCACGATGAATTCATCCGCGCCGAATCGACCCTGGAAGGCTTGGGCAAACTCAAGCCGAGTTTCGAAATGATGGGGCAAATGGGCTTCGACGCCACTGCGCTGCGGGTCTACAGCCACGTCGAGCGGATCAACCACGTGCACACACCGGGCAACAGCTCCGGGATCGTCGACGGCGCGGCGCTGATGTTGATCGGCTCCGAAGCCAAGGGCCGGGCGTTGGGCTTGCAGCCGCGAGCGCGAATTGTCGCCACGGCGGTCACCAGCACCGACCCGACCATCATGCTCACCGGCCCGGCGCCGGCTACGCGCAAGGCCTTGGCCAAGGCGGGGCTGCGGGTGGAAGACATCGATCTGTTCGAGGTCAACGAAGCGTTCGCCTCGGTGGTGTTGAAGTTCATCAAGGACATGGCCATCGACCCAAACAAGGTCAACGTCAACGGCGGCTCGATCGCCATGGGCCACCCGCTGGGCGCCACCGGTTGCGCGATCCTCGGCACCTTGCTCGATGAACTGGAAACCCGGCGCCTGCGCTATGGTCTCGCGACCCTGTGTGTCGGCGGCGGCATGGGCATTGCCACCATCATCGAACGCCTCTGAGCCCCGATTTCAAGGAACTGTGACATGACTGAAGCCATTCGTTACGAAAAGGGCCAGGACCAGATCGTCGTCCTGACCATCGACATGCCGGGCCAGAGCGCCAACACCATGAACGCGGTGTACCGCGAAGCCATGGCCGCCCGCGTCGCCCAACTGGTTGCCGAAAAAGACAGCATCGCCGGCGTCATCGTCACCTCGGCCAAGAAGACCTTTTTTGCCGGCGGTGACCTCAATGAACTGATCAAGGTCGGCAAGCCCGAAGCCAAAGCCTTCTATGACATGGTGCTGACGCTGAAGGCGCAACTGCGCACCCTGGAAACCCTCGGCAAACCGGTGGTCGCGGCAATTAATGGCGCGGCGCTGGGCGGCGGTTGGGAAATCTGCCTGGCCTGTCACCACCGTGTGGCGCTGGACAACCCGTCGGTGCAACTCGGTCTGCCGGAAGTGACTCTCGGCCTGTTGCCGGGCGGCGGCGGGGTGGTGCGCATGGTGCGCATGCTGGGTATTGAGAAAGCCTTGCCGTACTTGCTAGAAGGCAAAAAAGTCCGGCCGCAGCAGGCATTGCAAGCCGGTTTGATCGATGAGCTGGCGGCGGATCACGATGAACTGCTGGCCAAGTCGCGGGCGTGGATTCTCGCCAATCCGACGGCTGTGCAGCGTTGGGACGTGAAGGGTTATCAGATCCCGGGCGGCACGCCGTCGAACCCGAAAGTCGCGCAGATGCTGGCCATCGCGCCATCGATCCTGCGCAACAAAACCCAAGGTACGCTGCCGGCGCCGGAGAAAATCCTCTGCGCGGCGGTGGAAGGCGCCCAGGTGGATTTCGATACGGCGCACCTGATCGAAACCCGTTACTTCACTGAATTGACCACCGGCCAAGTGTCGAAAAACCTGATCGGTACGTTCTGGTTCCAGCTCAACGAAATCAATGCCGGCGGTTCGCGACCGCAGGGTTTTGCGCCTTATGTCACGCGCCGGGTAGGTGTGTTGGGCGCCGGAATGATGGGCGCCGGGATTGCGTTCGTCAGTGCCTCGGCCGGAATCGACGTGGTGCTCAAGGACATCAATCTTGCCGCCGCAGAAAAGGGCAAGGCGCATTCGGCGGCGCTGCTGGACAAGAAAGTCTCCCGTGGCCAATTGAGCGCCGAGCAGCGAGACGCGGTGCTGGCGCGGATTCATACCACCGAAAACGATTGGGATCTGGCCGGTTGCGACCTGATCATTGAAGCGGTGTTTGAAGATCGCGAACTGAAAGCCAAAGTCTCTTCGGCCGCACAGAAAGTCGTTGGCCCAGACGCGGTGATCGCTTCCAACACCTCGACCCTGCCAATCAGCGGCCTGGCCACTGCCGTGCCGGACCAGAGCAAGTTCATCGGCCTGCATTTCTTCAGTCCGGTGGAGAAAATGCCTTTGGTGGAGATCATCAAAGGCGCGAACACCAGCGACGAGACCCTGGCCCGTGGTTTCGATTTCGTCCTGCAAATCAAGAAAACCCCGATTGTGGTCAACGACAGTCGCGGCTTCTTTACTTCGCGAGTGTTCGGCACCTTCACCAATGAAGGCATCGCCATGCTCGGCGAAGGCGTAAGCGCGCCGATGATCGAGACCGAAGCGCGCAAGGCCGGCATGCCTATCGGGCCTCTGGCGATCTCCGACGAAGTTTCACTCAGCCTCATGAGCCATATCCGTCAACAAACGGCCAAAGACCTGCAAGCGGAAGGGAAACCGCTGATAGAACATCCGGCGTTCGCCGTGATTGACTTGCTGCTCAACGAATACAAGCGTCCAGGCAAGGCTGCTGGCGGTGGTTTCTACGATTATCCGGCCGGTGGCCAGAAACATCTGTGGCCGGAACTGAAAACCCGTTTCGAGAAGGCAGATGGGCAGATTTCGCCGAAGGATGTGCGCGATCGACTGCTGTTCGTGCAAGCCATCGAAACCGTGCGTTGTGTGGAGGAGGGCGTGCTGACCTCGACGGCAGACGCCAACGTTGGCTCGATCTTCGGCATCGGCTTCGCGGCCTGGACCGGGGGCGCGCTGCAATTCATCAACCAATATGGCGTGAAAGACTTCGTCGCTCGCGCCCAGTATCTGGCCGAGCAGTATGGCGAGCGCTTCGCTCCGCCGGCACTGCTGCTGGAAAAAGCCGCAAAAGGGGAGGCATTCTAAGGGACCGGTGACGCATTCCGGGGCTTGCCTTGCCACCGTGTTTCAAGGCAGGCTCTGGGGTGTGCATTATTCCCATCACGTGTCAGGTATTTTTTATGTCGTTACGCATCTGCATTCTGGAAACCGACATCCTGCGTCCAGAACTGGTCGATCAATATCAGGGTTACGGGCAGATGTTCCAGCGCCTGTTTTCGCAGCAGCCCATCGCTGCCGAGTTCACCGTGTACAACGTGATGCAGGGCGAATATCCCAGCGATGAGCTGACGTTCGACGCGTACCTGATCACCGGCAGCAAGGCCGATTCCTTCGGCACCGACCCCTGGATCGAAACCCTCAGAACTTACCTGCTGACCCGCTACGAACGCGGCGACAAACTGCTGGGCGTGTGCTTCGGCCATCAGCTGCTGGCGTTGCTGCTGGGCGGCAAGAGCGAGCGGGCGACCCAAGGCTGGGGCGTCGGCATCCACAACTACAAACTCGCGGCCAAGGCGCCATGGATGAGCCCGGTGCGGGAAGAGCTGACGTTGTTGATCAGCCACCAGGACCAGGTGACCGCACTGCCGGAAAACGCCACGGTGATTGCTTCGAGTGATTTCTGCCCGTTCGCCGCGTACCACATCAACGATCAGGTGCTGTGCTTCCAGGGGCATCCGGAGTTCATTCACGATTACTCACGGGCGCTGTTGGAGATTCGTCAGGAAGCGTTAGGCGAACAGGTTTACTCCAAAGGCGTGGCAAGCCTTGAGCATGAGCATCATGGCGCTACGGTTGCGGAGTGGATGATGCGGTTTGTAGCGCATAAGCCTCAGACGGTTTAAAGCCTAAAAGCTTCGCGGGCAAGCCTCGCTCCTACAGGATCTGCGCAATTCCTGTAGGAGCGAGGCTTGCCCGCGAATGTCACAAACACCTCGGTCTTGGCTACAACCACCCAGACCTCTTGAAACTCGCCCACAACCCCACACACCCCACCGCTATAAACCCCAGCACCGCGAAATACCCGTAATGCCAACTCAACTCCGGCATGTTCTGGAAGTTCATCCCGTAAATCCCGGCCACCGCTGTCGGGAACGCCAGAATTGCTGCCCATGCCGCAAACTTGCGCTGCACCACGCTCTGGCGTGACGCCTCCAGCAACACCCCGACCTCGATGGTCTGGCTGGCAATGTCCGCCAGGGTTGTCAGGTCTTCCATCTGCCGCGTCACGTGGATCTGCACATCGCGGAAATACGGTCGCATGTTCTTGTCGATAAACGGGAAGCTCAGCTTCTGCAGTTCTTCACCAATTTCCACCATCGGCGCGGCATAGCGGCGCAAGCGCAGCACGTCTCGACGCAGACTATGGAGGTTCTGGATGTCGCGCTCATTCAGCGCGCTGCACAGCACGTTGCGTTCCAGTTCATCGATCTCGGCATGGATCGCTTCGCCCACCGGTTGGTAGTTTTCGATCACGAAATCGAGGATGGCATAGAGTACGAAATCTTCCCCGTGCTCCAACAACAACGGACGCGCCTCACAGCGTTGGCGGACATGGGCGTAGGACGCCGAGTGACCGTTGCGAGCGGTGATGATGTAACCCTTGCCGGCAAAAATATGAGTCTCGATGAACTCCAGTTTGCCGTCATGGCGAATCGGCGAGTACGTGACAATAAACAGCGCATCGCCGAAGGTTTCGAGCTTCGGTCGGCTGTGTTTTTCCAGGGCGTCTTCGATGGCCAGCTCGTGCAGGTTGAACTGGCGTTGCAGGTTGGTCAGCTCCTGGGCATTGGGCTCTTCGAGGCCGATCCACACAAAGTGGCCGGTCTTGGCCGCCCAGGCTGCGCCTTCATCGAGGGTGATATTGGTGATTTTTTTACCGGCGCTGTAAACCGCAGCAGCAACAACTCTACCCATGATTTTGGTTCGCTTCTTATTTATGCAATGGCAGTGGCAGGCAGTGTTCAGCTTAGCCTTCTGCTTGTAGAGATTCAGTGAAATCTGCAGAGTTCGGCGGTAAGCGTATTACAGGCAAAAGAAAACCCGCACAGGGCGGGTTTGTTTTCAGGCGGCTTGCAGTTGCCGATCCATTGAGGCAATACACTCGCGCATCTGTTCGCGGCATTGGGCGATCAGCAGCGGCATGTCATCCATGCTCAACCCGGCCGTAGGAATCGCCGGCAGCGAACGGATCAGAATTTTCCCACTGCACCAGCGGTTCAATCGCATGTGTTTGACGTAACTGCTGACACACACGGGTACGATCGGCACCCCGGCAGCAATCGCCATCTGGAACGCGCCTTTCTTGAACGGCAGCAACTCTTCGCCAAGGTTGCGCGTGCCTTCTGGGAACACCCAGATCGAGGTGTCTTCATGCTGCAAGGTGTGGGTGGTGGTGAGCATCGACTGACGGGCCTTGTGCGCGTTACCCCGGTCGATCAATACATTGCCCGCCAGCCAGAACAACTGGCCAAACAACGGGACCCACTTCAGGCTCTTCTTGCCGATGCACACGGTGCGGCGGGGCACCACGTTGCCAAATACAAACAGATCGTAGTTGGACTGATGGTTGGCGATGATGACGCAGCTGTCGGGCTTGTCCATCAACGGTCCTACGTCGGCCTTCACCCGCAGACGCAAAATACACATCGCTGGCCAGGCATACAGGCGAGCACACAAACGGCTGTTGTCCGGGTTGAATGGCCGGCACAGGCCCAGAATCACACCCAGCACACCGGCCAGAATAAAGTGCAGGCCCATCAATAACATACGAAACACAAAGAGCATTTACAGGCCCCACCGGGACAAAAGGTGGCGCAGTGTACGGATGTGCACTGTTTTCGGCAATTGCCGCTATAGAGGTGGGAGATAGACGATGTTTAAGCGCATGTTTCCGACTAGAGGGTCAGACGCGGCCTAGAGCGGTTACAGGCTTTTCAACAGAGCACGTACGAAAAAGCCCGACACGACGGTCGGGCTTTTCTCTGCAGCAGGCGTGGGCTTAACCCAAATGTTCCTGATCCTGGATGATCGCGTTGTCCAGCGTCTCCAGCAGCGCCTTGCGCACTTTCAGCTTAGTGTTCTTGTGCGCAGTCATGTTGATCTTCTTCAACTGACGTGCCGCCGCCAACGCCGCACCTTGCAACTCCTCGGCCGCCACCACCACATCGAGGAAACCGGCAGCAATCGCGCTTTGCGGGTTGAACATCTCGCCATTGATCACCGAGCGATGGAACGCCGCGTTGCTCAGGCGATCACGGGCCAGCTCGATCCCGGCGTGGTGCATGGTCATGCCGATCTGCACTTCGTTCAGGCCAATGCTGAACGCGCCGTCGACACCAATGCGGTAATCGGCCGACAACAAAAGGAACGCACCCTTGGCCACCGCATGCCCAGGGCAGGCAACGATCACCGGGAACGGGTGCGACAACAGACGACGAGCCAGCGTCGAACCAGCGGTCACCAGCGCCACCGCCTCTTTAGGACCAGCCGTCATCACCTTCAAGTCATAACCACCGGACAAAATGCCCGGCTGACCGGTAATGATCACCACTGCACGATCAGTCACCGCCTGATCCAGCGCAGCATTAAACGCCGCAATCACGTCCGGGGAAATGGCGTTGACCTTGCCATTGCTCAACGTCAGGGTCGCGATACCGTCTTCGAGGTGGTAGGAAATCAACTCACTCATGACGCTATTCCTTGTATGAAAGTTGAGGCAGACGTTACCCACCGTCGCAGGCCAGGTAAAGCGCCGTGACTGACCCGCTGGTCATGCTTTCCCGGCCCGGCAAGCGTAGCCGGCCACACTGGCCGTGCATTCCCCTCTATATAGATGGAGAGCGGAAGCCGGAGATTGGCCGGTTTGCCATGGCCCCGAACCCGCCGCAGCACCTGAATCGCTAAGCGCATGAAAATTCTGAAAAAAATATTTGCCATCGGAAAAGCTTTCGACTACATTAGCGCGCCTCGACAGACAGAACTTGTTTGAAGAGATACGGTGAAGTGTCCGAGTGGCTTAAGGAGCACGCCTGGAAAGTGTGTATACAAGAAATTGTATCGAGAGTTCGAATCTCTCCTTCACCGCCAAATTCGATGTAACCAGAACCCCTGATTTCGAGAGAAATCAGGGGTTTTGTGGTTTCTGGGGGCTGGATTTCAGGTGTGGCGCTGGTGCTACTTGATGGGCAGGGCACTCGACGCCCTCTAAATCTGGCAGATGCAAGCAATACAGGAACGCCCCATGGAGCAGGCCGAGTTGAAAAAGATTGGTACTCGTCGCCATTTTCGAATTGGTATTGCTCAATCACTACTGGGGGCATTCCAGTTAGTTTGGGCCGAGTCAGTTATCGACGCGTATGGTGGGGATGGAGTTGATCTCCAGCGAGAGGCCATGCTCGTACTCGCCGGAGATCAAGTCCCTGTAGAAAGAGGTATAGGATCGGTCGAGTACTCGCCCGAAGTTCGACAAACCGTCCTGTGCATAGATCACCAGGTGGACGTAGGGGCGTAGCTCGGGTTCCTTCTTATGGGTGTGTCTCCAGAGGTATTCCTGTTTTCTCCACTCACCCTCAAGATCATCGACGGTGACAAATCGAAAAGCTGCCGCGCCGTTCGCTCCCACAGCTGTCCGGGGTGATCGAAGAACAAAGACTGAGTCTTTAAGCAGGCTCATTTTCCCTATTCGTTTGGCAATACCTCCTGAAACCCGATCTGGTTGGACCAGGACCAGTTCAGCCTGAACATTGATGCAGTCAAACCATCCACAATTGATGACTTTGATTGAGTAGACGGTTTGGCGATTCAGTGTTGTCTTGGCGATCTGATGGGCTATCTGAATCTTCGGTCTACGGGCATACAACGCGGCAAGGAACAGTATCGAGGCGACGAAACTTCCGAGCACGCCCAAGGCGACATTGGAAAGAATGTCTGTCGGTATGCTCATTTCAAGTGCTCACTGAAAAACGTTCGATGACGTTTATTCTAGACATCAGCGGACAATGCCACAGGCCGCGCTGGAAATGGTTTATGTGGGAATCGTAGCTTTCTACCCCGAACTGCCACGCGCTGAATCGAGCTAGTCTCGCCTGATGTAAACTGCCAAACCCCTCGAACGGAATCGACTCCATGCTTCTCCACCGCATAGCACTGTTGATGTGCTGCTTCTCATCACTCGCCAACGCTACAGCCTTTCCCGACGCCGCCGCTAGCGACCCCGCCAAGCTCGGCTGGATGGTCGGCTCGCCACCCTCGGCCGACCGAACCGTCCGCTTCGAAGACGGCAGCTACTTCCAGTTCCCGGCCATGCGCTGGAGCGTTTCGAACTTTCGCCAATTGATGCCGACAACCAATGTTTCACGCGGTCTGGGCGCGCCCGTTCCTTTGGAATCAGCGCTGCGTAATGACATCGACGCCATCAGCTTCATCCCGCTCGGCGCAAAGACGCCGATGACCTGGGAGCAATCCCTTGCCGCTACTTACACCGATGGCATCGTGGTGATGCACAAGGGGAAAATCGTCTACGAGCGTTATTTCGGTGTGTTGACGCCGGAAGGCCAGCACGCGGCGATGTCAGTGACCAAGTCGGTGGTCGGTACGCTGGGGGCAATGTTGGTGGCGGAAGGGCGCATCGACGCGAACAAGCATGTTGCTGATTACGTCCCTGAGCTAGCGACTTCGGCGTTTGGCAGCGCCACGGTGCGTCAGGTACTCGACATGACCACGGGCCTCAAATACAGCGAAGATTACGCCGACCCGAACGCCGAGGTCTGGGCTCATGCCAAGGCCGGAAGTCCTTTGCCCAAGCCAAAGGACTACACAGGCCCGCGAAGTTACTACGAGTTTTTGCAGACGGTTCAGTTGCAAGGCGAGCATGGCAGCGCGTTCAGCTATAAAACCGTCAACACCGATGTGCTGGGTTGGATCATTGCCCGGGCCAGCGGTCGTAATGTCGCGCAGTTGTTGTCGGAGCGGATCTGGAGCCGTTTGGGCGCCGAGCAGGACGCCTATTTCACAGTGGATTCCATCGGTACGCCGTTTGCCGGCGGCGGATTGAACACCGGCCTGCGGGACCTGGCGCGGTTTGGCGAGATGCTGCGCAATGACGGCGTGTTTAATGGCCAGCAGATCGTACCGAAAGCGGTGGTGGACGATATACGCGGTGGCGGTGATAAACAGGCTTTCGCCAAGGCGGGTTACGACTTGCTGAAGAGCTGGAGTTACCGCTCGATGTGGTGGGTGACGAATAAGGAGGGCGGGGCATTTATGGCGCGTGGGGTGCATGGACAGCGAATCTATGTCGATCCGAAGGCTGAAATGGTGATTGTTCGTTACGCGTCGCACCCGGTGGCCAACAACTCGGCCAATGACCCTGTCACCTTGACGGCGTTTGAGGCATTGGCCGAGCATCTGAACGCGATACCATGAGTGGCCGATCTTGGTATCAAGCGGTTTCGTGGAGCCGGGACATCGTAAATCCATTGTTCCAGAGTTCTAGCGCCAACCATTGGCCCATTGTCATTTTGGGACGCACGGGAGGTGGGGTTGTCTCGGACGCCATGTCGCGAAGATTGACGTCGGCAGGGTTCATCCAATCCACTTCCTCATCCCTCCAGGCGTTGTCGAAATCTATTTCTGCGGCAGCAAATACATCGAGCTTGCTCAGAAGGTCGGGCGAAGCGCTGACGTGTTTGTTGAAGCGCTGCATCTGCTCATCGCTTAACGTGTGGCTGAAATCATAGAACGTTGCTTTGCCGGTTTTGTGGTCGATCCCGATCCCGATAATGCTTTTTCCCAAGTCAGGATCGGCGCTGAGAACTCCCTGCATGAAGCCTTTAAATGCGGAGAAAAATATCGACCCTGCTGCATTACGTGCTGCGGCAGCCTGTTCGTACCTGGCCGAATATCCGCTGGTTTCTTTCGGCGCACTGTCGGTATTGGTCTGATCACCAACTTCTTTCGAGGTGCCTGGAGCGTCGGCACTTGTGGTGGGCGTTGTCGCTGCGTTAACGGGTTTGACGGCTGGATCTGTCTTCAGTGTTGGCACAAAACCAAAAAGATTGTTTGCGTTGATTTCCATATCGCTACGTCCATGAGTGCGGATTGTCGTAATACTAGCGGCAGCGAACTGAGTAACTTGATAGTCAAGTTGAGTGGTCCTCGTGGAGTGATGAAGGACGCAGGTCGTCATCGCGCTTTAAACTTCAATCCTGTTTCTCCATTCAAGGGCTGCACCATGATCACCACTACAACCCACACCATCGAAGGCCGCCAAATCACCGCCTACCTGGACATCGTCAGCGCGGAGTCGGTGCAGGGCGTCAACGTGATTCGCGACATGTTTGCCGGAATGCGGGATTTTTTCGGTGGGCGGTCTCAAACGCTGGAGCGGGCGTTGAAAGAGGCGCGTATTCAGGCGACGGACGAAATCAAGGAGCGGGCGCGGACGTTGCAGGCGGATGCGGTGGTGGGGCTCGATTTCGAGATCAGCATGCCGGCCGGCAAGGGCGGGATGGTTGTGGTGTTTGTGACCGGGACGGCGGTCAAGTTGAGATGAGACGGCCCGTGGCGGTCAGCGCACGGGCGTCGTCAGGTTGATCAGGCGGTATGCGGGGCGCGCTCGCCCTTGGTGTAGACCTGATTGAAAAAATAGTTGCTCATGTTCATCGTTCCCGACTTTTGATAGGTAAACAGTTGGCCGAGGTCGATGGTCTTCTCAAAGTTGTCCTTGTTCAGAACGAAGCCGCCCGTGCCCAGGTATTCCCGGTCTTCCTTCACAAAATCGAACGAGCTTTTAGCGTATTCGTTGGCGGCATCTTTCAACGCGCCGGACTGGTTCATGTAGTCGGAAAGACGGGCGAGGTCCTCGGCGCTGATCGAGCCGGAGGGGGATGTGGCCTTGAGTTGGCCTTGTGGATCGACGGTAAAGCCGAAGTCTTTTTCCTCAAGTGCCGGGTCGATGTTTTTCAGATCGTCCAGAAACTGCATGTACGTAGTCTTGAGGTTTTCATGGGCTGCCATCAAGCGGTCACGGGCGGCCGGAAAGTCTTTGGTGGGCTCGGTGCGGCCGATGTAGGTTTCGACAGCGACCAGGGGAGGGCCTGGCTCGGCGGGCTGGGACGGTGATGGATTACTCGGGTGATAGATGACGCCTGGGGTCAGCTGCGTGCCCGTCGGGTTTTTCATGTCGATCGCGCCGGAGTCGATCATCTCCTTTATTTTTTCGCCACCTGCTTTACCGGCCGCGATCTGCTCGGGGGTGAGTGTGATGGGCGTGGTGTTGATCAGTGACGGCATTCCCTTGATTTCCATGTTCTCTCCCTGAGTTTTTTGTGTCGGAATAAGGGCAACGGCCTTTAACTGGATATCTTGAGGTTGGCGGAATAATCGATATGTTTCTGTTTGTTGCGTGGTCATTTTGTAGGAGGCCGGCATCGGCCATTCGTCGGGCTTGGGCTGATCTGAACCACAAGTCCAGTAATGACCGGCTAGTCTCCTAATCCTTGGAGGTCGATATTTTTCAGGCAAAAAGGGCTTGCCGGTATCGACCCTGTTTTGAAAGGGGCGAAGAGATGGCTGATCCGTATATCGAAGACGACGGGGCTGAGTTTCCAATCAACAATTGTGTGCAGTGTGGCCAGACTGAGTATGTGGCTGGCTTTGGCGAGGATCAGGTCAAGACTGGCAAGATCAAATCGGCGGCACCGAGAGCAACGAGGTCGAAATTTCTGCCCAAAGTGGCAGCGCCTTCGCGGAAGTAAACCGTCAGCAGAGCAGACCCCGCCATTGAGCGGGGTTTTTCATTTTTGGCGTGTGAATTTTTGGGAAATCTCCTACGGGCACATCTGATTTTTCTTTCACAAAGTTTTCACACCGTCCTACGTAGTCTCAGCTCATCCGTTAGAAAGTAGTACTCCAGCCCGTTTCCCCAGCGGGCTTTTTTTTGCCTGCGATAAAACCTTTTCCATAAACGCTGTCCAACCGTCGCCCATAGCGAGGTTGAGTCGGATTGTGTCTGGACTTTGCCTTCACTAAAGCATTCAATCTCCGCCTTTTCGTTTCCCCCTTTTTTGAGGTTCTCGTCATGCGTTTAACACTGCCCGCTCTGGTTCTGGGGCTTTTGGTTGCTCAAGGTGCGATGGCTGCCGGTCAAGGTACTGCCGCGCTCGGTGGCGGTCTGGGTGGCGCGCTGGGTAATGTGGTCGGCCAGAAAATGGGCGGCAGCACCGGCGCAGCGATTGGTGCTGGTGTAGCTGGCGCAGCAGGCAGTGCGATTGCCGCTCCGAAGGGCAGTCGTACCAAAGCGGCTATCGGCGGTGGCGTCGGCGCGGCTGGCGGTTCGGTGATCGGCAATAGCCTGGGCGGCAAGACCGGCGCAACCATCGGCGCCGGCCTCGGCGGTGCAGCGGGCGGTGCGGTAGGTACCAACCTGTCGAAAGGCCACAAGCGCCACTGATCCTGAGGGTCAGCTCAAGAAGCCCGGTTTATGCCGGGCTTTTTCGTTTCTGAACGTTTTTTTTCAGCGCGTCTCCAAACTCTTACAACCCTCTCGACTAGCAGAGTACTGTGGGAGCAGGTTGAGACACTTGCGCTCCTCCAATACGGAATTTGAGGTTCATATCATGCGTTTGACATTGTCCACGTTGGTTCTTGGTCTTTTGGTCGCTCAGGGCGCCATGGCGGCCGGCGATGGTACCGCAGCGGTTGGCGGTGGTCTTGGTGGTGCGCTGGGTAATGTGGTCGGCCAGCAAATGGGCGGCAGCACCGGCGCTGCGATCGGCGCGGGTGTGGGCGGCGCCGCAGGCAGCGCGGTCGGCGCGCGCAAGGGCAGCCGTACAGAAGCGGCCGTCGGTGGTGGTATCGGGGCGGCGGGCGGTTCGGTGGTCGGCCATAGTTTGGGCGGCTCCACCGGTTCGACCATTGGCGCAGGCCTGGGCGGTGCGGCGGGTGGTGCAGTCGGTAACAACCTGGGTAGCGACAGCGGCAGCTCCCATTCGGGTGGCGGCCACAAGCACAAGAATAAGCACAGAAACAAACATCACTAGTTTGACTGTCTAGCGACAGGACAAGCCCGGCCATGCGACGGGTTTTGTATCGGTGAGTCGGGGCTCTGGAACGCTTGGTAGTAAGACGCCTCGAACTTCATACACTCCCTGAAAACTGTGAGGCGTGCCATGACGCTTGAAACCGAAGACAAGGATAAGGACGAGGACGAGGACGAGGACTCCAGCGGTGTGCCGTATTTGAACGATCCTGGTAATGAAGACCCAGGGTCGCTGATGGACGATGCGACCGTGCCACTCAACGACTCTGATGATGCAGGGGATGTGGGAAACACCGAGTATGAAGAGGAAGACGCAGACGAAGACTGACCGATCGTCCCTCGGATCGAACGCCTGCATAACACCATCCTCGAAATAGCAGGGCCTACATTTCAGGCCCTTCGAGAGGTGCTTATGAACGCTGACCCGAAAGTCGCTGACGTCGACGAAACGCCTGAATACCCGCTGCCTTCACCCACTGATTCTCTGAGCCGTGATCAGCGTCCGCCTGATGATGAGGATGACGCTGGGGTGGAGCAGGTTCCGAATGATGATGTGACGCGAGGGGATGTGGAGGCGAGTCCGGATGATCCGGATATTGCGGGGGAGGATGGGTCGGGGGAGCCGAGTTGAGGAATGTAGGGGGCGAGTCACTCGACCCCTAGCACCCCATGCAAGTGCGCTGGTTAATCGACCCACCGTCTGTACGGTTAAATAAATCCGTCCCCTTTAATCATATAAAGCCCATCTGTTCCTGGAGATATTTCTTCAATTTTTCCTATTGAAATATATTCTTCGAACTCGGATTTTAGTAATTTTTTGTCAGTATATTTTTCGTATTTGAGCGGTAGCTCACACGCATACATATACAAGCGCCAAACGTCGAAACCATCAATCCTTCCGTTTGGACCATAGTCAAAATCTATACATGCTTCTGGGAGATAAATGGCGCAGCCTACTCCATGTAATTCATAAGTTATGTTGTCAATGATCGTTCCGCATCGTTCTATTTGGTTCGTGCGCCATAGCCTCAAAATGCACCGCGTGCCAAATTTATCCTCAAGTAATCCAGTAGCTTTATCTACTTTAGAAAGAAAGTCGACGATAAGCTGTTCTAAAGGGACGTTTCTGTAACTCATCTTCTTCGATGCTCCAGTCTGTCGTGGCCAACGTTATTCGCAGACTCCAAAACTTCTTCGATGCTGTTGAGGGTTCCTTTGTGTCCCTTGATGTCTTTCACCAGTTTTATTATCACGCTAGTCGATGTTTGTCTTGCGGCTGAGGCGCGATGATGTCCGTCAAGTATATAAAATTTTTCGTCATGTTCGGTTACGTCAATAGGGAACTTGGCGTCAAAACCATCGCTACGCATATCATTTGAAAAACTCTCTACTTTTTTTGTAGAACCTTTGCCTGAAATCGCATGCGTTCTATTCAAGGTCCTTGCATCCACGCCACTAATCACATCAGGCAGCTGTGGCTCCCCCTCATCAACCCCAACCCTCCCAGCCGGATCCTCCTCCCCAATCCCCGGCCTTTTACACCAGTCTCCACCCGGACAATCATTCAACCCCAACGGATCAACCCACCCCGTCGGATTCACGCCATACCGATATCCGTTCAACCCTCCAGCCAACTTCACCGGATCCGGCGTCAGATACCGCCCGACGTCCGGGTTGTAATACCGATGCCGGTTGTAGTGCAGTCCCGTTTCCGCATCGAAATACTGTCCCTGAAACCGCAACGGCTGATCCAGCACCTGATGGGTATCGCGGTTCAAGCGGGTCAGTCGGCCGTAGGCGCTGTATTGCGCCGCCCAGACAATCTCACCGCTGTAGTCGGTCAGTTCCTGTGGTGTGCCGAGGTGGTCGAGTTGGTAGTAGAACGGGCAGGCCTGGCGCGGGCCTTTGCCGTCGAGCATGGCCAGCGGGCGGAAGGTGCCGGGTTCGTAGAGGTAGCTGCGGTAGTGTTCGCGGCTGCTTTCGGCGACAACCTGGTCGCCTTGCCAGAAGAACTCGGTGGTTTTGCCGTCGATGGTTTTGGCAATGCGGCGACCGAAGGCGTCGTAGCGATAGTTCGCACAACTTCCATTCGGTAACGTGACGCCAATCAACCGGTGCTGGCAGTCATAGCGGTATTCGGTGACGAGTTTTTGCGCGGTGCCACGCCGTTCGCGAATCAGGTTGCCGAAGGCGTCGTAGTCGTAATGGCGGTCGCCCTGCATCAGCAGACGATTACCCAGAACCTTCGCCGCGCCGGGACGATCCTGCATCAGCAAGTTGCCCGCCGGATCGTGGCCGAAGTTTTCCGGCAGGTGATCCCGGGAATGGCGAACGCGGATCAGCCGGTCGAGCGGATCGTACTGGTAGCTGCGTTGGCCGTGGCGGGTGTCGGCAATGTGGTCGAGATTGCCGTTGGCGCTGTAGGCATAATCGCGGCGATACAACGGTTGTCGCTGCTGACTGACAGAATGGGCTTTCAGGCGCCCTTGGTCGTCGTACTGGTAATCGCTGAGCAACAGGCCCTGTTGGCGGTGTAGTTCGCGGCCGGCGGAAAACGAGTGCGAGGTCAGCCGCGCGCCATTAAGGTCGATGGCCGTCAGCGCGCCGCCCTTGGCGTGGTGGTAATCGAGTTTGCTGTTGTCCGGCAGATGAATGTGGTTGAGCTGGCCGCAGGCGTCATAGCCATAACGCAAGGTGCCCCAGCCTTGGTGCTCGGCGATCAGCCGGTCTTGTCGGTCGTACTCGAACTCCAGCGGATGATCATGACTGTCATCAACGCTGACGAGGCGGCCGAGGCTGTCATAGCGATATTCAACGGTCGTCCTATCGGGCAGCGCCTTGACCAGCAACCGCCCCGTCGAATCCCGTTGATAGCCGGTGATCAACCGGGAGCCGTCATCACCGAACTCGGTTTTTTCCAGCAGGTGCCCATTGAGGTCGTAGGCATACGCCGTGCGGCGACCATCGAATCCGGTTTCTTGTCGGATCAATCCATCGGGTGTGTAGTCCAGCTGATATTTTTCGCCGGATTCGTTTTCGATTTCCGTCAGCAACAGCTGCGCGTTGTCGTAGCGATACTTCAGTTGAGTGCCGTCGGGGTTGATGCGGCGACTGACCAGGTGCAAATCGTCGGCATATTCGTAGCGGGTGATGCGACCGAGTTCGTCCTGTTCGGCGGTAATCTTTCCATAGGCGTTGTAGCTAAAGGCGCGAGTGGCGCCTGTAGGTAAAGTTGTCTGAATCAGTCGCCCAACGGCGTCCCACTGGTAGCGGGTGACAGCGCCATGTTCGTCCTGACTAGTAGTCCGTCGGCCCAGCACGTCGTAGGAATAACGCCGCATGCCGCCATGCGGCAGCGTCTCTTCGAGCAGTTGCCCCAAACCATTCCAGACAAATACATGCCGACTGCTGTCCGGGTAGCGGATCGACAGCAACTGCCCTTGAGCGTTGTAGTGGTAATGGGTGATCTGCCCATCCGGGTCGACAGCTTCGGTGACATCGCCCTGAGCATTACGCTGATACGTCCACACCGCTTCGCCGCGACGCCGCGCATGCAGGAAGCCGTTGCGGTACTCGTAGGTCGTTGGCTCGCCTTCTGGCGGAATCAGCGCCACAAGACGTCCGACTTCGTCATAACGGTATTCAGTCACCGCGCCGAGCGGATCCTGCTCGGCGATCAAACGGCCGCTGTCGTCGTAGGCCTTGAGGTGCACACCGCCATTTGGCTCTACCCGGCGTATCAGTCGCGCCTTGTCGTCATGGACGTAAGCTTCTTCGCTGCCGTCGATGTTTTTTACTGCAACGCCACCCTGGTCATCCCAGATGTAACGTGTGTCCATCTGCGAAAACGATGCCCAATGCCCGACACATCGTGCAGCCTTGCCGGAACGTTCCCACTCCCAGAAGAAACTTGCTCCCCCGGCCAATTGTCGCTGCACGATCACGTGTTGATCGTTGTAGTCATACCGTTCGCTTTCGCCAGCGGCATTGGTTGCTTCGATCAGGCGATGGCGGGCGTCGTAGCGGTAGCAAACCAGTGTCTGTTCTGTGCGCCAGGCGTCGCCCAGCGTTTGCGCAGGATGAAACGTCTGGTACTCAACAGCGACAAGGTGCCGGCGCTCGTAACACAACAGCAGTGAACGTCCGGCTCCATTGTCGAGGCGTTGAATGCGGCCCTGGTGATCGCGAGTGATCAGTAGCCGGTTGCCGTAGGCATTGCTGAGCGACGTCAGTCGCCCGTTGTGAAAGTGGTAAAACCTGGCTGTCTCGCCAGCCTGGACGACGATCAGCTCTTGCGACTCATCCCCCCGGTAAATCGCCGCCCGTGACAGGCTGTTATGAATCGCCGGGCGCTCGATACTCGGTAGCGGAAACGTGGTGCGACGGTTTTCGTGGTCGATCCAGATAACGGAATCGCCATCGACTTCCAATCGATGGGCGAGAGAGTGACTCCAACCCCAGCCGAGCCCACAGTCGATTTCGGCAGCACTGGTGCGGTACAACCGGGTGAACTCGAAGGGCAGCAAGCCGTCGAGGGCTCCATCGGTGAGGGTCAGCAGTTCTTCGCCGGTGACCATCGACACCGGACAGCCGTTGGTGCAGGTCAATGGCCCGCAATCGGCGTTGTCGCCGTTGGGGTTTTTCGCCTGGTCCGGCGCGTCGTCGTGAGGTTCATGCCGGACCATTCGGGTTTGAACGTCGGTTTTACCGCGAGCGACGGCGGCCGGATTTTTCACCACCACAAGCGGTGACTCACCGTTGCGAATCTCCAACGGCACCGTCGGCGTTGGACTGATCGGTGCACGACGGGCATTCACCGCCAGCGGTTTGAATGCGACTGCATGGGCGGTCAGCCTGGAGTCGGCGGTCAAATCGCTCAGGCGTAATGTGGATTGCCGTGCCCGTGGGGATTTGATTTTGCCCAACACTTTGGCGCTTAACCCCAGCGTCACGCCCAGTGGTCCAGTCACCCGCATCAACACAAACGCGATCAGCAAGTCTGTACGAATTTCCGCCGCCACCTCGGCGACGAATTGTGGCGGCAGCATCCTCAGCCAACTGGTGAACGCGGCAAGGTGAATGAACAACAGTGGCTCGTCACTCAGTACCAGCAAGCCATTGGCGATGGCGTCGGCGGAGGCGTTGAGCAGTGCGTCCAGTTCGGCTTGGGTCAAGTAATCCAGCAGCTTCTCGCTGTTGGCTTGCAGATCCGCGAGCAGGGCATAGACCTGTTTCACGTCATCCCAAACGGCCTGCAACGAATTCCCGACACCCAGCCAGTCCGCCTCTCGCAGCAGACCGTAGCGCTCGATGAAACCGGCACTGGCGAACTCGGCCCACAGCGGTTCGAACTCACTGCTCCACTCGGCACGCAGCCAGCCGTCCAGCTCGTCGATCAAGCCTTGATAAGACGCATAGAGCACCTTGACGTGCTCGGTGGAAACATCGGGAAAGAAGGTGATGCGATATCGCTGGCCCCGACTGCAATCGGAAACTTCGAGAATGCCGCTGGGGCCAATGGCTTTGTGGACGGGGTCGCCGAACGTCAGTACACCGTTGTGATCCGAAATCACCGGTTCGAGCATTACCGGCGTGTTACCGATTGGCACGAAACGCGCCGCCTCGAACATATGCACGAGGTTCAATGGACCCTGGGCGGAGCATTGGGCAACCACGGAGCTGACAGGCGTAGTGGAATTCAGCGGTGCGCGGAGGTGGACGTCGTTACCGACCTTGAACACCTGCTCGACATCCAGCGCCCAGCCGGTCCAGAAGTTTTCCGCCCAGCGCTCGTAATCGTTAAGACAGAGGCGGAACTCACCGAGCAACGTTTCGACGTTCGGTTGCTCCGGGTTCATGGCGGCGACCACCATCAGGCCGATGGTGTTGTTCAGGGCCAGGAGTTGATTGGGGTCGAACATTCGCAGTCACTCGCGCACTTCAATTGAGGGATGCGAGACTTTGCGGGGGATCAGCGAGGAAAGAAGTCGGGAAAGGAGGCGTTTGCTGTAGGGATAATCGCTAAATCATGTGTGGAACGCAGGGGCAGGTTTTTTCATTCATCGGCTATTGCCCGTTGCCCTATGCCAGCGGCGCTCGTTATGCTGCTGAACCCTTTAATCGATCCGAGTATTGGCCGTACCTGAGCCGCCTGGGATGTCATTAAAAACGGATCAGATGCGATGAATGCACCACTGAAAGCGTTCGGCCCGATCAAGGCCGTGATTTTCGACATGGATGGCTTGCTGCTGGACACCGAGGGCATTTACACCGAAGTCACGTCCATGATTGCCGAGCGTTATGGCCGGACTTTCGACTGGAGCGTCAAACAGAACATCATCGGCCGTGGCGCGGGTGATCTGGCGCGTTATGTGGTCGAGGCGCTGGATTTGCCCATCACGGCAGAAGAGTTTCTGGTGATCCGTGAGCCACTGATGCGCGAACGTTTCCCCTTGGCGCTGGCGATGCCAGGTGCCGAGGAGCTGGTTCGGCACTTGAAGGCCAACAACATCCCGATTGCGGTAGGCACCAGCTCCTCCCGTCAATCGTTCGGCCAGAAAACCACCTTGCACCGCGACTGGTTTGCGCTGTTCGACTTCATCGTCACCGCCGATGACCCAGAAGTGGGAGCGGCCAAACCGGCGCCGGATATCTTCCTGACGGCTGCGCGGCGCCTGGGTGTCGCGCCTGAAGACTGCCTGGTATTCGAGGACTCGCCGTTTGGCGTCACGGCGGCTAAAGCGGCGGGGATGACCGCGATTGCGATACCGGATGCGGCCATGGCTGATGAAAAGTACGCACACGCTGATGGGATTCTTCGTACGTTGAAGGCGTTCACACCAAGTGAATGTGGTTTGCCAGCACTTGAATGGGCGTGATGTAGAAATGTGGGAGCGAGCCTGCTCGCGAAAGCGGACTAACAATCAACAATGTCGTTGAATGTTAACCCGTCTTCGCGAGCAGGCTCGCTCCCACATTAGATCTGCGTTGGCAGGCCTGTATCAGGCGCCGAAACCACCATCGATGGACAGGCTGGCACCGGTGATATAACCGGCTTCCGGGCTTACCAGGTAAGCGACGAAACTGGCGATTTCTTCTGCTTTGCCGTAACGACCTACAGCCATCAACGGGATCAGGCTCTCGGCGAAGTCACCGTCGGCCGGATTCATGTCGGTGTCGACCGGGCCCGGTTGCACGTTGTTGATGGTGATGCCGCGCGGACCGAGGTCGCGGGACAAGCCTTTGGTCAGGCCGACCAGCGCCGATTTGCTCATGGCGTACGGGCCGCCACCGGCGAAGGGCATGCGGTCGGCGTTGGTGCTGCCGATGTTGATGATGCGGCCGCCTTCGGTCATGTGTTTGGCCGCGGCCTGGGTGGCGATGAACACGCTGCGCACGTTGATGGCCAGGGTCTGGTCGAAATCTTCCAGTTTGAAATCTTCCAGTGGCGCGACGGCCAGCACGCCGGCATTGTTGACCAGAATGTCCAGGCGACCAAAGGCTTCAACGGTGGCGGTCACGGCGTTACGAATGGCTTCGGCGTCAGCGCTGTCAGCTTTAATGGCGAGTGCTTTGCCGCCGTTACCGGTGATGCTGTTTTGCAATTCTTCAGCCTTGGCGGTGGAGCTGACATAAGTGAAGGCAACCGCGGCGCCTTCAGCGGCCAGGCGTTTGACGATGGCTGCGCCGATACCGCGGGACCCGCCTTGAATCAAAGCCACTTTGCCGCTGAGGTTCTGAGTAGTCATATCGATCTCCAAAGTCCCGAGGCGAGATGTCTCGGTTGATGGAGCCTAGTATCGATTCCGGATTACATGCTGTGTAGAGGGTAATTGCGATAGTCTGTGTAAACCAAAAGTTTATAGTGGCGATCATGGAAACCTTCAGCAGTATCGAATGCTTCGTCCGTAGCGCCGAAGTTGGCAGCTTCGCCGAAGCTGCGCGGCGCTTGAGTCTGACACCGGCGGCGGTAGGCAAAAGCGTCGCCAAACTTGAAGCGAGACTGGGCGTGCGACTGTTTCAGCGCAGTACTCGTAGCCTGACGTTGACCGAAGCCGGTCAGTTGTTTTTGAGCGAAGTCAGCGCCAGCCTGCACACCATTCAAAACGCCGTGGCCAACCTCGCGAGTGCCGAAGGGCGCCCGGCGGGTACGCTGAAAGTCAGCATGGGCACGGTGTTTGGGCGCTTGTATGTCGTGCCGTTACTGGGGGAGTTTCTAAAGCGCTTTCCGGCAATTAACCCGGACTGGCATTTCGATAACCGTCAGGTCGATCTGATCGCGCAGGGTTTTGATGCGGCGATTGGCGGCGGATTTGAATTGCCTCAGGGCGTGGTGGCGCGCAAGTTGACGCCGGCCCATCGGGTGCTGGTGGCGTCAGCCGAGTATTTGGCGGGACGCGAGGCGATCGTCGAACCAGATGACCTCAAGCTGTGCGACGGGATTTTGATTCGTTCGCCGCAAACCGGTCGCGTGCGTTCCTGGCAGTTGACCAGTCGCACTCAGCAACACAGCCCGTTGGTGCTCAAGGCGCGGATGACCATGAGTGATTCGGAGGCGGCCTGTGCCACGGCGGCTCAGGGTTTGGGCATCGCACTGGTGAGCATGCCGTTTGCCGTGGGGTATCTGGAGGCGGGGACTTTGCAGCGGGTGTTGCCGGATTGGTATGTCGATGATGGCAATATTTCGATCTATTACGCGGAACACAAGTTGCTGCCGGGCAAGACTCGAGCGTTTGTGGATTTCATTATTGAGCAGTTTGCGGAGCGGGGGTTGGGGGAGCGGTTTAGTGCTTTGTGAGACAGGCTTGGATCCGAGGTGTGGCCTTCGCGAGCAAGCCCGCTCCCACAGGGGATTTGTGAACAACATAGATCCAATGTGGGAGCGGGCTTGCTCGCGAAGAACGATAACGCGGTCTACCGGCCAAACCGCCCCGGCCACCCAATAATCGTCTTCGGTCGCGGTGTCGCATAGGTCCGCACTTTCGACGTCGACAACCCCAGCCGCACCAACGATTCGGCAATGGTCACCGCCGCCGTCACCCCGTCCACTACCGGCACGCCGGTGCGCTGACGAATCTGCTCATCCAGCCCGGCCATGCCGCCGCAGCCCAGGCAAATCACCTCGGCCTTGTCTTCCAATACGGCTAATTCCGCCTGGCGAACAATCGCCTCCAACGCCCGCTGCGGATCGGATTCCAGCTCCAGCACCGCCAAACCACTGGCCCGCACGGACGCGCAACGATCCCACAGCCCCGACAACTTGAGCCGATCCTCGATCAGCGGCACGGTGCGATCCAGGGTGGTGACCACCGAGTAGGCGTGGCCGAGGAACATGGCGGTGCTGGCGCCGGCATCGGTGATATCCACCACCGGCACGTTGAGCAATTCCTGCAAGCCTTCGCGACCGTGCTCGCCATAACCGGCCTGGATCACTGCGTCGAAGGGTTGGTCGTAGGACATGACCCGGTCCATCACCGCGATGGCCGCCAGGTAGCTTTCGAAATTGCCTTCGATGGAATCGGCACCAAAATACGGCGTCAGGCCGACGATTTCAGTGCCGGGCGCGGCCACGGACTGGGCCTGGCGGGCGATGGCCTGGGTGATGGATTCGGTGGTGTTGACGTTGACCACGAGAATTCGCATGGGAAGTCCTTATAGCGGGGTGGTTCTGCGGCCCGACGCTGCCGGGCCGCCAGGGGATTAATGGCAGACGTTATCGACCGCGATGCTTTCACCGCTGACATCGGCGTAATGCGGCTGCCGTTTGGCGATGATCAGGTAGAGCATCCCTGCAATCCCGGCGCCAATCAGCCAGGAGAACGGCGAGACGCTGTGGAAACCCGGCATCAGCGCCAGGACAATGGCGATCAACGCTGCAGGAATAAACGCCGCCACGGCTCGGAGATTGATGCCGCGGCTGTAGTAATAAGCGCCGCTGGGGTCTTCGCTGTACAACTGCGGCACGTTGACCTGACCTTTTCGTACAAGCCAGTAGTCGACCATGATCACCCCGTATAACGGGCCGAGCAGGGCGCCGAGGCCGGACAGGAAGTACACGATCACCAACGGGCTGTTGTAGAGGTTCCACGGCAGGATCAGCACGGCGATGGTCGCGCTGATCAACCCGGCGCGGCGGAAGGTCAGGTATTTCGGCGCCAGGTTGCTGAGCACGAAGGCCGGGGCGACGAAGTTGGCCATGATGTTCACCGCGACGGTGACGATCAGGAATGCCAGACAACCGAGCACCAGGAAGAAGGTGTTGGGTATCGAGGCGATGATTTCGGTCGGGCTTTCAATGATCCGGCCGTTGATCTGAAATTGCGCACCGCAGAGTAGGACGGTGATGCTGGCGAACACCAGAATATTCACCGGCAGGCCCCAGAAATTTCCGACCTTGATGGTCTTGCGGCAGGGTGAGGAACGGGCGAAGTCGCAGAAGTTGAGGATCAGCGTGCCGTAGATCGACAGCCACAACGCGCCGCCGGCAAAAATGTTGCGCCACATCTCGCCGCCGGTCAGCGGTTCGCGGATCGACCAGGCGATGGTCGCGTCAGCCTGGAAGTACATCCACCCGGCGAGGGAAGCAACGGTCAGCAGGATTACCGGCCCGGCGAATGCTTCGTAGCGCCGCACCATCTCCATGCCATACGCCAGGATCGCCAGTTGCACGAACCAGATCGCCACGAAACAGATCCAGCCCAAGGTCGACAGGCCGAGGATGGAATTGTGGTCGTAATCGGCGAAGCCGGGATGCACCGCCGTCAACAGGACGCGAAAGACCACCGAGGCCAGGTACGTCTGAATCCCGAACCAGGCGATGGCGATAACGGCGCGAATCAGTGCAGGAATTTGCGCCCCATGGATGCCGAAACTGATCCGACTGATCACCGGAAACGGCACCCCGGTTTTCTGGCCCATGTAGCCGGAGAGGTTCATGAAGCAATACACCAGCGCTGCGCCGATCCCCAGCGACAACAGGATCTGCCAGCCGCCCAGACCCAAGGCATACAGGCCGATGGCGAACGAGTAGTTGGCGATGTTGTGAACGTCGTTGGTCCACAGGGCAAAGATGCTGTAGCGCCCCCAGCGTCGGCCTTCAGCCTTGGTCGGCGCCAGGTCTTTGTTGTGCAGGCGGGGGCTGAGTACCACCGGGGTTTGATGGGGTTGATCGTGAATAATGTTGAGGGCAGGTTGAGAGGAGGGCAGATCCAGCGCGATGTTGTTATTGGATAGGCTAGTACGCATTCCGGCAGGCTCCTGATGCTCGAACGCCGCGATGACTGTGCATGAGCATGGGCTCGACAAATCTTCGTCGCGGGGTGGCGAGAATCACTGGTTACGGGGCATCTGCAGCCTGTACGGGATAGGGCGCTTCAGGCTTGCGGATCGAAAGTGTGTGTATGTTTTGATTCTAATTGTATACAAAACATAAACGCACTTAAGCCAGTTCTATGCCAGCTAAGAATCTATGAAGTTCTTCTCTAATTTCGTTTTGTTATTTAATGAAGATAAGTTGCTGAAAAAAATAGAATATAAATTGACCGATTGAACAGGTATTTATTTTTGGCAAGATATGTGGGAAACATCGACTGAGGAAGTCAGGAGAGTGAGGTGTAACTTTTTGGGGCGATTAAATAAAAAGTGCACACATAAATGGCACCTATGGTGACATTCGTGTGTACACATTTAGTGAGCCGTAAATCGAACCTGTGGGAGCGGGCTTGCTCGCGAAGGCGTCGTGTCAGTCGACTTCAATTTCGACTGACTCACCGCTTTCGCGAGCAAGCCCGCTCCCACATTTGGATCTTCGCAAGACTGGGGTTATGCCTTGGATTTGCTGATGATGTTGCCCGCATGCAACCCGCATTCTTTCTGCGTCGCTTCTTCCCACCACCAACGGCCTTCACGCTCATGCTGGTTCGGCAGCACAGGACGGGTGCATGGCTCGCAACCGATGCTGATGAAACCCCGTTCATGCAGGCTGTTATAAGGCAGCTCCAGCATGCGGATGTAACCCCAGATCTCTTCGCTGGTCATCTGCGCCAACGGGTTGAACTTGTACAGGGTGCGCTCCGGGGTAGAAAACGCAGTGTCGATTTCCAGTACGGCGACGGCGCTGCGGGTGCCGGGGCTCTGGTCCCGGCGCTGGCCGGTGGCCCAGGCGGTGACGCCGGACAGTTTGCGGCGCAGCGGCTCGATCTTGCGGATGCCGCAGCATTCGCCATGGCCGTCCTTGTAGAAACTGAACAGGCCTTTTTCCTTCACGAACGGTTCAAGTTTCGTGTAGTCCGGCGACACCAGTTCGATGTCGATCTTGTAGTGCTCGCGCACCTGATCGATGAAGCGGTAGGTCTCGGGGTGCAAGCGGCCGGTGTCGAGGCTGAACACCTTGACGTTCTTGTTCAGCTTCCAGGCCATGTCCACCAGCACCACGTCCTCGGCGCCGCTGAAAGATATCCACAGGTCATCGCCAAACTCGGCAAACGCGAGTTTCAGGATGTCCTGGGCGGATTTGTTGGCATAGGTCGTGGCGAGTTCCACGACGTCGAACGTTGGGCTCATCAGGGCGGCTTCCTACAGGTCGGTGGCGCTGGGCGCTCTATATGGGGCCGATGGTAACAAAATCCCACGGCTGCTGGCGCGCCCTCTGCGTTGCGCAGGTTCGCCCGAGTCGCTAGAGTTCGGCAGTCCTTTTGCTCGCTCGACTCAATAATCAATACAAATGGGAGTGTCTTGTGGAAATTGCCTGTCTGGATCTTGAAGGTGTACTGGTCCCGGAAATCTGGATCGCCTTCGCCGAAAAAACCGGGATCGAATCCCTCAGGGCCACCACCCGGGACATTCCTGACTACGACGTGCTGATGAAGCAGCGCCTGCGGATCCTTGATGAGCATGGCCTGAAGCTCTCGGACATTCAGGAAGTGATCGCCACCCTGCAGCCGCTGGACGGCGCCATCGAGTTCGTCGACTGGTTGCGCGAGCGCTTTCAGGTGGTGATCTTGTCGGACACGTTCTACGAGTTTTCCCAGCCGCTGATGCGTCAACTGGGCTTCCCGACCTTACTTTGCCATCGCCTGATTACTGATGATGCCGGACGGGTAACCAGCTATCAGTTGCGTCAGAAAGATCCCAAGCGTCAGTCGGTTTTGGCTTTCAAAAGCCTTTATTACCGGGTGATCGCGGCGGGGGATTCCTACAACGACACGACGATGCTGGGCGAGGCGGATGCCGGGATTCTGTTCCATGCACCGGACAACGTGATCCGCGAGTTTCCACAGTTCCCGGCGGTGCACAGCTTTGCGGATTTGAAGCAGGAATTCATCAAGGCTTCGAATCGGGCGTTGAGTCTGTAAACCGCAATCCTGTGGCGAGGGAGCTTGCTCCCGCTCGGCTGCGCAGCAGTCGCAAAGATTTTGGGGGCGCTTCGCTCCCCAGCGGGAGCAAGCTCCCTCGCCACAAAAGCTAGAGGCTCTGCAACGTATCCAGCAACACCTTCACTTTGGTAATCGATTCCTGATACTCGGCCTGCCACTGCGAGTCCGCGACAATCCCGCCGCCACCCCAGCAACACACCTGCCCATCCTTGACCAGCAGACTGCGAATCGCGATGGAGCTGTCCATCTCGCCGCGCACGTCCAGGTACAGCAACGACCCGCAGTACAACCCACGGCGGGTCGGCTCCAGTTCATCAATGATCTGCATCGCGCGGATTTTCGGCGCACCGGTAATCGAGCCGCCGGGGAAGCTGCCGGCGATCAGGTCCAGCGCATCCTTGTCATTCGCCAGTTCGCCGGTGACGCTGCTCACCAGGTGATGCACGTTCGGATAGCTTTCCAGGCTGAACAACTCCGGCACCCGCACCGAACCGATACGACAAGTGCGGCCGAGGTCGTTGCGCAGCAGGTCGACGATCATCAGGTTTTCCGCGCGATCCTTGGGGCTGGCCAGGAGTTCGGCCGCATTCGCGGCGTCTTCGGTCGGGGTCAGGCCGCGCGGGCGAGTGCCTTTGATCGGGCGGGTTTCCACTTGGCGCTCACTGATTTTGACGAAGCGCTCCGGCGACAGGCTCAGCACTGCGCCACCGTCGGGCAGGCTCTGAAACCCGGAAAACGGGGTCGGGCAGGCCGCGCGCAGTGCGCAATAGGCGGCCCATGGGTCGCCTTGGCATTGCGCCCGAAAGCGTTGGGCGAAGTTGACCTGATAGCAATCGCCGGCCTGGATGTACTGCTGGATTCGCTCAAGGGCTTGGCGATATTGGTCGGCGTTAAGATCGGCATGCATTGGGCTGTTCAATTTGAACGGCTCGACCGGGTCAACCTTAATCTGAGTGAACAGCGTGATCAGGCGTTGCCGCTCGCTGTCGGCCAGCGTCGGGTGGAACACCAACTGACTTGTAATCCGTAGGTGATCAGTGATCAGCGCCCAGCCATACAAACCGAAACGCGCATCCGGCAAGTGCAGGTCGTCCTGGGCTTGGCTCGGCAGGTTTTCCAGATGACGGCCGAAGTCGTAGCTCAGGTAACCGATCAGGCCACCGGCGAAGGGCAGCTCATCCGGGACGGACGCTTCGCCCAGCTGTGTCAGATTACTCCGAAGGCGTTGCAGGAAATCGGCACCGCTTTCCTCCGAGAGGACGGCCAGTTGCTCCAGCGGCCAGGCGCTGAGCAGGTCAAAACGACCGCGGTCAGCCGTTGGCCGGCCACTGTCGAGCAGCACGGCACCGGGAGCATGACGAATCGCCGCGAAGTATTCAGCGGGGTTGGCGCGATAGGGGAGCGGGTGTACGGAACAGGTCAACATGAGCGGCGCGGATCAGCCATCGAGGCGGGGTGGCGATTGTAGTCCTCTGTAGGAATTGCTCCTAGAGGGGATGTCGGGGATTGGCAGGTTGAGTGCTTTGTTGGCTGTCAGTCAGTCTTCGCGGGCAAGCCTCGCTCCTACAAAGGGAGCGCGGACACCTGTAGGAGCGAGGCTTGCCCGCGAAGGCCGCGCCTCAATCCCGGATCAACCCTCAACCGGCGGAATATGCCCAAACATCTCCTGAACAAACTCCACCCGTTCCTGCACCGTCTCAATAACCCCGCGAGCCTTCAACTCTTCCAGCCGCGCCTCGACCGCATGGGTCCGCAACGTCAGCCCGCAATCATTGGCAATCTGGATGTTCAACCCCGGCCGGGCATTCAGCTCAAGGATCAGCGGTCCTTTCTCCTGGTCGAGCACCATGTCCACGCCGATGTAACCCAACCCGCACAGTTCATAACAGCCAGCGGCGAGTTTCATGAAACCGTCCCAGTAGGGCAGCTGCACGCCATCCACCGCGTTGGTGGTGTCTGGGTGTTTGGTGATGATGTTGTTCAGCCAGGTGCCGCGCAGGGTCAAACCGGTGGCCAGGTCCACACCGACGCCAATGGCGCCCTGGTGCAGGTTGGCCTTGCCCCCGGACTGGCGGGTCGGCAGGCGCAACATCGCCATCACTGGATAACCCATCAACACGATGATGCGGATATCCGGCACGCCTTCGTAGCTGATGCTCTTGAAAATCTGGTCCGGGGTCACGCGGTATTCGATCAGCGCCCGATCCCGGTGGCCGCCTAGGGAATACAGGCCAGTGAGGATGCTGGAGACATGGTGCTCGATTTCCTCATGGCTGATGATCTTGCCCGACACCGTGCGATAGCGGCCCTCGAAACGGTCGGCCACCACAATAATGCCGTCGCCGCCCGCGCCCTGGGCCGGTTTGATCACGAAGTCACTGCGCCCGCCAATGATCTGGTCGAGGTTGTCGATTTCTTTCTCGGTGGAAATGATCCCGTACAACTCCGGCACGTTAATGCCGGCGGCGATCGCGCGTTCCTTGGTGATGATCTTGTCATCGACAATCGGGTACAGGCTGCGCTTGTTGTACTTGAGCACGTAGTCCGCGTTGCGCCGATTGATCCCCATGATGCCCCGGGCTTCCAGGGCCTTCCAGGTCTTCCAGAAACCGAACATTACGAGTCAGCCTTGAGGAACGCTTTGAAGCGGACCAGCTCGGTCAGGCGGTAGCCGCGATAGCGACCCATGGCCAGCATGAAACCCACCAGGATCAACAGGATCGCCGGGAAGGTGAACACGAAGTAGACCAGTTCCGGGACGCTCATGATCAGGTGCGCCAGGGAGGCGGCGAACAGCGTACCAATCGCCACTTTCAGCGCATGCCCGGCACCGCGTTCTTCCCAGGTGATCGACAGGCGTTCGATGGTCATGGTCAGGATCACCATCGGGAACAGCGCCACCGACAACCCGCGCTCCAGGCCGAGTTTGTGGCTGAACAGGCTGATCGCCGCGATCAATACCACGACAAAGGTCAGCACCACCGACAGCCTCGGCAGCATTTGCAGCTTCAAGTGTTCAAGGTAGGAACGCAGCGACAGCCCCAGCGCCGTGATGATCGTAAACAGCACGATCCCGAAGCCCAGTTGCGTCTCGCGAAAGGCCAGGGCGATCAGCACCGGAGTAAAGGTGCCGAGGGTCTGCAGGCCGATCAGGTTGCGCAGGATCAGGATCACCAGCACGCCAATCGGGATCATCACCATGATCATGAAGGTCTGCTGGGTTTGCAGCGGCAGGCCGTACAGCGAGTATTCGAGGAAGTTGGCGTCGGTGTTTTCGTCGGTCAGCTTGGCCAGGCGAATGGCGTTCATTTCGCTGTTGTTCAGGCTGAAGGTGACGTTGGCTTTCTTGCCGCCATCGACGGTGATCAGGTTTTCGTCGCCGGTCCACCACAGCAGGCGGTCGGTCGGCATGCCCTGTTCGCCGGTTTCCGGATTGAAGTACAGCCAGTCGGTGCCATTGAAACTGCGCAGCCACAGTTCAGGAGTTTGCGGTTGGTCAGCCACCAGACGAATGGTGTGGACCTTCTCCACCGGCACGTGGGCAATGGACAGGACCAGCTCGACGATCCGGGCCTTGTTCGCGGTGGACGGATCGCCACCGAGCAACAGCTTCACGTTGTCGTCGTTGAGATTGTTGACGCGCTTGATCGCTTCGCCGACGAAGGTCTCCACGTCGGCCGAGTGTTGGCGGATCGGTGCGAGCAGGGCTTCGGCGGCAACTTTTTCCGCACCTTCGACGGCGATGCTGTCGCGGAAGGTCGGACCTTTGATCTTGGATTTTTCGCCGCTGTAACGCTTGGTCAGCACCAGGCGGTAATAAAGCGTCTGGTTGCCCTTGGCCCGACGCGCCGACCAAGTGACCTTGCGGTTGCCATCGACGCGGTTCACCGCCACGCCGTAGTTATTGGAAATGAAGCTTTCGTTCAGGCTCACATAGTCGCGGCTCAGGGGCGGCACGAACATCTGGATCTTGACCGGGTCCTTGGCACTGGCGACGAACTCGACTTTGGCGTCGATGTTCCACAAGTCGTCCGTGGCGTCTTCGGTGACGGGAATCCCGAGCACGAAGATCTGATAGGCCGTAACTGAAATGCCCAGCACCACCAGAATGGCGATCAGGATTTTCAGATGGAGGTTAATAGAGCGCATTGGAATTACTCTGCGGTATGAGCGTCGGTGGCGCAGGCGGGTTTGCCAGCAGCGTATTTAAGACTGGGGTCGACCAGCGCATCGAAACGTTTGAGGGCTTCGGAGCCGATCAGAAGCGGGTATTGGAAGGCGCTGCGGTCGGTCAGGTTCACTTCGATGCTGCGCAACGCCGAACCCATGCAGATATCCAGTTCGATCACCGGACGGGCCGTGTATTTCTTGCCTTCTTCCGGGTCGTAGTCACCGGCCCGGCGCTTGATTTTGCTGACACGGGCCAATGGCCGTTCAATCGGGTGCGAGTGCGCGGCATCGATCGCCAGATAAAAGCGCACCCAGGATTCGCCATTGCGCTTGAAACGTTTGATATCGCGGGCGCTCAAGGACGCGGTTTTCGCCCCGGTGTCGAGTTTGGCGGCGACTTCCAGGTCAATGCCGTTCAGCGACGCGTACTCGTTGAGGCCGTACACGGTCTTTTCCCCCGCGGCGGCGACACCGGGCAGGAACAAGAAATAAAGAAAGGTGGGGAAGGGCTTGAGTCTCATAAATCCTGGGTGCGCAGCGGTCCGTACTTCGATTCAAGGCCCTGGCATCACTGCGCAAGCTCCCTCGTATGCCTATCAGCTATTTATGACAAGCCGTGCAGATGCAAATGACAAACAAATGCGGGCGGCATTCTAGCACGGTGGTTTTATGGCGCCACCGCTGGCAGGGGGCTATAAACAGAGATGCTGCGTCGTAATGGTGCAAGCGGTTATTAGACGATTGTCGACAATACCTATTTATCCTTTGACTATACGGCCTGTATTCGCTAGTTTTTGCCGCATTGGCTTACAAGGTGTCGACAATATGCTGGATCAACTCGATCCCCCCGTCGCGACGCAGGATGATTCGGAAACACTTTCCGAGAACGTCTTCCGGCGCATCCAGGCGGCCATCGTCAAGGGCGAGATCGCCCCGGGCAGCAAGATCTCCGAGCCGGAACTGGCCCGCACCTATGGCATCAGCCGCGGACCGTTGCGCGAAGCGATCCACCGTCTCGAAGGCCAGCGCCTGTTGGTGCGTATACCGCACGTCGGCGCGCGCGTCGTGTCGCTGAGCCATGCCGAGTTGCTGGAGCTCTACGAAATCCGCGAATCCCTGGAAGGCATGGCCTGTCGTCTGGCCGCCGAGCGCATGACCCTCGAAGAAATCGACGAACTGCGCCGGGTCCTCGAAACCCATGAGCGCGATGCGGCGTTTCAGGCCGGCGTCGGCTACTACCAGCAGGAAGGCGATTTCGACTTTCATTACCGGATCATCCAGGGCAGCGGTAACCGCACCCTGACCCAGATGCTCTGCGGCGAGCTGTATCAACTGGTGCGCATGTACCGCATCCAGTTCTCCACCACGCCCAATCGCCCGCGCCAGGCCTTTGCCGAGCACCACCGGATTCTCGACGCCATCGCCGACCGTGACGGTGAATTGGCCGAGTTGTTGATGCGCCGCCACATTGGCGCCTCCAAACGCAATATCGCCCGTCACTACCAGGACGGCGCTACTAAGACAGCCACTGAACGAGGTGAGTCATGAGTTCCAACAAGAGCACTCCAGGCCAGCGTTTCCGCGATGCGGTCGCCAGCGAGCATCCTTTGCAGGTGGTCGGCGCAATCAACGCCAACCATGCGCTGCTGGCCAAGCGCGCCGGTTTCAAGGCGATTTACCTGTCGGGTGGCGGGGTGGCTGCCGGCTCCCTCGGCCTGCCGGACCTGGGCATCACCGGCCTGGATGACGTGCTGACCGACGTGCGCCGCATCACCGACGTTTGCGATTTGCCGCTGCTGGTGGACGTGGACACCGGTTTCGGCTCCTCGGCGTTCAACGTGGCGCGTACCGTCAAGTCGATGATCAAGTTCGGCGCGGCGGCGATTCACATCGAAGACCAGGTCGGTGCCAAGCGCTGCGGTCACCGTCCTAATAAAGAGATCGTCTCGCTGCAGGAAATGGTCGACCGCATCAAGGCCGCCGTCGATGCCCGCACCGATGACAGCTTCGTGATCATGGCGCGTACCGACGCGTTGGCTGTTGAAGGTCTGGAATCCGCCCTGGATCGCGCTGCCGCGTGCATCGAGGCCGGTGCTGACATGATCTTCCCGGAAGCCATCACCGAACTGGACATGTACAAGCTGTTCGCCAGCCGCGTGAAAGCGCCAATCCTGGCCAACATCACCGAATTCGGCGCGACGCCGCTGTACACCACCGAGCAACTCGCCGCTGCCGACGTGTCGCTGGTGCTGTACCCGCTGTCGGCGTTCCGCGCGATGAACAAAGCTGCGGAAAACGTCTACACCGCGATCCGCCGCGACGGCACGCAACAGAACGTGATCGACACCATGCAAACCCGCATGGAGCTTTACGATCGCATCGACTACCACACCTTCGAGCAGAAGCTCGATGCGTTGTTTGCCGCGAAAAAATGAAGATCAAAAGATCGCAGCCTTCGGCAGCTCCTACATAGATCGCATTCCCCTGTAGGAGCTGTGTAGGAGCTGTTGAGTGAAAAGAGGCTGCGATCTTTTCGGCATCATCCGAATAATCTGATGAATCACAATTTGCCGATTCCCTAAAAATTTCAAGATTGGAGACAGCAATGGCCGAAGCAAAAGTACTCAGTGGCGCCGGGCTCCGTGGCCAGGTTGCCGGGCAAACCGCACTGTCCACCGTGGGCCAGTCGGGCGCAGGCCTGACCTATCGTGGCTACGACGTTCGCGAACTGGCGGCCGACGCGCAGTTCGAAGAAGTCGCCTACCTGCTGCTGTACGGCGAACTGCCGACCAAAGCGCAACTGGCGGGCTACATCGACAAACTGAGCAAGCTGCGCGACCTGCCGCAAGCGCTGAAAGAAGTGCTGGAACGCATCCCCGCCGACGCCCACCCGATGGACGTGATGCGCACCGGTTGCTCGTTCCTGGGCAACATCGAGCCGGAGAAAGACTTCGGCGCGCAACACGACGTCACCGACCGCCTGCTGGCCGCATTTCCGGCGATCATGTGCTACTGGTATCGCTTCAGCCACGACGGCAAACGCATCAATTGCGTGACCGACGAACAGACGATTGGCGGCCACTTCCTGCACTTGCTGCACGACAAAAAGCCGAGCGATCTGCACGTCAAAGTGATGAACGTGTCGCTGATCCTCTACGCGGAACACGAGTTCAACGCCTCGACCTTCACCGCCCGTGTGTGCGCTTCGACTCTGTCGGACATGTTCTCTTGCATCACCGCCGCTATCGGTTCCCTGCGCGGCCCGCTGCACGGCGGCGCCAACGAAGCGGCGATGGAAATGATCGAGCGCTTCAAGTCGCCGGAAGAGGCGATCAAAGGCACCCTCGGCATGCTCGAGCGCAAGGACAAGATCATGGGCTTCGGTCACGCGATCTATAAGGACAACGATCCGCGCAACGAGGTGATCAAGGGCTGGTCGAAAAAACTCGCGGACGAAGTGGGCGACAAGGTTTTGTTCCCGGTTTCCGAAGCCATCGACAAAACCATGTGGGAGCAAAAGAAACTGTTCCCGAACGCCGACTTCTACCATGCGTCGACGTACCACTTCATGGGCATCCCGACCAAATTGTTCACACCGATTTTCGTCTGCTCGCGCCTGACCGGCTGGGCGGCGCATGTGTTCGAACAACGTGCCAACAACCGCATCATCCGCCCGAGCGCCGAATACGTCGGCGTCGAACAGCGCAAGTTCGTGCCAGTCGAACAACGCTGACCGGTGGAGGCTAGCGCAGGTTACTGAATAAACCGCAAACCCCTGTGGGAGCGGGCTTGCTCGCGAAGACGGACTGACATCCAACATTGATGTCGACTGATACACCGCTTTCGCGAGCAAGCCCGCTCCCACAATGGACCGGTGTGAATTTCAAGACCTGTGCCAGGCCCCACCCTTTTGCAACTACCGTGACCGAGTCCTGACCGATGAACACAGAATTCCGCAAACCGCTGCCCGGCAGCCATCTGGATTACTTCGACGTCCGTGCGGCGGTCGAAGCCATCCAGCCTGGCGCCTATGACACTCTGCCGTACACCTCCCGCGTGCTCGCGGAAAACCTGGTGCGCCGCTGCGACCCGGCCACGCTCACCGATTCCCTGAAGCAATTCATCGAGCGCAAGCGCGACCTCGACTTCCCGTGGTTCCCGGCCCGCGTGGTCTGCCACGACATTCTCGGCCAGACCGCTTTGGTCGACCTCGCCGGCCTGCGCGATGCCATCGCCCTGCAAGGTGGCGACCCGGCGCAAGTGAACCCGGTGGTGCCGACGCAATTGATCGTCGATCACTCCCTGGCCGTCGAGCGCGGTGGCTTTGATCCGGAGGCGTTCGAGAAGAACCGCGCCATCGAAGACCGTCGCAACGAAGACCGTTTTCACTTCATCAACTGGACCAAAAAAGCCTTCAAGAACGTTGATGTGATTCCGCCAGGCAACGGGATCATGCACCAGATCAACCTGGAGAAAATGTCTCCGGTGATTCAGGTACGTGACGGCGTCGCGTTCCCTGACACCTGCGTCGGCACCGACAGCCACACCCCGCACGTCGATGCATTGGGCGTGATCGCCATCGGCGTTGGTGGTCTGGAAGCCGAGAGCGTGATGCTCGGCCGCGCGTCGTGGATGCGCCTGCCAGAAAGCGTCGGCGTCGAACTGACGGGCAAGCTGCAACCGGGCATCACCGCCACCGACATGGTGCTGGCGCTGACCGAGTTCCTGCGGAAACAAAAAGTCGTTGGCGCGTGGCTGGAATTCTTCGGCGAAGGTGCTTCGGCGCTGACCCTCGGCGACCGCGCAACCATTTCCAACATGGCCCCGGAATACGGCGCTACTGCGGCGATGTTCTACATCGACCAGCAAACCATCGACTACCTGAAACTTACCGGCCGTGAAGACGAGCAAGTGCAGTTGGTCGAGAATTACGCCAAGACCACCGGCTTGTGGGCTGACAGCCTGAAGGGCGCGCAATACGAGCGCGGCTTGAGCTTCGACCTGTCCTCGGTAGTGCGCAACATGGCCGGCCCGAGCAACCCGCACGCTCGCGTTGCGACGTCGGACCTCGCCGCCCAAGGCATCTCCGGCCAGTGGACCGAAGTGCCTGGCCAGATGCCGGACGGCGCGGTGATCATCGCCGCCATCACCAGTTGCACCAACACCAGCAACCCGCGCAACGTCATCGCCGCCGGCCTGCTGGCGCGCAATGCCAACAAGCTCGGATTGACCCGCAAGCATTGGGTCAAATCGTCCCTGGCGCCGGGCTCGAAAACCGTCGCGCTGTACCTTGACGAAGCGGGGCTGACCAGCGAACTCGAGCAACTCGGTTTCGGCATCGTCGCGTTCGCCTGCACCACCTGCAACGGCATGTCCGGCGCACTCGATCCGGTGATCCAGCAAGAGATCATCGACCGCGATTTGTATGCGACCGCTGTTCTCTCCGGCAACCGCAACTTCGACGGACGGATTCACCCGTACGCCAAGAACGCGTTCCTCGCTTCGCCACCATTGGTGGTGGCTTACGCCATCGCCGGGACCATCCGTTTCGACATCGAAAAAGATGTGCTGGGCGTGGTCGACGGTAAGGAAATTCGCCTGAAAGACATCTGGCCGAGCGACGAAGAAATCGACGCCGTGGTGAAAGCCTCGGTGAAGCCGGAGCAGTTCCGCCAGGTCTACATCCCGATGTTCGCCATCCACGAAGACACCGGCCCGAAAGTCACGCCGCTGTACGACTGGCGCGAGATGAGCACCTACATCCGCCGTCCACCGTACTGGGAAGGCGCACTGGCCGGTGCACGTCCGCTCAAGGGCATGCGCCCGCTGGCGGTGCTGCCGGACAACATCACCACCGATCACCTGTCGCCATCCAACGCGATCATGCTCGACAGCGCGGCGGGTGAATACCTGGCGAAAATGGGCCTGCCGGAAGAGGACTTCAACTCTTACGCAACGCACCGTGGCGACCACTTGACCGCGCAGCGCGCGACCTTTGCCAACCCGAAACTGTTCAATGAAATGGTCCGGGAAAACGGCAAGGTCAAGCAGGGTTCACTGGCCCGCGTTGAGCCGGAAGGCCAGGTCATGCGCATGTGGGAAGCCATCGAAACCTACATGGAACGCAAGCAGCCGCTGATCATCATTGCCGGTGCCGACTATGGTCAGGGTTCGTCCCGTGACTGGGCAGCGAAAGGCGTGCGCCTGGCCGGTGTGGAAGCGATTGCCGCCGAAGGTTTCGAGCGTATTCACCGCACCAACCTGGTGGGCATGGGCGTGTTGCCGTTGGAGTTCTTGCCGGGCACCGATCGTCACACGTTGTGCATCGATGGCAGCGAAACCTATGACGTGATCGGCGACCGCACTCCGCGCGCTCAGTTGACGTTGGTGATCAATCGTCTGAATGGCGAACGCGTCGAAGTGCCGGTGACTTGCCGCCTCGACACCGCTGAAGAAGTGTCGATCTACGAAGCGGGCGGCGTGTTGCAGCGCTTTGCCCAGGACTTCCTTGAATCGGCAGTCGCCGTTTAAAAATCCAGGGCCGCAGGGGATTCACGTCCCCTGTCGGCCAATAGAGGAATGACATGGCTCACGTACCTCAAATCAAAATCCCCGCCACCTACATGCGCGGCGGCACCAGCAAAGGCGTGTTCTTCAGCCTGAAAGATTTGCCCGAAGCGGCACAGATTCCTGGCCCGGTTCGCGATGCGTTGTTGCTGCGAGTCATTGGCAGCCCCGATCCGTACGACAAACAAATCGACGGCATGGGCGGCGCGACGTCCAGCACCAGCAAAACCGTGATTCTGTCGAAAAGCATCAAGGCTGATCACGACGTGGATTACCTGTTTGGTCAGGTGTCCATCGACAAGCCTTTTGTGGACTGGAGTGGCAACTGCGGCAATCTGTCGGCGGCGGTCGGTTCGTTCGCCATCAGCAACGGTCTGGTGGACGCCAGCCGTATTCCACACAACGGCGTTGCCGTGGTGCGCGTGTGGCAGGCCAACATCGGCAAGACCATCATCGCCCACGTACCAATCACCAACGGTGAAGTGCAGGAAACCGGTGATTTTGAACTCGACGGCGTGACCTTTCCGGCCGCCGAAGTGCAGGTCGAATTCATGGACCCGGCGGCGGAAGAAGAGGGCGGCGGTGGTTCGATGTTTCCTACCGGCAACCTGGTGGACGACCTCGAAGTGCCCGGCATCGGGACCTTCAAGGCGACCATGATCAACGCCGGTATCCCGACGATTTTTATCAACGCCGAAGACCTCGGCTACACAGGCACCGAGTTGCAGGGCGCGATCAACAGCGACCCGAAAGCCCTGGCGATGTTCGAAACCATCCGTGCCTACGGCGCGTTGCGCATGGGCCTGATCAAGGACTTGGACGAAGCGGCCAAGCGGCAGCACACGCCGAAAGTGGCGTTCGTGGCCAAGCCTGCGGATTACGTCGCGTCCAGCGGCAAGGCGATTGCGGCGGGGGATGTGGACTTGCTGGTGCGTGCGCTGTCGATGGGCAAATTGCACCACGCGATGATGGGCACGGCGGCGGTGGCGATTGGCACCGCAGCGGCGATTTCCGGGACGTTGGTGAACCTCGCGGCGGGCGGTATCGAACGTAACGCGGTGCGCTTCGGACATCCGTCCGGCACGTTGCGCGTTGGTGCCGAGGCCAGCCAGGTGAACGGTGAATGGACCGTGAACAAAGCCATCATGAGCCGCAGTGCGCGGGTGTTGATGGAAGGGTTCGTTCGCGTGCCGGGTGATTCTTTCTGATCTGAAAGCCACCCCTCACCCCAACCCTCTCCCAAGAGGGTAGAGGGGGCTGACCGAGTTGTTCTTGATAGCAACAGCGACCTGCCATTCCGAGCCGAACTCAAGTGTTGAAAAGCATGGAGATTGGCTCCCTTTCCCCTCTCCCCTTTGGGGAGAGGGTTGGGGTGAGGGGGCGATGCAACTGAAAAAATACACATCAAGCAGGCATTCCAAGACCTGCAAAAAACCAACCCAACCTGCCGCTGAGGAACACAACAACCCCATCATTCCTTCACTGGAGTAACCCCGAATGAGCGCCAACGTCGACCTGAACAACCGCCCCGACTACGACACGGTCCTGCAAGACATCGCTGACTACGTCCTCAACTTCAAAATCGAGTCCACCGAAGCACTCGACACCGCCCGTAACTGCCTGATGGACACCCTCGGCTGTGGCCTGCTGGCCCTGCGTTTTCCCGAATGCACCAAACACCTGGGCCCGATCGTCGAAGGCACCGTCGTTCCGTTCGGCGCCCGTGTGCCCGGCACCAGTTTCCGTCTCGACCCGGTCAAAGCCGCGTGGGACATCGGCTGCATCGTCCGCTGGCTCGATTACAACGACACCTGGCTCGCGGCTGAGTGGGGCCATCCGTCGGATAACCTCGGCGGGATTCTCGCGGTGGCGGATCACTTGTCGCAAAAACGTCTGGCCAATGGCGACGCGCCGCTGACGATCCGCGCGGTGCTCGAAGCGATGATCATGGCCCACGAGATTCAAGGCGTGATCGCGCTGGAAAACTCCTTCAACCGTGTAGGCCTCGATCACGTGCTGCTGGTGAAAGTCGCCTCTACCGCCGTCACCGCCAAACTCATGGGCGCCAATCGCGAGCAGTTGCTGTCGGCGTTGTCCCATGCCTTTGCCGATGGCCAGGCGCTGCGCACCTATCGCCATGCGCCGAATGCAGGCTCGCGCAAGTCCTGGGCCGCCGGCGATGCTTCCAGCCGTGGCGTGCGTCTGGCGGACATTGCGATGCGTGGCGAAATGGGCATCCCCGGCGTACTGACCGCCAAGCAGTGGGGCTTCTATGACGTGTTGTTCAGCCACACCAATAACGACCTGGCGCTCAAGCCCGAAGACAAGCGCGCGTTCAGCTTCTCTCGGGAATACGGCAGCTACGTGATGGAAAACGTGCTGTTCAAGATCAGCTTCCCCGCCGAGTTCCACGCGCAGACCGCGTGCGAAGCCGCCGTGACCCTGCACCCACAGGTCCGGAATCGCCTGCACGAAATCGACAAAATCGTCATCACCACCCACGAGTCGGCGATCCGTATCATTTCCAAGGTCGGGCCCTTGGCCAATGCCGCCGACCGCGATCACTGCATTCAATACATGACCGCCGTGCCGCTGGCCTTCGGCAATCTGGTGGCCGAGCAATACGAAGATGACTTCCACGCCGCACACCCGATCATCGACGTGCTGCGGGAAAAAATGGTCATCGTCGAAGAGCCGCGCTTCACCCGCGAGTATCTGGAAGCCGACAAGCGCTCCATCGCCAATGCGATCCAGGTGTTTTTCAAGGACGGTTCCAGCACCGTGAACGTAGTGGTCGAGTACCCGATCGGCCATCGCCGTCGCCGCACCGATGGCATTCCGCTGTTGGAAGACAAGTTCAAGGCCAACCTGGCGACGCGTTTCACTGGTCAGCGTAGCGCCGAGATTTTTGCCTTGTGCAAGGATCAGGCTGCGCTTGAAGCGACGCCAGTAAACCGGTTTGTCGACCTGTTCGTGATCTGACCCCAATCCCTGTAGGAGCTAGGCTTGCCGGCGAAGGCGTACTTGAGGGCGCCTTCGCCGGCAAGCCTGGCTCCTACAGGGGGGCGTGTTCAGGTCTTGAGCCATTTCTCGACCGGCAATTTGGTGATGGCAAACCCCGCCAGCAGCACCGCCGAGTAAATCATCAGCTCCCGCGAAATACTCTGCCCCTCATACCAAGCGCCAATCACCACCGCGAACACCGGAAAAATAATAAACACGAACGACAAAATGATCGGGCTCAGCCGTTTGAGCAGCAAAAAGTAAACGATAAACCCGCCCACGGATGCCACCAGCCCCAGATAAAGCAGGGCGCCCCATGAGCGCGCGGTAATGTCATCGAATACTGGCGCTTCAAAACCCAGCCCCGCCACAAACAGCATCAAACCCGCCAGACCAATGGGCAGCGTGTTGTAGGTAATCACGCTGATCGCACTGCCGTGTTTTTTGGTGATCACGTAACACAACGCATGCATCAGCGCCGCCGCCAGAATCGCCAGCACGCCGAAGAACTCAGCGTGGTCCAGATGCAGGCCCTGGCTGCGGATAATCATGAACAGACTGCCGAAGCCGATGGCAATGCCGAGCACCTGCGAAGGGTAGATTTTCTCTCGCAGCAACACCGCAGAAAAAATCAGGATGAACACCGGCATGCAACTGAACAGCAGTGCGGTCAGGCCGGACGACACGTGCATCTCGCCGTAGTTGAGCAAGTAATACGGCAGGCAGAAGTACGACAGCGTGACGAATACGAAAAACCAGCGACTCTGGCGTGGAAACAGCAGCGGTTCGCGACGCAGCAGGGCGAAGCTCAAAAACAATGGAAAGGCGATCAGAAAGCGCAGGCCGGCGGCGGTCAGGGGCGGCACGCTTTCGACGGCGATCTTTATCCCCAGCCACGTCGTGCCCCAGCTCAGGCAAACGATCAGGAACAAGGTGCTGGTGATCAATCCTGCTAGCCAGGGTTTTCCCATGGCAGACGGCGTGCTGATGGCAATCGACATGGTCGAGCTCCTTTGTGGGTCGTCGCAATTGACCTGATGGCGGAAAGGGGCTATCCCTGATTGACCCTGTTTTCAGCACGCTATTCGGGATGGAAATGACTGTCAAAGTAAGTATTGCCACGGTGTCAATCCTGCGCGAAGGCTTGGCCCATGGGCGCGGCGTGAAGTACAAGCGCTTGGCCGAGGCCCTGGAAAAAAGCATCGGCGAAGGCTTGATCGAGCCGGGTAGCAAATTGCCGCCTCATCGTTTGTTGGCGGACAGCCTGGGTGTGACTATCGGCACCATCAGTCGCGCGTATGGCGAACTGGAGCGGGTAGGGTTAGTGGTGGCCCGTGTAGGAGATGGCACGTATGTGCGTCAGCGCGGGATGGAACGTGCGCGGGATGTTGGCTTTCGCAATGTCAGCGACGAGCCTCAACCGTTCTTCGACATGAGTCGGAATCAACCGATTCCGGGGCAGGAAGCAGACTTCCTCAGTCAAAGCCTGCAAGCCTTGGCCAATGATCCGCAGACCTTGCAGTTGCTCGGCGGCTATACGGCTGACAGCGGATTACAGCGTCACCGTGCGGCAGGTGCCCATTGGCTGCGGCACCAGGCTTTTGTACCGAACGCCGAGCAGATTATTTGCGTCAATGGCGGCCAGCACGGCTTGCTCTGCGTGTTGATGGCGCTGCTCAAACCGGGCGACACGCTGGTGACCGAGCATTTGACCTACCCCGGTTTGATCAGCGTCGCACGCATGCTTGGGATAAAACTGATCGGCGTCGGGATGGACGACGAAGGATTGCTGCCCGATGCGCTGTCGGACGTTTGTCAGCAGCATCGGGTAGCCGCGTTGTACTGCACGCCGACAATCCAGAATCCTACGGCGGCGGTGATGTCGGTCCCACGGCGTGAGGCGATCGCCGAAGTCTGTCGCCAACACAACCTGCTGATCATCGAAGACGAAGCCCATGCCGTGCTGGCGCAGCAGCGTCCCTTGCCGTTGAGCCACTTTGCCCCAGAGCGCTCGGTGCTGATCGGCAGTCTGAGCAAAGCGGTTTCGGCCGGTTTACGGGTGGGTTATCTGCACGCGCCGCAACCGTTGATCGGACGTTTGAGCGCAGCGGTGCGCGGGACGTGCTGGATGGCCAGCCCGCTGTCGATGGAACTGGCGACCGGGTGGATCGAGAACGGTATCGCCGAACAGTTGTTGGGGCAGCAGATTGTCGAGATTGCCCGGCGTAAGGCGCTAGTCGGTGGGCTGCTGGCAGGCGTTGCGTACAAAACCCACACGCATAGCCCGCACTTCTGGATCGAAGTGCCCGAGCCGTGGCGTGCTTCGCAGATTGCGGCAGAGCTCAAGGAGAAAAACTATCTTGTGGCCACCACCGAGGTGTTTGCGGTGGGGCATGGGGCGGTGCCGCAGTTTATTCGGGCGAGTGTGTGTAATTCGGTGGGGGATGATCGGTTGTTGCTGGAAGGGTTTGGGGCGTTGGTGGAGGCATTATCCGAAACAGCGTAATCATTCTTCGCGAGCAAGCCCGCTCCCACATTGGATCTGCGGCGTGCACAAATCCCCTGTGGGAGCGGGCTTGCTCGCGAAGGCTATCTAACAGGCGCTAAAGGCCTACTTGAACCGCCGCTCCACCCCTTTCTCCACCAGAATCTTCGCCGAAATCTCTTCCACGGAAAAATGCGTGGAATTGATGTGCGCAATGTTCTCCCGTCGAAACAGATTCTCCACTTCACGCACTTCGAACTCGCACTGGGCGTAGCTCGAATAACGGCTGTTGGGCTTGCGCTCGTTGCGGATCGCGGTGAGGCGGTCCGGGTCGATGGTCAGGCCGAACAGCTTGTGCTGGTGGGCGCGCAGGGCGGCCGGCAGTGTCAGGCGCTCCATGTCGTCTTCGGTCAGCGGATAGTTGGCGGCGCGGATGCCGAATTGCATCGCCATGTACAGGCACGTCGGCGTCTTGCCACAACGCGACACGCCCACCAGGATCAAGTCGGCCTTGTCGTAATAATGCGTGCGCGCGCCGTCATCGTTGTCCAGGGCGAAGTTCACCGCCTCGATGCGCTCCATGTAATTGGAGTTGGTGCCAATGGAGTGGGACTTGCCGACGGTGTAGGAAGAGTGCTCGGTCAGTTCCTGTTCAAGCGGCGCCAGGAAGGTCGAGAAAATGTCGATCATGAAACCATTGGACGTTGCGAGGATCTCACGGATGTCCTGATTGACAATGGTGTCGAAAATTATCGGACGAAAACCATCGTTTTCGGCGGCTTTGTTGATTTGTTGTACCATGGCCCGCGCTTTATCCACGTTGTCGATGTAGGGTCGCGTGAATTTGCTGAAGGTAATGTTTTCGAACTGCGCCAGAAGGCTTTGACCGAGGGTCTCGGCGGTAATACCCGTGCCATCGGAGATGAAGAAAGCAGATCGTTTCATTTGCACCTTGGGCCTTAAGCTAGTGAAGATTTCTGGATATGATAGGCGCGATTTGCTGGCCGCCAGTGGCCCGCATTCTCACTTATTTTCCAGGTCCAGGCCATACAGCCGGCAAACGCTCCCCCGAGCCGCCGGCTTCTGAGCTTTTCCAACACAGTTAGTGGAGAGATCACCTTGGTAGAGTACGTAGTTTCCCTCGATAAGCTCGGCGTCCATGATGTAGAGCACGTAGGGGGCAAGAACGCATCCCTGGGCGAGATGATCAGTAACCTTGCAGGTGCCGGTGTATCGGTGCCCGGTGGCTTCGCCACGACAGCTCAGGCTTATCGTGATTTTCTGGAACTGAGCGGCCTGAACGATCAGATCCATGCTGCCCTCGACGCCCTGGACGTCGACGATGTCAACGCCCTGGCCAAGACCGGCGCCCAGATCCGCAAGTGGATCATGGAAGCCGAGTTCCCCGAGAAGCTCAACGCCGAGATCCGCACCGCGTTCGCCACGCTGTCGGCCGGCAACCCTGACATGGCCGTGGCCGTGCGCTCTTCCGCTACCGCCGAAGACCTGCCGGACGCTTCTTTCGCCGGTCAGCAGGAAACCTTCCTGAACATCCGTGGCGTCGAAAACGTCATTCGCGCCGCAAAAGAGGTGTTTGCTTCCCTCTTCAACGACCGCGCCATTTCCTACCGTGTTCACCAAGGCTTCGACCACAAGCTGGTGGCCCTGTCGGCCGGTGTGCAGCGCATGGTCCGCTCCGAAACCGGCACCGCCGGCGTGATGTTCACCCTCGATACCGAATCCGGTTTCCGTGACGTGGTGTTCATCACCGGCGCCTACGGCCTGGGTGAAACCGTCGTACAAGGCGCGGTGAACCCGGACGAGTTCTACGTCCACAAACAAACCCTTGAAGCAGGCCGTCCGGCCATCCTGCGCCGTAACCTGGGCAGCAAAGCCATCAAGATGATCTACGGCGAAGTGGCCACGGCCGGCAAGTCGGTCAAGACCATCGACGTGGACAAGGCCGATCGTGCACGTTTCTGCCTGACCGACGCTGAAGTCAGCGAGTTGGCCAAGCAAGCGATGATCATCGAAAAGCACTACAAGTGCCCGATGGACATCGAATGGGCCAAAGATGGCGACGACGGCAAGCTCTACATCGTTCAGGCCCGTCCTGAAACCGTGAAGAGCCGCACCCAGGCCAACGTCATGGAACGCTACCTGTTGAAAGAAACCGGCACCGTGCTGGTTGAAGGTCGCGCCATCGGCCAGCGCATCGGCGCCGGCAAGGTCCGTATCATCAAGGACGTGTCCGAGATGGACAAAGTCCAGCCAGGCGACGTACTGGTCTCCGACATGACCGACCCGGACTGGGAGCCGGTCATGAAGCGCGCCAGCGCCATCGTCACCAACCGTGGCGGCCGTACCTGCCACGCGGCGATCATCGCTCGCGAGCTGGGCATCCCGGCCGTGGTCGGTTGCGGCAACGCCACCCAGCTGTTGAAAGACGGCCAGGGCGTGACCGTTTCCTGCGCGGAAGGCGACACCGGTTACATCTTCGAAGGCGAACTGGGCTTCGACATCAAGAAAAACTCCGTGGACGCCATGCCTGATCTGCCGTTCAAGATCATGATGAACGTCGGCAACCCGGACCGCGCCTTCGACTTCGCGCAACTGCCGAACGCCGGTGTGGGCCTGGCCCGTCTGGAGTTCATCATCAACCGCATGATCGGCGTGCACCCTAAAGCACTGTTGAACTACGACGGCCTGCCGCAGGACATCAAGGACAGCGTCGACAAGCGCATCGCCGGTTACGACGATCCAGTCGGCTTCTATGTCGACAAACTGGTTGAAGGCATCAGCACCCTGGCTGCAGCGTTCACCCCGAAAAAGGTCATCGTGCGTCTGTCGGACTTCAAGTCCAACGAATACGCGAACCTGATCGGCGGCAAACTCTACGAGCCGGAAGAAGAAAACCCGATGCTGGGCTTCCGTGGCGCCTCGCGTTACATCAGCGAAGCGTTCCGCGATTGCTTCGAACTCGAATGCCGCGCCCTCAAGCGTGTGCGCAACGAGATGGGCCTGACCAACGTTGAAATCATGGTGCCGTTCGTCCGTACCCTGGGCGAAGCGAGCCAAGTGATCGATCTGTTGGCCGAAAACGGCCTGGCCCGCGGTGAGAACGGTCTGCGCATCATCATGATGTGCGAGCTGCCGTCCAACGCGATCCTCGCCGAAGAGTTCCTCGAATTCTTCGACGGTTTCTCCATCGGCTCCAACGACCTGACTCAGCTGACCCTGGGCCTGGACCGTGACTCCGGGATCATCGCTCACCTGTTCGACGAGCGTAATCCGGCGGTCAAGAAGCTACTGGCCAATGCCATCCAGGCCTGTAACAAGGCAGGCAAGTACATCGGCATCTGCGGTCAGGGTCCTTCGGATCACCCGGACCTGGCCAAATGGCTGATGGAACAGGGCATCGAAAGCGTTTCGTTGAACCCCGATTCCGTACTGGAAACCTGGTTCTTCCTGGCCGAAGGCCAAGCAGCAGTCTGATGGTGTGAGAGAAAGGGCCGCTTCCTGTGGGAGCGAGCCTGCTCGCGAAGGCGGGCTGACATCCAACAGCGATGTCGGCTGATACACCGCTTTTGCGAGCAGGCTCGTTCCCACATTGGTCGGGCTTTTCAGTGATTCAAGTAGGGCGGGCTCCTCTGGATGCCGCCCTTTTTTGTGCAAGAGCATTATGCAAAGCAGCAGCAACCTATTTCCTGTCGCCCTGATCAGCGCCGAGCGGCGCGGCGATCTGAGCGAAGACGTGTATCGATTGAAACCCGGCAACAGCCCTGACGGCACCGTCGAGCTGGCGGTAACGCGCCTGGGCATGGCGGATGGCTCGGACGCGCGCGGCGTGCCGGTCATCTTGCTGCACGGCAGCTTTTCCAATCGCCGGTTCTGGTTTTCCCCTAAAGGCTTGGGGTTGGGCGCCTATCTGACGCGCCTGGGATTCGATGTCTGGATCCCGGAAATGCGCGGTCACGGTCTGTCCCAACGCAACCAGAACTACCGCAAGAACCGCGTATCCGACTATGCCCGCTACGATCTACCGGCCATCGGTGCGTTCGTGCGCGAGCAAAGTGGCCAGGTCCCGCACTGGATCGGTCACTCGCTGGGCGGTATCACCCTGGCGGCCGCGCTGGGCGGTCAGTACATCGGCGAACCGGTGGTGGCCTCGGCGGCGTTTTTTGGTACACAGGTCAGCCGTACCTATTGGCCGCTAAAGATTCCGCCGGTGGAGTGGAGCGGGCGCTTTATTCTCAAGCGTTTTGCCCAACTGTCGGGTTCACGGCTCAAGCGCGGCCCGGAGGACGAGCCGATTGGCCTGGCCCTGGAAAGCATGCGCTGGTACGGCCTGTTCGGGCGCTTTGGCGATGCGGACAAGGACTGGTGGGCCGGTTTAGCCGAGGTCGAGCTGCCGGTATTGGCGGTCAGTGCGGCGGGCGATCATCAGGACCCGGCCTGGGCGTGCCGCAAGCTGTTCGATCAGCTCGGTTCGGAGCACAAGCAGTTCATCAACCTGGGTCGTGAGCAGGGCTTTGCCGACAATTTCGGCCATGTTGAAATGCTGGTCAGCAAAGCGGCCCAGGTCGAAGTCTGGCCGTTGGTGGCCCGCTGGTTGGCGGATCAACAAACGCCGTTGCTGGGGGAAAAGCCGGATTTGGCCACAGCGGTCTGAGCGCACTGCTCTAACAAGGGCATTTCGCTCTGATCGGCTTGCGGCTAAGATATGACGCATTGAGCTTTTCTGGTCACTTTGCGACACCCTCGATTGTCTTCCTCTTTACAGGAGTTTCTCGATGAACCATTACGTTACGCCTGACCTGTGCGACGCCTACCCGGAGCTGGTGCAGGTGCTGGAGCCGATGTTCAGCAATTTCGGCGGCCGTGATTCCTTCGGCGGCGAAATCGTGACCATCAAGTGTTTCGAAGACAACTCGCGGGTTAAAGAGCAAGTCGAACTCAAGGGTGACGGCAAGGTGCTGGTGGTCGACGGTGGCGGTTCCCTGCGTCATGCGTTGCTGGGTGACATGCTGGCCGAGAAAGCCTCGAAAAACGGTTGGGCAGGGCTGGTGATCTACGGGTGCATCCGCGACGTCGATATCCTCGCGCAGACCGATCTGGGCGTGCAGGCCCTCGCGAGCCACCCGAGAAAGTCCGACAGGCGCGGGCTTGGCGACATTAACGTTCCGGTGACCTTCGCCGGCGTGACATTCCATCCGGGCCACTACATTTATGCGGACAACAACGGCGTGATCATCTCGCCAAGCCCGCTGACGATGCCTGAATAAAGCATCGATGCGAATTTTCGTGGCAACCATGGGGTGAGGATGTTCGAGGAAGAAAACGCGCAGTGGGGGCTGGTGCATGCCCTGGTGCTGGACGGTAAAGGCGGTGCGCGTTCGATAGCCCGGACTGATCTCGATGACTTGCAGCTGCAGGACCATGAAAGCCTGTGGCTGCATTGGGATCGCAGTCACCCGCAAACCCAGACCTGGCTGCGTAAATCCAGCGGTCTGAGCGAATTCAGCTGTGACCTGCTGCTCGAAGAAAACACCCGTCCGCGGCTTTTACAGCTTTCCGACAGCGAACTGCTGCTATTTTTGCGCGGGGTAAACCTGAACCCGGGCGCTGAGCCGGAAGATATGGTCTCGGTGCGGATTTTCGCTTCCGCGCAGCGCGTTATCTCGCTGCGTTTGCGTCCGTTGCGCGCCACCGATGAATTGCTGGTGCAGCTCGCGGATGGAAAAGGGCCGAAAACCGCCTCTGAACTCATCCTTTATATGGCTCAGTACCTCACCAACAAGGTGCAGGATCTGGTCACTTGCCTCTCGGAAGTGGTCGATGAGGAAGAAGAAAAACTGGATGCCGACGAACGGTATACACCCGAGCATGGGGCCATTTTGCAGATCCGTCGCAGGGCAGCCGGGCTGAAACGATTCCTGGCGCCACAACGGGATATTTTCGGACAGCTGACGCGGATAAAACTGCCCTGGTTTGTCGAAGATGACGGTGATTACTGGAACGAATTGAACAACAGCCTGACCCGTTATCTCGAGGAGCTGGAACTGACCCGGGAGCGGGTGGGGCTGGTCCTGGAGGCCGAAGACCGGCGTTTGAGCGTGCGCATGAACCGCACGATGTACCGCTTCGGGATCATCACCGGGATCTTTTTGCCGATGAGCTTTTTGACCGGTCTGCTGGGCATCAATGTCGGCGGCATTCCGTTCTCTGCCAGCCCCTATGGCTTCCTGATTGCCTGCCTGATGATGGTCTCGGTGGCACTCGGTCAGTGGTGGTTATTCCGACGTTTGCGCTGGGTGTGATTGATGAGCCATGTGACCCGGGCAAATTTGATCGCGTCTTTCACTGACATTACGAGAGGTGCGTATGCACGATCCGTTTGAACAGTCTTTGCGTGACATGCTCAAGGCATCTCCGTCCACCCGGGACGACGATGCGTGCCTTGGCCGTGTCCTGAAAACCGCCAACCGCCAGGTCGGCGCCGGCGATTTGTTCAGCCTGCTGGGCCGCTGGTTGCCCGCGCTGATGATTGCCTTGAACAATGGATCGGCCCACGTTGCGCCGGTTTCCCGTCACCGTAAACCTACCGTTCGCCCTGCTGATAAGGCTGATTGAATATGGAACTTGATCTCTGGACTCAGAGCCTCGTCACTGCAATGACTGCGTTGTGGACCAAGGTTGCGAATTTCATTCCGAACCTCTTCGGTGCGCTGGTTGTCCTACTGCTGGGGTTTGTTGTAGCCAAGCTGCTGGACACCTTGTTGTCCAAATTGCTCGCCAAATTGGGCCTTGATCGCCTGATGGGCGGTACCGGCCTGACCAAATTGTTGTCCCGTGCCGGCCTTCAGGTGCCCATTTCGACCCTGATCGGCAAGATCGTCTATTGGTTCGTTTTGCTGATTTTTCTCGTGTCGGCAGCAGAATCCCTTGGACTTGAGCGAGTTTCAGCTACGCTGGATATGCTTGCGCTGTATCTGCCGAAAGTATTTGGCGCCGCGCTGGTGTTGTTGGTGGGGGTGTTGCTGGCGCAATTGGCCAATGGGCTGGTGCGCGGAGCGGCAGAAGGGGTAGGGCTGGATTACGCCTCTGGCCTGGGGCGAATTGCTCAGGGCCTGGTGATTATCATCAGTTTGTCGGTTGCGATCAGCCAGTTGGAGGTCAAGACCGACCTGCTCAACCATGTGATTGTGATCGTATTGATTACCGTTGGTCTGGCGGTTGCGCTGGCCATGGGGTTGGGAAGCCGGGAAATTGCCGGTCAGATTCTTGCGGGAATCTATGTGCGTGAGTTGTATCAGGTTGGGCAACAAGTGCGTGTTGGCGAGGTCGAAGGTCAGATCGAAGAGATCGGCACGGTTAAAACCACATTGCTGACCGACGAGGGTGAGCTAGTCTCTCTCTCCAATCGGATCCTCCTGGAGCAGCATGTGAGTAGCCGCTAACCCGGCAAACCCTGCTAATGTATGCCGCCGCAAAATGCCCTTTAAGGGCTGCGGCGGACATTGACCTGACTGTCGGCCCGACTTGTTTTGAATAAAGCTCAATCGCTCTCCACGCGCTACGACCCCCGCGAGCTCTCTGATGAGGAGTTGGTCGCGCGCTCGCATACCGAGCTGTTTCACGTAACGCGCGCCTATGAAGAACTGATGCGGCGTTACCAACGAACATTATTTAACGTTTGTGCACGATATCTTGGGAACGATCGCGATGCAGACGATGTCTGTCAGGAAGTGATGTTGAAGGTGTTGTACGGTCTGAAGAACTTCGAGGGGAAATCGAAGTTCAAGACCTGGCTGTACAGCATCACGTACAACGAATGCATCACACAGTATCGGAAGGAACGGCGAAAGCGTCGCTTGATGGACGCTTTGAGTCTGGACCCCCTCGAGGAAGCGTCTGAAGAAAAGGCGCCGAACCCCGAGGACAAGGGTGGACTTGATCGCTGGCTGGTGTATGTGAACCCGATTGACCGGGAAATTCTGGTGCTACGATTTGTCGCAGAGCTGGAGTTTCAGGAGATCGCAGACATCATGCACATGGGTTTGAGTGCGACAAAAATGCGTTACAAACGTGCTCTAGATAAATTGCGTGAGAAATTTGCAGGCGTTGCTGAAACTTAGTTCAGCGCAAATATCTCTTACGTGTAGGCAAGTTCTGATAGACTTGCCGCCGAGTTGTCCCCCGGTTTGCGGGACTGCTTCACAATCACCAGATGGGGATTTAACGGATGAAACTGAAAAACACCTTGGGCTTTGCCATTGGTTCTCTTATTGCCGCTACTTCGTTCGGCGCGCTGGCACAAGGCCAAGGCGCAGTTGAAATCGAAGGCTTCGCCAAGAAAGAACAGTACGACAGCGATCGTGACTTCAAAAACAACGGCAACCTGTTCGGCGCTTCCGTCGGCTACTTCATTACCGACGACGTTGAACTGCGTCTGGCCTACGACGAAGTGCACAACGTACGTGCAGATGATGGTCGCAACGTAAAGGGCGCTGATACCGCTCTGGACGCTCTGTACCACTTCAACAACCCAGGCGACATGATCCGTCCATACGTTTCGGCCGGTTTCTCGGACCAGAGCATTGGCCAGAACGGTTCGGGCCGTAACCGCTCCACCTTCGCCAACGTTGGCGGCGGTGCCAAGCTGTACTTCACCGACAACTTCTACGCCCGTGCTGGCGTTGAAGCTCAGTACAACATCGACCAAGGCGACACCGAGTGGGCTCCAAGCGTCGGTATCGGTGTGAACTTCGGTGGCGGCTCCAAGCCTGCTGCTGCTCCAGTTCCAGCACCAGCTGAAGTCTGCTCCGACAGCGACAACGATGGCGTATGCGACAACGTTGACAAGTGCCCGGACACCCCAGCCAACGTAACTGTTGACGCTGATGGCTGCCCAGCAGTTGCTGAAGTTGTTCGTGTTGAGCTGGACGTGAAGTTCGACTTCGACAAGTCGGTAGTCAAGCCTAACAGCTACGGCGACATCAAAAACCTCGCTGACTTCATGAAGCAGTATCCATCCACCACCACTACTGTTGAAGGTCACACTGACTCCGTCGGTCCTGACGCTTACAACCAGAAACTGTCCGAGCGTCGTGCAAACGCCGTTAAACAAGTTCTGACCAACCAGTACGGTGTTGAATCGTCCCGCGTTCAGTCTGTTGGCTACGGCGAATCCCGCCCAGTTGCTGACAACAAAACTGAAGCTGGTCGCGCTGTAAACCGTCGCGTAGAAGCGCAGGTTGAAGCTAAAGCTAAGTAATTAGCTCGCAGCTCTGAAAAGCCCGGCTTAGGCCGGGCTTTTCTTTGTCTGCGATTTGGGTTCGGCGAGGGTTTGGCGACGCCCCATAAAGATCGCAGCCTCGCTTCACTCCTCAGCTCCTACATTGGAGCGCATCCTCCTGTAGGCGCTGACGAGTGAAACGAGGCTGCGATCTTTTGATCTCTTCGCCGGCCGCAACAGCGCCAATCACCAGGATGGCCGGGCTCTTGAGTTCAAAGCTGCAGGCATCGTCTTCCATGGCTGTCAGAACACTGCGACATTCTCGTTGGTGCGGCAGTGAAGCGTTTTCGATCATCGCCACCGGCGTATCCGCCGCCATGCCTCCAGCCAGCAGTTGCTCACGGATCTCGCTCAGTTTCGCCACGCCCATGTAAATCACCAGCGTTGTGCCGCCCTGGGCCAAGGCCTGCCAGTTCAGGCTGCTGTCGTCCTGCGTGTGCGCGGTGACCAGCGTCACGCCGCGTGCCACGCCGCGCAGGGTCAACGGGATATCACATTGCGTCGCGCCAGCCAGGCCGGCAGTGATGCCATTGACCAACTCGACATCGACCCCGTGTTCGCGCAGCCACTGCGCCTCTTCGCCGCCACGACCAAAAATGCACGGATCGCCGCCCTTGAGCCGCACCACACATTTGCCATGACGGGCATAACGCAGCATCAAGCGATGAATGAACGCTTGAGGCGTGGAACGACAGCCGCCGCGCTTGCCAACCGGAATGATCCGCGCTCCCGGGCAATGCTCCAGCACCGCTTCGTTGACCAGGTCATCGATCAACACCACATCCGCTTCCCTCAATGCGCGAACAGCCTTGAGGGTCAGTAATTCAGGATCGCCGGGACCCGCGCCCACCAGCCAGACTTTTGCGCTCATCGTGTTTTCCTCGCGACATGACGGTGATCGGCTGCATCAAAACTCAGCCATGAAACAGTAGAAACAACAGCACCAGATTCATCACCAGCGACCCCAGCGCCAATGTCCGCCATACCTTCAGCGGCTCGCGCTCCAGTAACGGTTTGGGTCTCACACTCAAACTGCGCCGCTCACCCTGCTCCAGCAGCAACAACCATTCTTCTGCTGTTTCAAAGCGCTGCTGAGGATCAACCGCGACCGCTCGCTCCAGGCTTAACGCCAGCCATTCCGGCAGATCGGGGCGATAGCGACTGGCGCTGACCGGTACGCCAAACCGCGGGCGCTGGAAGGCTTCGATTTCGCCGTAGGGATACTGCCCGGTCAGCAGAAAAAACAGGGTCACGCCGACTGCATACAAATCCTGCTGCGGCGTCGGCGCGTCCCCGCGAAAGGCTTCCGGCGCGATGTAGCTCGGCGTGCCAGGCAGGGTGCAGGGTTGGTCTTCGGACAGACCCGGGCAGTAGGCGAGACCGAAGTCCAGCAGCCGTAACTCACCGTCGTCCCCCAGCAGCAGGTTCTGCGGTTTGATATCGCGATGCAGGATCTGCCGTCGATGCAGCATGCCCACGGCTCGTAGCAGGCGTTCGGCCAGTTCCTGCCACTGCGCCAATGGCAGCGGCCCGGTTCCGTCCTGCAGTTGAGCCAGGGTCTGTCCCGAATATTCGCGCATCACGTAGTACAAATGCTGACGCTGACTGGTGGCATGCACTTCAGGAAAATGCCGCCCGGCCACGCGTTTGAGAAACCATTCCTCCGACAACAACGCCTGCCCGGCCAGGTGATCGTTGTGTAGATACCCGGGCAAGGTTTTCAGCAACCAGGGTTGTTGCTGTACGTCCCGCACCCGATACAGCAGTGATTGCTGGCTTTGGCCGAGAATCCCCTCGACCTGCCAGCCTTCAAAGGATTGCCCCGGTTTCAGCGCGGGTGGCAGCGGCCATTGCTGCAAATGAATCAGCGCGTCGCCGATGTTCGTTTCACCGAGGGCATCGACTCGCACCAGCAGGGCGCTGGCGTTGTCCTGGCTGCCAGCCAGGTGGGCCGCATTGATCAGCGTTTGCGCAGCGCTCTGCAGATCAGGCTGATCGCGCAAGATCCCGGCAATCGCGGTATCGCCTAACACCGCCCAGACCCCATCGCTGAGCAGCACAAAGCTCTCATCGAGACGAAGTTCGCCATCCAGAAAATCCAGCACCAGATGCTGATCGAGCCCCAGCGCACGCTTGAGCACATGCTGCATGCCGGGCTGATCCCAAACGTGATCCTCGCTGACTCGCTGCAACTGATCGGCGTGCCAGCGATACACCCGGCAATCGCCGACATGGGCCAGGGTAAAACGCCTACCGCGCATGACCAAAGCGCTGACAGTGGTCAGCAGCGGTTGCCCACCGCCATTGGCCTGCAGCCAGCGATTCTGCGCTGACAGCAGGCGATCCAGTGCCTGGGCCACGCCCCAGGTTTGCGGGGTGGCGTAATAGTCCAGTGCCAGCGCCTGCAAGGTCGAGCGGGCGGCGAGCCCGCCATCGGCGCATTGGCTGACACCGTCGGCGATGGCAAACAGATAACCTTTACTCGCTGCCAGCGCCGGGGCTGGGGTGACCAGGCGCAGGGCGTCCTGGTTTTCCTCGCGCGGGCCGCTGGCGCTGGCTTCGGCGAAACTCAGTTGCAAGCTCATTGAGGCCTCAGACCCGAGCCGCCGTTATCGCCGCCGAACCCCAGGTGGTTCTCCAGCGACGTTTCACGCCATGCAGGCCAAACCAGGCAAGCACCCCAAGGCTGGCGAACAACCACAGGGCCATTTGATAGTTGCCAGTGCTTTGTTTGATCGCGCCCATGCCCGCCGCGAGGGCGAAACCACCGATGCCGCCGGCCATGCCGATCAGCCCGGTCATCACGCCGATCTCCCGACGAAAACGCTGTGGCACCAGTTGGAAAACTGCGCCGTTACCCGCACCCAAACCGAGCATGGTGCAGACGAAAAGGGCCAGCGCCGCGTAGGAACTCGGCAAGTTGAAACCCACCGCCGCGATACAAATCGCCGCCACCGTATACATTCCGAGCAAGGTGCGGATGCCGCCAAAACGATCCGCCAGTGCGCCGCCCAACGGACGCATCAGGCTGCCGCCGAACACGCAGGCGGCGGTGTAGTAGCCGGCAGTCACCGGGCTCAGGCCATATTGGTCGTTGAAGTAGCCGGGCAGGGCGCTGGCCAGGCCGATGAAACCACCGAAGGTCACGCTGTAGAAAAACATGAACCACCAGCTGTCACGGTCTCCCAGCGCTTTGAGGTAGTCAGCCATGCACTTGGCTTTCGGCCGTTCCGGGGCGTTTTTGGCCAGCCAGGCGAAGACGATCAGGGTCAGGATCAGCGGGATCAGGGCGAAGCCGAACACGTTGCTCCAGCCGAACGCGGCGGCCAGCACCGGGGCGATCAGCGCCGCAAGGACGGTGCCCGAATTACCGGCGCCGGCGATGCCCATGGCCTTGCCTTGATGCTGTGGCGGATACCATTGCGACGCCAGGGGCAGGGCGACGGCGAAGGAGGCGCCGGCCATGCCGAGGAACAGACCGAGTACCAGTGCCTGTTCGTAGCTGTGGATGCCGAGTTTCCAGGCACCGAACAGCGCGCAGATGACGATCACCTGGCCGATGATTCCGGCGGTTTTTGGCGACAGTCGATCAGCCAGCAGGCCCATCGCGAAGCGCAATACCGCACCGGCCAGAATCGGCGTGGCCACCACCATCCCGCGCTGTTGCGTAGTCAAGTGCAGGTCGGCAGCGATTTGCACCGCCAGCGGGCCGAGCAGGTACCAGACCATGAAGCTCAGGTCGAAGTAGAGGAAGGCCGCGAACAATGTCGGGGCATGGCCGGATTTCCAGAAGCTTGAATTCATCGCGCACCTCAGCTGTTGGGAGTCTCGAGAAGGAGTCATGAGCTAGCAGGTGGGGCGCCGCCACGGCCGCACCACCGGCCCCGGTCTCTGGGGCCAAAACAAAAAAACGCCGCCACCTGATCCGCCATGGGCGAACGAGGTGAGCGACGTCTTTGTCGTAGGTGGGGCAACCGCCGTTGGTTACCTGTGTGGATTACTTAGCCAGATTTGTGCCAACCAGGGAGTCCGAGTCGCGGCCATTCGCGAGCAAGCCCGCTCCCACACTTGAAATGCATTCCCCTGTGGGAGCGGGCTTGCTCGCGAAGGCGCCCTCACAGACTCCGCAGGACGTCAGCCCAACAACTCACTCATGGCAATAATCTGCTCCGCCACTTGGATCAGCTTCTGCTGGCGGCTCATGGCCTGGCGGCGCATCAGGGTGTAGGCCTCTTCCTCGTTGCAGTCCTTCATCTTCATCAACAGCCCTTTGGCCAGCTCGATGCGCTTGCGCTCGGCCAGTTGCTGGTCCCGTGCATGAAGTTGCGCACGTAGTGCCTGGTCGCTTTCGAAGCGGGCCATGGCCACGTCGAGAATCGGCTGCAAACGTTGTGCGTGAATGCCTTCGACGATGTAGGCACTGACCCCGGACTTGATCGCCTGGCGCATCACGCCGGGGTCGTGCTCGTCGGTGAACATCACGATTGGCCGGGGCTGGTCGCGGGTTACCAGTACCACTTGCTCCATCACATCGCGGCTCGGTGACTCGGTATCGATCAGAATTACGTCCGGGCGCACCGTTTCGACGCGCGCGGGCAGGTCGATGGTTAGGCCGGATTCGTCGATCACCTCGAACCCGGCCTCGGTCAGGGCGGCTTTTAGTCGGCCGACCTTCTTCGCAGTGTCGTTGATCAGCAGGATACGCAACATATTCGCAGGCTCCTGTCAGCGGCTGGCGAGCAGGGGCGAGCTGTCGCTCATGGCGTGGAGCTTGAAACCACGGGCGTAGCCGGCCGGGTCCGAGCCGTCCCAGACTTTGCCGTCGATCAACTGACTGCTGCGCATGTCCTGGCCCCAGGCGGCGATCCCGACCGCCGTCGCGGCCTCACGGTATACGTCCAGTTGCTGAACCTTGCGAGCCACGCCGAGGTAATCCGGGTCCTCACGCAGCAAACCCCAGCGGCGGAACTGGGTCATGAACCACATGCCATCGGACAAGTACGGCAGATTGACCTCGCCGCCACCATGGAAGCGCAGGGCGTGCGGGTCTTGCCAGCGATTGCCCAGGCCGTCGGCGTAATCTCCCAGCAGGCGCGGTTCGATGCAGTCCAGGGGCGCATCGAGATACTCCGGCGCGCTCAACAACTGCGCAGTGCTACGGCGGTTTTCCTGGCTTTCTTCAATGAAGCGACTCGCTTCGAGGATCGCCATCACCAGCGCCCGGGCGGTGTTGGGGTATTGCTCGACAAAGGCGCGGGTGCAGCCGAGGACTTTTTCCGGGTGATCGGGCCAGATGCTTTGGGTCGTCGCCAAGGTAAAGCCGAGGTTCTGATTGACCGCGCTGGCGCACCACGGCTCGCCGACGCAGAAACCGTCGATTCGACCGGCTTGCAGGTGCGCAACCATTTGCGGCGGCGGTACCACCACGCTGTCGACATCGTGCAACGGATGAATGCCCTGGCTCGCCAGCCAGTAATACAACCACATGGCGTGGGTGCCGGTGGGAAAGGTCTGGGCGAAGGTCAGTTTTGGGCGAGTTTGGTGCACGTGCAGGTGAAGTGCTTCAGGACTGGTCACGTCCAGCGCCTGCAAGCCATGGGACAGGTTGATGCTCTGGCCGTTCTGGTTCAGGCCCATGAGTACCGCCATGTCCGTGGGCGCAACGCCGCCGATGCCCAGGTGTACGGCGTAAATCAGGCCGTAGAGGCTGTGGGCAGCGTCGAGTTCGCCACTGACCAGTTTGTCCCGCAGGTTGGCCCAGGACGACTGGCGCTTGAGGTTCAGGGTCAGGCCGTAGGGTTGGGCGAAGCCCTGAGTGGCGGCGACCACCACCGAGGCGCAATCGCTCAAAGCCATGAAGCCTACATTGATCGCGGACTTTTCCGGGGCGTCGCTGCCGTTGACCCAGGCCAGCGGGCCGACTGTGGTTTCATTCATCGATAAACACCTTGCAAAAAAAAGCGTCGTCCCAGGTCCCCGCGCGAGCAGAACCGGGTGACGACGCCATTGTCCGTCGACTCATCCCGTCGTTGGCATGAGTGCTGATACGTATGCCGGTGCAAGGCATATGCCATCGAACGCTGATTTGTTTGTGCGCCTCGCTTGCGACCCCGATGCCCGGCTATAATCGCCGCCTCATTTCGTCGCCATTCGAGTCAAACCCGCCCATGTACACCCTGGCCCGTCAGCTGTTGTTCAAACTTTCCCCGGAAACCTCCCACGATCTGTCCCTGGACCTGATCGGTGCGGGCGGGCGTTTGGGCCTCAACGGCTTGCTGTGCAAGGCGCCGGCGAAAATGCCGGTGAAAGTCATGGGCCTGGAGTTTCCGAACCCGGTGGGTCTGGCGGCCGGTCTGGATAAGAACGGCGCGGCCATCGACGGGTTTGCCCAGTTGGGTTTTGGCTTCGTCGAAATCGGCACGATCACCCCGCGTCCACAGCCAGGCAACCCGAAACCACGTATTTTCCGCTTGCCGGAAGCCGAGGCAATCATCAACCGCATGGGCTTCAACAACCTTGGCGTCGATCACCTGCTGGCTCGCGTAGCAGCCGCCAAGTACAAGGGCGTGTTGGGCATCAACATCGGCAAGAACTTCGACACCCCGGTTGAGCGTGCAGTCGACGATTACCTGATCTGCCTGGACAAGGTCTACGCCCACGCCAGCTACGTGACGGTCAACGTCAGTTCGCCGAACACCCCGGGCCTGCGCAGCCTGCAGTTCGGTGATTCGCTCAAGCAATTGCTCGCCGACCTGGCCCAGCGCCGGGCTGAGCTGGCCTTGCGCCACGGCAAGCATGTACCGCTGGCGATCAAGATCGCTCCGGACATGACCGACGAAGAAACCGCCCAAGTGGCACAAGCACTGATCGAAACCGGGATGGACGCGGTGATTGCCACCAACACCACCCTGAGCCGTGTCGGCGTCGAAGGCCTGGAGCATGGCGACGAGGCGGGCGGTCTGTCCGGCGCGCCAGTTCGCGACAAGAGCACGAACACCGTTAAGATCCTGGCAGCAGAGTTGGCCGGCCGTTTGCCGATCATCGCTGTGGGCGGCATCACCGAAGGCAAGCACGCGGCTGAGAAAATCGCTGCGGGTGCGAGTCTGGTGCAGCTGTATTCGGGCTTCATCTATAAAGGCCCGGTGCTGATCCGTGAATCGGTCGACGCCATAGCCGCTTTGCGCTGATCCTGTGGGATCGGGCTTTTGTGGCGAGGGGGCTTGCCCCCGTTGGGTCGCGAAGCGGCCCCCGATGTAAACCGAGTTATTTGAATTACGACTGCTGCGCAGCCGAACGGGGGCAAGCCCCCTCGCCACAATGGGTTCAGAGTAAGTTTTGAAGGCATAAAAAAGGGCACCTCGAAGGTGCCCCTGGGCCGGAGCCCGCCGTCCGGATGGGACGTGCGTGGTTAATGTGTTACGTAATCAGATGATTGTGTTGCAGTGTCAGGCCCTTTGTTAGCCAACGGCGTGAAGTTCGTTGAGTCTATGGATTCCCGCAGTGCCGGTCATACCGTCCCAGTTGTCGCCGCGTCCTTCGCGCCAGCCGTTAATCCAGGCTTGGCGTACCGACGGTAGAGTAAATGGGCAAAGCTCACGGGATTTGCCACCAACGCCATATTGATATCCGCGCAAAAATGCTCTTTCCAACGGATCACGCTTAAGTCTTCTCATAGGGTGTTGCCCTCACTTGTTGACTGTATTTATCGCGTCGACCTCAATCGAGGTCTGGCAGAAAAATTCTGCCGTTGGCGGCTCGCTGCCGGCGTCGCGAGCCAAGGTGTTGACGCCGTTGCGACGTCAACCTGTATTGAGTTCTAACCAATGCGTCACATTGATGGAATGATCGTTTTGTCATAAGGACGTAACCATAAAGATGCTATGGCCATAAGTAACATGATGTTCGCAGCGTGTTTATTGGCCAAACCCCGGTATGATCAGCTCCGCGCTGTATGACGAGGTTAATCCTTTAGTGAGAATGACCCACGTTTGCGCTGGGGTACTATTCGACGAAGGGTCGCTTTATGACATTTTGTTGCTTCAACTATTTTCTCTGTCCTGGCATCTAAGCTCTTTTAACCGAGCAGTCAGGGTGGGACGGCACACCTTCGTGCCACGCGGGCGCTCTTTTAGAAAAGCGCCTGATTGAAAACCGGACCGGCAATGCGTTGTCGGTTCACTTAGCCAAAGGCTCTGAAATTCCAATGTCCGATCAATTCGAAATCTTCCTCACTTGCCCTAAAGGCCTTGAAGGCCTGCTCATCGAGGAAGCCGTCGGGCTTGGCCTTGAAGAAGCGCGTGAACACACCTCGGCCGTGCGCGGCATGGCCACCATGGAAACCGCTTATCGCCTGTGCCTGTGGTCGCGTCTGGCGAACCGGGTGCTGCTGGTGCTCAAGCGTTTTCCGATGAAGGACGCCGAAGACCTGTACCACGGCGTGCTCGATATCGAGTGGCAAGACCACATGCTCAACGACGGCACCCTGGCCGTCGAATTCAGCGGCCACGGTTCGGGCATCGATAACACACACTTCGGCGCCTTGAAGGTCAAGGACGCCATCGTCGACAAACTGCGCACCCCGCAGGGCGACCGTCCGTCGATTGACAAGCTCAACCCGGACCTGCGCATTCACCTGCGTCTGGACCGTGGCGAAGCGATCCTTTCCCTCGACCTGTCCGGCCACAGCCTGCACCAGCGTGGCTATCGCTTGCAGCAGGGCGCGGCACCGTTGAAGGAAAACCTCGCGGCGGCGATCTTGATCCGTTCCGGCTGGCCTCGCATTGCTGCTGAAGGCGGCGCGCTGGCTGACCCGATGTGCGGTGTGGGTACGTTCCTCGTCGAAGCAGCGATGATCGCCGCCGATATGGCACCGAACCTGCGTCGCGAGCAGTGGGGCTTCACCGCTTGGCTAGGTCACGTCCCGGCCTTGTGGAAAAAGCTTCACGAAGAAGCCACCGAGCGTTGCGCCGCCGGCCTGGCCAAGCCACCGCTGTGGATTCGCGGCTACGAAGCCGACCCGCGCTTGATTCAACCGGGCCGCAACAACGTCGAACGCGCCGGCTTGAGCGAGTGGATCAAGATCTATCAGGGCGAAGTCGGCACGTTTGAGCCGCGTCCGGACCAGAACCAGAAAGGCCTGGTTATCTGCAACCCGCCGTACGGCGAGCGTCTGGGTGACGAGGCGAGCTTACTCTACCTCTACCAGAACCTCGGCGAGCGCCTGCGTCAGGCCTGCCTGAACTGGGAAGCCGCGGTGTTCACCGGCGCTCCGGACCTGGGCAAGCGCATGGGCATCCGCAGCCACAAACAGTATTCGTTCTGGAACGGCGCGTTGCCGTGCAAGCTGCTGCTGATCAAGGTCACCCCGGATCAGTTCGTCACTGGCGAACGTCGCACCCCGGAACAGCGTCAGGTCGAGCGCGAGCAAGCTGAAGTCGAAGTGGCAGACAACGACGTCGCGCCAGGCAAGTACGAGAAGTACAACAAGAACGGCAACCCGATCAAACCGGCACCGGTGGTGATCGAGCAACCGCGCTTGAGCGAAGGCGGGCAGATGTTCGCCAACCGCCTGCAAAAGAACCTCAAGGCCCTCGGCAAGTGGGTCAAGCGTGAAGGCATCGACTGCTATCGCGTGTATGACGCCGACATGCCGGAATATTCCATGGCCATCGACCTGTATCAGGATTGGGTCCACGTCCAGGAATACGCTGCGCCGAAATCCATCGACCCGGAAAAAGCCTCGGCACGGATGTTCGATGCCCTGGCGGCCATTCCCCAGGCGCTGAACATCGACAAGAGCCGCGTGGTGGTCAAGCGTCGCGAGCGTCAGAGCGGCACCAAGCAGTACGAACGCCAAGCCGCGCAGGGCAAGTTCGTCGAGGTCAACGAAGGTGGCGTCAAGCTGCTGGTCAACCTCACCGACTACCTCGACACCGGGCTGTTCCTCGATCACCGGCCAATGCGCATGCGTATCCAGAAAGAGGCGGCCGGCAAGCGCTTCCTCAATCTGTATTCCTACACCGCGACCGCCAGTGTTCACGCCGCCAAGGGTGGCGCGCGCAGCACCACCAGCGTCGACCTGTCGAAAACCTACCTCGACTGGGCGCGTCGCAACCTGTCGCTGAACGGTTTCTCCGACAAGAATCGCCTGGAGCAGGGCGATGTGATGGTGTGGCTCGATGCGTGTCGCGATGAGTTCGACCTGATCTTCATCGATCCGCCGACCTTCTCCAACTCCAAGCGCATGGAAGGCATCTTCGACGTGCAGCGTGATCAGGTGCAACTGATCGATCTGGCCATGGCGCGCCTGGCGCCGGGCGGCGTGTTGTACTTCTCCAACAACTTCCGCAAGTTCGTGTTGGAGGAGAACCTCACTACGCGTTACGCGGTCGAGGAAATCACCGCCCAGACCATTGATCCGGACTTTGCCCGCAACGGCAAGATCCACCGTGCCTGGAAAATCACGGCCCGCTGACACTTGGCCGGATTGGATCCACAGAGCCTTGATTTTTAAAGGCTCTTGGATTCTTTCAGGGCTGGTCAAATTAGTGGCTAATAGCTATAACTCAACGCAAGGCCAATGGGCTTCTCCGGCACCTGGCGTTTTGAGTTGCGTTTTATGTCGTTGCACGCCGTGCGCCCCAAGATCCTGGGTTTTATCAGCGAAGACGTCTCGGCCTGGTTGGTCGCGGTCCTGGTATTGCTCGCTGGCGGGATTCTCACGGGATTGCTGGCCTGGGCGACGCTGAATCTGTTTCACCATCAATTGCGGCAACGCTTCCAACTGCTGGCCAGTGAGCGTTACAGCCGTATCGAAGAACGTTTCGAAGATCAGGAGCAGCGCCTCGATGGCCTGCGCCGGTTCTTTGCCAATTCCGAATCGGTGTCCCGCGCCGAATTTGACGGCTACACCCAACCTTTATTGCACCGCACCCAGGCGTATTCGTTCGCCCAACGGGTTTCCCGCGAGGAGCGCCTGGCATTCGAGCGCAATGTGCGCGCCGAAGGGGTGAGCGACTTTTCCATTCGTGAACTCAACCCGGACGGCGCATTGCAACTGGCGGCCGAGCGCGATGAGTACGTGGTGGTGCTTTATAGCCAGACGCAAAGTCGGCTCGGTTCGCCGCTAGGCTATGACTTGCTCGCCCAGCCGTTGCGACGTGCCACGCTGGAACGGGCTAACCGGTTGGGTGGCATGGCGGTTTCACAACCGATGCACCTTGTCAGCGTCGAGCCGGCCTATGCCCGGGGTGTGCTGCTGGTGGCTCCGGTGATTCGTCGTGAGGACCTTAACCTCAAGGATGCGGCGAACAAGCCGTTCGGTTACGTCATGGCGGTGATCAGCATGCGCCAGTTGCTCGCCGACGGGCTGCCGGAAGCCGGTCACGACTACCTGACGGTACGCATTCTCGACCTGTCCACCAGCGATGAACACGAAGTGCTGTTCGAGTCCTCGAACCCGCCGGCCACCAGCGACTTGTCCGCGAGCCGCTTGTTGCGCCTGGCCGACCACGATTATCAGGTGGACATCCAGCCCAGCGAGGCCTTTCTGCAAGCCAACCATTCTTCGGTGAGCAGCCTGGTGGTGCTCGGTGGTTTGCTCAGTCTGTTGCTCAGCGCCTTGCTCTACGTGTTGGTCAGCCAGCGCCAACGGGCGCTGAAAATGGTCGAGCAGCGCACCCAGGAACTGCGTGCGCGCGAGCAGGAATTGCGCGGCACCCATGGCCAGTTGCGCGGCGTGCTGAATGCCGCGACCCAGGTGGCGATCATTGCCACCGACCTGCGCGGAGTCATCAGCACCTTCAACGCCGGTGCCGAGCAGATGCTCGGTTACAGCGCTGCCGAGGTGGTGGGGCACATGACTCTGGAGAACCTGCATTTCCCCCGGGAGCTGGTGGCCCGTTCGGCGGAGTTGAGCGCCCGTTATGGCAAGTTGATCCCGACCTGCCAGGCAATGCTGGTCGAGGGCGGCGAAGAGGGCGGCCATGAAGCCCGCGAGTGGACCCTGGTGCGCCAGGACGGCAGCCACTTGACGGTGAATATGTTGGCCACGCCAGTGCTGGACGAGCAAGGTCTGTGGGTCGGGCACCTGGCGATCTGCATCGACATCACCGAGCGCAAACGCGTACATGAAGCCCTGGCCGCGCGGGACTTGTTGCTGAAAAAACTCAGCGCTCATGTGCCCGGTGGCATCTATCAATTCAAGATGGAATTCGACGGACGCTTCAGCGTGATTTATGCCAGCGACGGCATCCGTGAAATCTATGAGCTTGAGCCGGATGTATTGCTGCTCAACGCCGAAGCGATCTTCACCCGGATTCATCCACAGGATTCAAGCCGCGTACGTGCCTCGATCCGCGCCTCGGCGGACACCCTCAGCCCTTGGCGCGAGGAATACCGCGTGCAACTGCCCGTGGGCGGCCTGCGCTGGGTCCGTGGCGAGGCGACCCCGGAGGAGTTGCCCGGCGGCGGTGTGCTCTGGCACGGCTACATCTCGGACATCTCCGATCTGAAGCGCGTTGAAGAGGAACTGCGGGCGCTGTCGGTGACCGATTCCTTGACCGGCATTCACAACCGCCGCTATTTCCAGGAGCGTCTGACCACTGAGATGGCTCGGGTCGAACGCGGCGGTGGCGAGTTGTCGGTGATCATGCTCGACATCGACCATTTCAAACGCATCAACGACCAGCATGGCCACGCGGTGGGCGACCGGGTGTTGCAAGCGGTGTGCGAGCGCATCGGCCATCGCCTGCGCCGCACCGATGTGTTCTGCCGCTTGGGCGGCGAGGAGTTCATGGTGCTGTGCCCGGACATCAACGGCGAACACGCCCACGTCCTGGCCTTGCAGTTGTGGCAAGCGTTGCGCAGCTCGCCAATTGAAGGCGTTGGGACAGTGACCGCCAGTTTCGGGATTGCCAGTTGGCAGGTCGGCGAGGGCGCGGATGCGCTGTTGCTGCGGGCGGACTCGGGGGTTTATGCGGCGAAGCAGGCGGGGCGGGATCGGGTTGAGGCGCAGCCCCTCTAGGCCGGAGCACACACAATCCATTGTGGGAGCGGGCTTGCTCGCGAAGAGGGCGTGTCAGTCGACATTAATGTTGAATGACACACCGCTTTCGCGAGCAAGCCCGCTCCCACATTTGGATTTGTAGTGCTTTAGAGTACCGAAGCCGTCGCCGCCACCTTAGGCTGGCGATACAGGTCCAGCAGCACCTGATCCAGCACCGAAGAAGCGCCAAACGGAGCCTTGTCGTTGAGGATCGCCACCACGGCCCAGGTGTTGCCATTGACGTCGCGACTAAAGCCGGAGATGGCGCGCACGGTGTTCAGGGTGCCGGTCTTGATGTGGGCTTCACCGCGCATGGCGGTGGTCTTCAGGCGTTTGCGCATGGTGCCGTCGGTGCCGGCGATCGGCAGCGAGCTGATGAACTCAGCCGCGTACGGGCTGTGCCATGCGGCTTGCAGCATGCCGGCCATTTCACGGGCGCTCACCCGTTCGGCGCGGGACAGGCCGGAGCCGTTCTCCATCACCAGGTGCGGCGCGGTGATGCCTTTCTGGGCCAGCCACTGACGCACGATGCGTTGGGCAGCCTTGGCATCATCGCCATCGGCATCATTGCGAAACTTCTGGCCCAGGCTCAGGAACAGCTGCTGGGCCATGGTGTTGTTACTGTATTTGTTGATGTCGCGAATGATTTCCGCCAGATCCGGCGAGAACGCCCGCGCCAGCACCTTGGCATCTTTTGGCGTCGCTGCCAGCACGTCCTTGCCCTGGATGCTGCCACCCAGTTCTTTCCAGATCGCCCGCACGGCGCCGGCGGTGTAGGTCGCGTGATCGAGCAGCGACAGGTAGGTCTGCGAGCTGCAACCGTCGCCCAACTGGCCACCGACCGTCACGGTGACGCTGCCGTCTGCCTGCGTCACTGGGTTATAGCGCACGCCACCGGTGCATTGCTTGGAATTGATCGCCTTGACCTGATTGTCGATGTTAATCGTCGCAATCGGCGGCTCTACCGACACCAGCACCTTGCCGTTGTCGTTGCGCGCCACAAAGCGCAAGGCCTTGAGGTTGACCATCAGCGAGTCGGGCTTGACCAGGAACGGCTTGTTCTCGTCATTGCCGTCGTCGTTGAATTCCGGCAGTTGCGGCTGCACAAAGAAGCTGCGATCCAGCACCAGGTTGCCGGTGACTTGTGTCACGCCGTTGGCCCGCAGGTCGCGCATCAGCAGCCAGAGTTTTTCCATGTTCAGCTTCGGATCGCCGCCACCCTTGAGGTAGAGGTTGCCATTGAGGATGCCGCCGCTGAGGGTGCCGTCGGTGTAGAACTCGGTTTTCCACTGATGGTTCGGGCCAAGCATTTCCAGGGCCGCATACGTGGTGACCAGTTTCATGGTCGAGGCCGGGTTGACCGAAACGTCTGCGTTGAAAATGGTCGGGGTGCCGGGGCCGTCGAGCGGGAGCATCACCAGGGACAGGGCGCTGTCCTGCAACTTGCTGGCCTTGAGGGCTTTTTCAACGTTGGGCGTCAGCGAGGTATTGATCTGAGCAGCGGAAACCGGGAGGGCCAGGGGCAGAAGAAGACTGGCGAGTAACAGTGGACGCAAAGATTTGATCATATGAAGTAAAACCCTACGGGCGAGGGGAAAAAAGGCGAGGGCATGAAGATAAAATCCCTCAGTGGTCATGAAAGTGTCGGCATTATGCCCCAAGGTGACGCGGCGTGTGCCAAGCCCCGGCCCTCTAATTCGCTATTTTTTTACCGACGGTAGGCAGGTGCCCGCCGTGGAACGGGCAATTAGCGCCTTAAACTGCTAAAGTGCCGCCCGTTATTACTTATGAGGATTGTTCCAATGGCGACTAACCGTTCCCAGCGTCTGCGCAAAAAACTGTGCGTCGATGAATTTCAAGAGCTGGGTTTCGAACTGAACCTGGATTTCAAAGAAGATTTGGCTGATGAAGCCATTGATGCTTTCCTCGACGCGTTCCTGAAAGAAGCCATGGAAGCCAACGGTCTGGGTTATGTTGGCGGCGACGACTTCGGTCTGGTTTGCCTGCAGAAACGCGGCTCGGTGTCTGAAGAGCAGCGTGTTGCTGTTGAAGCCTGGCTCAAAGGCCGCAGCGAACTGACCGAAGCAACCGTCAGCCCGCTGATCGACGTCTGGTACCCGGAAAAGCCGATCAATCCGGTAGCTTGATGTCATAGCTTTTTGTCTTAAAAAAAGCGGCGACCCAAGGGTCGCCGTTTTTTTATGCCTGCGTTTTGTAAGTGCATGGCTTGGCCTGCGATGTTGATCGGGGGAATGCCTTCGCGGGCAAGCCTCGCTCCTACAAGGGCTCGCGCTAAACCTGTAGGAGCGAGGCTTGCCCGCGAAGAGGCCCTCAAGCCTTACGCCAATTCAAAATCAACAACGTCAACACCCCCGCCACAATCCCCCAAAACGCCGACCCGATGGAAAACAGCGTCAGCCCCGACGCCGTGACCATAAAAGTCACCAGCGCTGCTTCCCGTTCCTTCACTTCGCTCATGGCAATGCTCAAGCCATTGATGATCGAACCGAACAGCGCCAGCGCCGCAATCGACAGCACCAACTCTTTAGGCAACGCGGCAAACAACGCCGCCAGCGTCGCGCCAAACACCCCGGCAATCCCGTAGAAAATCCCGCACCAGACCGCCGCGGTGTAGCGCTTGTTGCGATCCTCATGGGCGTGCGGCCCGGTGCAGATCGCCGCGCTGATGGCTGCCAGGTTGATGCCGTGGGAGCCGAATGGTGCCAGCAGCAACGAAGCAATGCCGGTGGTGGTGATCAGCGGCGAGGCTGGCACGTTATAGCCGTCAGCGCGCAACACGGCGATGCCGGGCATGTTCTGCGAGGTCATCGCCACCACAAACAGCGGAATGCCGATGCTGATGGTCGCCGCCAGGGAGAAGTGCGGCGTGGTCCAGACCGGTGTCGCCAGCTCCAGATGAAAACCGCTGAAATCCAGCAGCCCCATGAACCCGGACAGCGCCGTGCCGATCAACAGCGCGGCGAGCACCGCGTAACGCGGCGACAGGCGCTTGACCACCAGGTAAGTGAAGAACATCCCCAATACCAACGCCGTGCGATGCTGGGCCGCGACGAAAATTTCGCTGCCGATCTTGAACAGAATCCCGGCCAGCAGCGCCGCTGCCAGCGACGCCGGGATTTTTTTCACCAGCCGTTCAAAGCTGCCGGTCAGGCCACAAATCGTCACCAGCACCGCGCAGGTGATATAGGCGCCGATGGCTTCGCCGTAGGTCACACCGCCCAGGCTGGTGATCAGCAACGCCGCGCCGGGCGTGGACCAGGCAATGGTGATTGGCGTGCGATAACGCAGGGACAGACCGATCGAGCAGATCGCCATGCCAATCGAAATCGCCCAGATCCACGAGGAAATCTGCCCGCTGGTCAGGCCCGCCGCTTGCCCGGCCTGGAACATCAGGACCAGGGAACTGGTGTAGCCGGTCATCATCGCGATGAAACCGGCGACGATGGCCGAAGGTGACGTGTCGGCCAAGGGGCGCAGTTGCGTTTGCATGGCGTCGTTCATGACAGCGGTGTTCCTTGTTCTGGTGAAGATGTCCGCAGCAACGCTGGACCCCTGTGGGAGCGGGCTTGCTCGCGAAGACGGTGTATCAGTTGACATTGATGTTGGATGTGCCGACGTCTTCGCGAGCAAGCCCGCTCCCACAGGGGGAGATTGCGATCAAGCGGCGGATTGCGGGTTCAAGCCTAAACTCAAATGTAACGGACCGTTGCAATACAGCCGAGGCCGCAATCAGCCATACAGTCGTGTTGCCACCATCCATTGTGTACAATCGTGGTGTTTTTTACGCGATACTTGCCAGCGACCCACTGTGCCGTATTACAGTCACGGTCTATTCGCCGCAGTTCTCCCGACTCGAGTGCCCATGAACGAACAGTTGCAGCCCCTAAAGAAACAACCGCGAGCAGGCAAAGCCGGCCGCAGCGGTACCCAGGACGATATTGTCTACGCGCATATCTTCGAGGCCATCCTCGAACAGCGCCTGGCGCCCGGCACCAAGTTGAGCGAAGAAGCGCTGGGGGAAATTTTCGGGGTCAGCCGCACCATCATTCGCCGCGCGCTGTCGCGCCTGGCCCATGAAGGCGTGGTATTGCTGCGGCCGAACCGTGGCGCGGTCGTCGCCAGCCCGAGCGTCGAAGAGGCCCGTCAGGTGTTCCTCGCGCGCCGTCTGGTCGAGCGTGCGATCACTGAACTGGCGGTGCAGCACGCTACCGCCGAGCAGATCGCCGAATTGCGCCAAATGGTCAATGACGAACGCGACAGCTTCTCCCGTGGCGATCGCGGCGCCGGCATCCGTCTGTCGGGCGAATTCCACCTGAAACTCGCCGAAGCGGCGAAGAATGCGCCGCTGATCAGCTTCCAGCGCAGCCTGGTGTCCCAGACTTCGTTGATCATCGCCCAGTACGAAAGCGGCAACCGTTCGCACTGTTCTTATGATGAACACACCCAGTTGATCGACGCGATCGAAGCGCGCAACGGTGAGTTGGCAGTGGACCTGATGATGCATCACATGGATCACATCGACAGCAAACTCAACCTCGACGAAGAAAGCGCGTCGGATGATTTGCACGCGGTGTTCTCGCATTTGCTGCAGACCAAGAAGCCTGGGCGATCGACCGCGAAGTTGTAAGTCAGACCGCGGCGCGGCCTTCGCGAGCAAGCCCGCTCCCACAGGAGAATGCATTTCAAATGTGGGAGCGGGCTTGCTCGCGAAGGCGTCCTCAAGAACACAAAAAATCCCCCGCAACCATCGATTGCGGGGGATTTTTTATGCCCGAAGAAACCTCAGCGCTGATGCACCAATTTCCCCGCTGCATACGTCTGCAACACCGTCCGGTCATCCCCCAGCGTCATCAACACAAACAACGTCTCGGCAATGTTATTCGCCTGCTTCAAGCGATAGCTCAGCAGTGGCGTGGCGTTGTAATCCAGCACCAGGAAGTCCGCATCGGTGCCCGCGTGCAGCGTACCGATCTTGTCTTCAAGACGCAGCGCCCGCGCACCACCGAGGGTCGCCAGGTACAGCGATTTGAACGGGCTCAGCCGCGCACCTTGCAGCTGCATGACCTTGTACGCTTCGTTCAGGGTTTGCAGCAGCGAGAAACTGGTGCCGCCGCCCACGTCCGTGCCCAGACCGACATTCAGTTTGTGCTTCTCGGCCATCGGCAGGTTGAATAAGCCGCTGCCGAGGAAGAAGTTCGAGGTCGGGCAGAAGGCAATCGCCGAGCCGGTTTCTGCCAGCCGCGCGCACTCGTCGTCGCACAGGTGCACGCCGTGGGCGAACACCGAGCGCTCGCCCAGCAGTTGGTAGTGATCGTAAACGTCGAGGTAGCCCTTACGCTCCGGGAACAGTTCCTTGACCCACTCGACTTCCTTCAGGTTTTCGCTGATGTGGGTCTGCATGTACAAGTCAGGGTATTCGCCGAGCAACTGGCCGGCGAGGGTCAGTTGTTCCGGGGTACTGGTTGGGGCGAAACGCGGGGTGACCGCGTAGTGCAAGCGGCCCTTGCCGTGCCAGCGCTCGATCAGCGCCTTGCTTTCCACGTAGCTGGATTCGGCGGTGTCGGTCAGGTAGTCCGGCGCGTTGCGGTCCATCATCACCTTGCCGGCGATCATCCGCAGATCCAGTTGCTGCGCGGCTTCGAAGAACGAGTTCACCGATTGCGGGTGCACGCTGCCGAACACCAGCGCGGTGGTGGTGCCGTTGCGCAGCAGTTCCTTGATGAAAATGTCCGCCACTTCATCGGCGTGAGCCTTGTCGGCGAACTGGCTTTCGCACGGGAAGGTGTAGGTGTTGAGCCAGTCCAGCAATTGTTCGCCGTAAGCGCCAACCATGCCGGTTTGCGGCAAATGGATGTGGGTGTCGATCAGGCCCGGAGTGATCAGCGCGTCCTGATAATGCGTGATCTCGATGTCTGCCGGCAGCGTCGACAACAGTTCGGTGGCGTGACCGATGGCGCTGATCTGGCCGTTCTCGACTACCAGCAGGCCGTCCTCGAAATACTCATAGGACGCTTCGATCCCCACTTCAGCGGGGTCGGCGATGCTGTGCAGGATGGCGGCGCGGTAGGCTTTGCGAGTGAAAGGCATGTGGGTTCCCGGTTTCTAGGCTTATCAATTAGAGGCTTGGCTGCGGCGTGAAGCAGGCAGCAGTTTGGCAATCGATGATCCGGCGCTGGCGGTCTGCTGGCCGAAGTTCGCGTTATAGGTGGCGATGATTTCGCCGGCGATGGAGATGGCGATTTCCACAGGCAACTTGCCTTTGACTTCGCCGATGCCCATCGGGCAGCGCATGCGTTGCAGCACGTCGCTGTCGAAACCGCGATCACGCAGGCGATGTTCGAACTTCACCCGTTTGGTCTTCGAACCGATCAGGCCGAAGTAGGTGAAATCGTTGCGTTTGAGGATCGCGGCGGTGAGTTCGAGGTCGAGCTGGTGGTTGTGGGTCATGACGATGCAATAGCTGCCGACGGGCAGGTTATCGATTTCATCCACCGGTTCTTCGGCGACGATTTTACGCACGCCGTGGGGAATCTGTTCCGGGAATTCCGCTTCCCGGGAATCGATCCAGCGCACTCGGCAGGGCAGGCTGGCGAGCAGCGGCACCAGCGCCCGGCCGACATGCCCGGCACCGAACACGGCGATCTGCGCCTGGACCTGGCCCATCGGCTCAAACAGCAACACCGTCACGCCGCCGCAGCACTGACCGAGGCTGGCGCCGAGGCTGAAGCGCTCCAGGTGCGTGTCCTGTTTGCCGCTGGCGAGCATCTCGCGGCCGATCTGCATGGCTTTGTATTCCAGGTGCCCGCCACCGATGGTGTCGAAGGTCTGGCTGGCGCTGATGACCATTTTCGAACCGGCATTGCGCGGCGTCGAGCCGAGCTCTTCGATGATGGTCACCAACACGCAGGGTTCGCCTTGGGATTGCAGGTCGGCGAGGGCGTCGATCCAGTTGTACATGTTTCACCTCGACATCTGTGTTGTCTGTTCGGGCCCATTCGCGAGCAGGCTCGCTCCCACATTTGGAATGCATTCCCCTGTGGGAGCGAGGCTTGCCCGCGAAGGCCGCGCCTCGGTCCTTAAAGCGAAGCCAACTCCGGCTCAGCCTCGACAGCCTTCGCCACCTTCAACTGCCGCATCTGCTCACAACCCCACAACACCCGCTCCGGGGTCGCCGGTGCGTCGATGTTCGGTTGATGCTTGTAGTCGCCAAGACTGGCCACGGCGTCCTTGATCGCACACCACGAGGCGATGCCGAGCATGAACGGCGGCTCGCCCACAGCCTTGGAATGGAACACCGTGTCTTCCGGGTTCTTGCGGTTTTCCACCAGCTTCACCCGCAGGTCCAGCGGCATGTCCGCCACGGCCGGGATCTTGTAGCTCGCCGGGCCGTTGGTCATGAGTTTGCCTTTGTTGTTCCACACCAGTTCTTCCATGGTCAGCCACCCCATGCCCTGGATGAAACCGCCCTCGACCTGGCCGATGTCTATGGCCGGGTTCAGCGAGGCGCCAACGTCATGGAGGATGTCGGTACGGAGCATTTTGTATTCGCCGGTCAGGGTGTCGACGATCACTTCGCAGCACGCCGCGCCGAAGGCGAAGTAGTAGAACGGACGGCCCCGGGCCTGGCTGCGGTCGTAGAAGATTTTCGGGGTCTTGTAGAACCCGGTGCTCGACAACGAAACCTGGGCGAAATACGCCTGCTGGATCAGCGCTTCGAAGGTCAGGATGTGGTCGCGAACCCGCACATGGCCGTTATGGAATTCCACGTCTTCTTCGCTGACCTTGTAGTGGCGCGCGGCGAATTCCACCAGGCGTTTCTTGATGATTTCCGCAGCGTTTTGCGCAGCTTTACCGTTCAAATCGGCGCCACTGGACGCGGCGGTCGGCGAGGTGTTCGGCACCTTGTCGGTGTTGGTCGCGGTGATCTGCACGCGGTCCATTTCCACCTGGAACACTTCGGCCACGACTTGCGCGACTTTGGTGTTCAGGCCCTGGCCCATCTCGGTGCCGCCGTGGTTCAAATGGATGCTGCCGTCGGTGTAGACGTGCACCAGCGCACCGGCCTGGTTCAGGAAGCTCGCGGTGAAGGAAATACCAAATTTCACCGGGGTCAGCGCCAGGCCTTTTTTCAGGATCGGGCTGTTGGCGTTGTAACGACGGATCGCTTCGCGGCGCTCGGCGTACTGGCTGCTTTCTTCCAGTTCGGCGGTCATTTCCTCGAGCATGTTGTGCTCGACGGTCTGGTAGTAATGGGTGACGTTGCGCTCGGTCTTGCCGTAGTAGTTGGCCTTGCGTACCGCCAGTGGATCGAGGGCCAAATGCCGTGCGATGGCGTCCATCACTTCTTCGATGGCAACCATACCTTGCGGGCCGCCGAAACCACGGTAAGCGGTGTTCGACGCGGTGTTGGTCTTGCAGCGATGACCGTTGATGGTCGCGTCGCCGAGGTAGTACGAATTGTCGGCATGGAACATCGCACGGTCGACAATCGACGCTGACAGGTCCGGCGAGCAACCGCAGTTGCCGGCCAGTTCCAGGGCGATGCCGTGCAGGCGACCGGTGCTGTCGAAACCGACGTCATACTCGACGTAAAACGGGTGACGCTTGCCGGTCATCAGCATGTCTTCGACGCGGGGCAGGCGCATCTTGGTCGGCTGGCCGGTGAGGTGCGCGACCACTGCGCAGAGACAAGCAGGGCTCGCCGCCTGGGTTTCCTTGCCACCAAAACCACCGCCCATGCGGCGCATGTCGACCACGATTTTATTCATCGACACGTCGAGCACTTCAGCCACCAGCTTCTGCACTTCGGTCGGGTTTTGCGTGGAGCAGTAGACGATCATCCCGCCGTCTTCAGTCGGCATCACCGAAGAGATCTGGGTTTCGAGATAGAAATGTTCCTGGCCGCCGATGTGCAGCGTGCCTTGAATGCGGTGTTCGGCAGTCGCCAGAGCACCGGCCGAATCGCCGCGCTGATGGGTATGGCTGTCGAGCACGAAGTGGCGTTTGCGCAGCGCTTCAACCACGTCCAGCACCGGCTCCAGATCTTCGTATTCGATGATCGCGGCCATCGCTGCTTTGCGTGCAGTTTCCAGATCTTTCGCGGCGACGGCGAGCACCGGTTGCCCGACGAATTGCACATCATCGATGGCCAGCAGCGGATCACCCGGCAGCAGCGGACCGATGTCTTTCAGGCCCGGCACGTCTTCGTGGGTGATGGCGATGCGCACACCTTCAAAGGCGTAGCACGGCTTGGTGTCGATGCTGATGATCTTCGCGTGGGCGCGGTCCGACAGGCGTGCGTAAACGTGCAGTTGATTCGGGAATTCCAACCGGTCGTCGATGTACTGCGCTTCGCCGGACACATGCTTGGCGGCGCTGTCGTGCTTGACGCTGCGGCCGACACCGGTGGTCAGGTCTTTGGCGAACAGTTCAGCCAGTTCGGCTTGGGTCTTCTCTACAGCGTGATGATTAGACATAAGCGGTCACCCGAGTCTCGATGTGCGGCGTTTGCAGTTCGATGAAGTATTTGCGCAGCAGGTTTTGCGCGCTAAGCAGGCGATATTCCTTGCTGGCGCGGAAGTCCGAGAGCGGCGTGAAATCATCGGCCAGGGCGGTGCAGGCGCGTTCGACCAACGCGCTATTGAACGGCGCGCCGATCAGCACGGTTTCGCAATGGGCGGCGCGTTTCGGGATCGCGGCCATGCCGCCGAAAGCGATGCGGGCGTCGGTGATGACGCCGTTCTCCACGCGCAAATTGAACGCGGCGCAGACCGCAGAAATGTCATCGTCCAGGCGCTTGGAAACCTTGTACGCACGGAACAATTGTTCGGCGCTGGCGCGGGGCACGATGATCTTTTCGATGAACTCGCTTTCCTGGCGCGCAGTCACTTTGTAATCGATGAAGTAATCGTCGAGGTTCAGCGTGCGGCGGGTTTCGCCCTTGCACAACACAACCTGCGCGCCGAGCGCGATCAGCAGCGGTGGCGAGTCACCAATCGGCGAAGCATTGCCGATGTTGCCGCCAAGGGTGCCCTGATTGCGGATTTGCAGCGACGCGAAACGGTGCAGCAGTTCGCCGAAATCAGGGTACTCGGCGTTCAGCGCTTCGTAGCAGTCGGAGAGTGCGGTGGCAGCGCCGATTTCGATGCGGTCGTCAAAGGTTTCGATGCGCTTCATCTCGGCGACGTTGCCGACGTAGATCATCACCGGCAAGGTGCGGTGGAACTGCGTGACTTCCAGCGCCAGATCGGTGCCGCCGGCCAGCAACCGCGCCTGTGGATAAGCGTCGTAGAGGTCGGCCAGATCAGCGACGGTCAGCGGCACCAGGCAGCGCTTGTCACCACTGTTGAGTTCGCCGATGTCGGTCGGGGCGATGGCTTTCAGGCGGGCGATGGTGTCGGCCTCGCGGGCGTCGAACTGGTCCGGTTGCTTGCCGCAGCAGGACTGTTCGGCGGCTTGCAGGATCGGCCGATAGCCGGTGCAACGGCAGAGGTTGCCGGCCAGCGCTTCGTGGGCTTTATGGGAGTCGGGTTCGTCGCTGTTCTTTTGCAACGCGAACAGAGACATCACGAAGCCAGGAGTGCAGAAACCGCATTGCGAGCCGTGGCACTCGACCATGGCTTTCTGCACGCTGTGCAGTTCGCCTTTGTGCTTGAGGTCTTCGACGCTGATCAGTTGTTTGCCGTGCAGCGACGAAACGAACGTCAGGCACGAGTTGAGGCTGCGATAGCGAATGTGTTCGCGGCCGTCGTCATCCGTTTGCAACTCGCCAACCACCACGGTGCACGCGCCACAGTCACCGCTGGCGCAGCCTTCTTTGGTGCCGGGTTTGCCCACATGGTCGCGCAAGTAATTGAGCACGGTCAGGTTCGGGTCCAGGGCGTGCTCGCTACGGAGTTCCTGGTTTAGTAAAAACTGGATCACGGAAGGCCTCGCAGACTCATTATTGTTGTTAACCGATTGAGCCGAATTTATCAGGTCTGACTTTTCGGTCAATGATTTTCTGACTTAAAGGTCAGGAAAACCCGTTTTGGCGATCAACAGCGCGTTTCATCAGTATTGACCCTGACTCGATAGCTTGCTTTTTGCTTAATTCGTGCCAAAAACCGCCGGGTGGGCACTCCGCCATGACGTACCAATTGCGCTACACTGCGCCGCTTGTGCAGATCGAAGAGTTTGAAGGACAACCATGACGTTCAAGGCGCCGGACAGCCTCGCCGAGCAAATCGCTCACCACCTCGCCGAACGTATCATTCGCGGCGAAATGAAGCCGGGAGAGCGAATCCAGGAACAGAAGGTCACGCTGGCCCTCAATGTCAGCCGCGGTTCGGTCCGTGAGGCTTTGCTGATCCTCGAACGCCGCCACTTGATCGCGATTCTGCCGCGACGTGGTGCCCACGTGACCGAACTTACCGCGCACAAGGTCCAGAGCCTGTGCACGTTGATGAGCGAGTTGTACATCTTGCTCGGCAACGCCGTGGCCACTGGCTGGCAAGTCCAGGCCGACCTGGCGCCGTTCGTGCAGATTCAGCAGCGCCTGACCGCCAGCTACGAGCGCCAGGACATCCGCACGTTCGTCGATGACAGCTTCAGCGTGATGCGCGCCGCGTACCCGTTCGCCAACAACCCGTACTTGCAGGAAACCGTCGAGAACCTGCAACCGGCCATGAGCCGCGCGTATTTCCTCGCCCTGGAACAGCGCAAGGCCGAGATGAGCGAATTCCTGGAGTTGTTCGAGCGTTTGCTCGCCGCCGTGATCGCCCGTGACTTTCCGCAGATTCGTGTGGTGCTGACGGCTTATGCCCAGCGCAGCTGTGATCTGGTGGTTTCCGCCCTGACGGTCGCTTAAGCGTGCGGCTCAAGTGCATCAAACTGGCGGGGTTCAAATCCTTCGTCGACCCGACCACGGTGAACTTCCCCAGTAACATGGCGGCGGTGGTCGGGCCCAATGGTTGCGGCAAGTCGAACATCATCGACGCCGTGCGTTGGGTGATGGGCGAGAGCTCGGCCAAAAACCTGCGCGGCGAGTCGATGACCGACGTCATCTTTAACGGCTCGACCAGCCGTAAACCGGTGAGCCAGGCGAGCATCGAACTGGTGTTCGACAACTCCGACGGCACCCTGGTCGGCGAATACGCGGCCTACGCGGAAATCTCGATTCGCCGCAAAGTTACCCGCGACAGCCAGAACAGCTATTACCTCAACGGCACCAAATGCCGTCGCCGCGATATCACCGATATCTTCCTTGGCACCGGCCTGGGTCCGCGCAGCTACTCGATCATCGAGCAGGGCATGATCTCCAAGCTGATCGAAGCCAAGCCTGAAGACCTGCGTAACTTTATTGAAGAAGCGGCCGGCATTTCCAAGTACAAGGAGCGCCGGCGCGAGACTGAAAACCGCATCCGCCGCACCCACGAAAACCTTGCGCGCCTGACCGATTTGCGTGACGAGCTGGAGCGTCAACTTGAGCGCTTGCACCGCCAGGCCGAGTCCGCCAAGAAATATCAGGAATACAAAGGCGAAGAGCGTCAGCTCAAGGCCCAGTTGTCGGCCCTGCGCTGGCAGGCGTTGAACGAACAGGTCGGGCAGCGCGAAGCAATCATCGGCAACCAGGAAATCACTTTCGAAGCCTTGGTCGCCGAACAACGCAACGCTGATGCGGCGATTGAACGCCTGCGTGACGGTCACCATGACCTGTCCGAGCGCTTCAATCTGGTGCAGGGGCGCTTCTATTCGGTCGGCGGCGACATCGCCCGGGTCGAGCAGAGCATCCAGCACGGCCAGCAGCGTTTGCGCCAGTTGCAGGATGATCTGAAGGAAGCTGAGCGCGCGCGTCTGGAAACCGAATCGCACTTGGGCCACGACCGCACCTTGCTGCTGACCCTCGGCGAAGAGCTCGACATGCTCACGCCAGAGCAGGAAGTCACCAGCGCCGCCGCCGAAGAAGCCGCTGCCGCGCTGGAAGAATCCGAAACCACCATGCATGCGTGGCAGGAGCAGTGGGACACCTTCAACCTCACGGCCGCCGAACCGCGTCGCCAGTCTGAAGTGCAGCAATCGCGAATCCAGCAGCTGGAAACCAGCATGGAGCGTTTGGCCGATCGCCAGAAGCGTCTGGGCGAGGAGCGCGCGTTGCTCTCGGCAGACCCGGAAGATGCGGCGATCATGGAGCTCAGCGAGCAGCTCGCTGAATCCGAAGCGACGCTTGAGGATTTGCAGACCAGTGAACAAGCTCAGGTCGAAAAGCTTGAACAACTGCGTCAGGAATTGCAGCACGCGCTGACGGCGCAGCAACAAGCACAGGGCGATTTGCAGCGCCTCAATGGGCGTCTCGCGTCCCTTGAGGCCTTGCAACAAGCCGCGCTTGATCCGGGCACCGGCACTGCCGAATGGTTGCGTGAACAGAATCTGGCGGAGCGTCCGCGCCTGGCCGAAGGCCTGAAGGTAGAAGCAGGTTGGGAGCTGGCGGTAGAAACCGTGCTCGGCGCCGACCTGCAAGCGGTGCTGGTGGATGACTTTGGCGATTTCGATCTGGCCGGGTTTTCCCAAGGCGATCTGCGTTTGCTCAGCCCCGCCAGCGATGGCGTGCGCGTGGCCGGGAGTTTGCTCGACAAGGTCGAGGCGCAGATTGATCTGTCGCCGTGGCTGGGGCAGGTCAAACCGGTGGATAACCTCGAACAGGCCCTGGCCTTGCGCGGTCAATTGAAGCCTGGCGAGAGCCTTATCAGCCGCGATGGCTACTGGGTCGGTCGACACTTTTTACGCGTGCGTCGTGCCAGTGAAGCGGAAAGCGGCGTGCTCGCCCGTGGTCAGGAAATCCAGCAACTGGGGCTTGAGCGCGAAGAGCGCGAAGCCACGGTCGAAACCCTGGAAACCGAACTGCAAAACCTGCGGGCGCAACAGCGTCAGCAGGAAAACGGTCGCGAACATTTGCGCCGTCTGCTGCAAGACGAAGCCCGTCAGCAAGGTGAATTGAAAGCGCAGTTATCGGCTGGGAAAGCCAAGGCTGAACAACTGACCCTGCGCCGTACGCGTCTCGACGAAGAACTCACCGAGCTCGGCGAACAGCGCGCTCTGGAACACGAAAACATCGGCGAGGCGCGCCTGCAATTGCAGGAAGCGCTCGACAGCATGGCGCTGGACACTGAGCAACGCGAGTTGCTGCTGGCCCAGCGCGACAGCTTGCGCGAACGCCTCGACCGTGTGCGTCAGGAAGCCCGGCAGCATAAGGATCACGCGCATCAATTGGCGGTGCGCCTGGGTTCGCTCAAGGCGCAACACGATTCCACGCGCCAGGCCCTGGAGCGTTTGGAGATGCAGTCCGAACGCCTGACCGAGAAGCGCGAGCAACTCAGTCTCAATCTGGAGGAGGGCGAGGCGCCGCTGGAAGAGTTGCGCCTCAAACTTGAAGAGTTGCTCGACAAGCGCATGACCGTCGACGAAGAGCTCAAGACGGCACAACTCGCCATGGAAGACGCCGGCCGCGAACTGCGTGACGCCGAGAAGCGCCGTAATCAGGCCGAGCAGCAATCGCAATTGATTCGTGGCCAACTCGAACACCAGCGCATGGAATGGCAAGCCCTGACCGTGCGGCGCAAGACCCTGGAAGATCAATTGCTGGAAGACGGCTACGACCTCCACGGCGTGATCGCAACTCTGGTGGCCGAGGCCAACGAGAAAGAAGCCGAGGAAGAACTGGAGCGCATTGCCGCGCGCATTGCGCGTCTCGGTGCGATCAACCTCGCGGCCATCGACGAATACACGCAACAATCCGAGCGTAAACGTTATCTGGATGCTCAGAACGACGATCTGGTGGAAGCGCTGGATACGTTGGAAAACGTGATTCGCAAGATCGATAAAGAGACGCGAAACCGCTTCAAAGATACCTTTGATCAGATCAATGCCGGAATTCAGGCACTTTTCCCAAAAGTTTTCGGTGGCGGCAGCGCGTATTTGGAACTGACGGGCGAAGATCTACTCGATACAGGGGTAACGATCATGGCGCGACCGCCAGGGAAGAAGAACAGCACCATCCATTTGCTCTCCGGTGGCGAAAAAGCCCTGACCGCATTGGCCCTGGTTTTTGCGATCTTCAAGTTGAACCCGGCGCCGTTCTGCATGCTCGATGAAGTTGACGCGCCACTGGATGACGCTAACGTTGGACGCTACGCACGGCTGGTCAAAGAGATGTCGCAGACGGTGCAATTCATCTACATCACCCACAACAAGATCGCCATGGAAATGGCAGATCAATTGATGGGGGTGACGATGCACGAACCGGGTTGCTCACGCTTGGTGGCAGTGGATGTCGAGGAGGCGATGGCGATGGTGGATGCCTGAGTCACTGGCTGTAGGGCAAGTATTCAAGCGCTGTAGGCTTATTTACTTCTCCTTTACTTGCTGGCCAAACGACATATTCGCTGAAGCCATTGTGACAGACGGTGTAAAGTTGCCTTTGGTCGTGCTAGTTTAATGTCAATTTTTCGTATACGTGGGCAAAACGCCTGTCAGAACATAGAGTTGGCGCCACGTTTTAAAGCGGTTTGCACGTTGTAAACCCCTTATTTTTCAGCATTTTTTATAGAGGCACGGGATTACATGGAAATCGGTCTGCGCGAGTGGCTGATCGTCATCGGCATTATTGTCATTGCCGGTATTCTTTTCGATGGCTGGCGTCGCATGCGCGGCGGCAAGGGAAAACTGAAATTCCGTCTTGATCGAAGTCTGTCCAACCTGCCGGACGAGGACACCAGCGCCGAGCTGTTGGGCCCGCCTCGGGTGCTGGATACCCATAAAGAGCCGCAACTGGACGAGCACGATCTGCCGTCGGTGAGCATGCCAGCCCGGGAAACCCGTGAGTCGGGTTCCAAGCGCGGCAAGCGTGGCCATGCCGAGCCTTCCCAGGGTGATATGAACCTCAGCCTGGACCTGGACGGCGGCCCGAGCTTCAGCAGCCGTGACGACGATTTCCCGGACGACACCAAGGCTTCTCCTGCGGTCAGCGACAAAGAACAACCGCAAGCCGAAGAAGTGCTGGTGATCAGCGTGATCTGCCGCGACGCTGCCGGCTTCAAAGGCCCGGCGCTGTTGCAGAACATTCTGGAAAGCGGTCTGCGTTTCGGCGAGATGGATATTTTCCATCGCCACGAAAGCATGGCCGGCAACGGTGAAGTGCTGTTCTCCATGGCCAATGCGGTCAAGCCGGGTATTTTTGATCTGGACGACATCGACCATTTCAGCACCCCGGCGGTGAGCTTCTTCCTCGGTCTGCCAGGCCCGCGTCATCCGAAGCAAGCCTTCGACGTGATGGTGGCTGCCGCGCGCAAACTGTCCCAGGAGCTGAATGGCGAACTGAAAGACGACCAGCGCAGCGTGCTGACGGCCCAGACGATTGAGCACTACCGTCAGCGCATCGTTGAGTTCGAACGTCGCGCCCTGACCCAGAAGCGCTAAGGTCAAAAGATCGCGGCCTCGTTTCACTCTGTAGGAGCTGTCGAGTGAAACGAGGCTGCGATCTTTTGATTCTGATGAGATGAGATTGAGCAGCCTCGGCTGCTCTTTTGCTTTTTGAGAGAACACCCATGACCGCCGCCAAAAACCGCATTCTAGAGCTGCGCGCTGAGCTGGATCAGCACAACTATCGCTATCACGTGATGGACGAACCGAGCATTCCTGACGCCGAGTACGATCGGTTGTTCCATGAGCTCAAGGCCCTCGAAGCGGCCAATCCCGAACTGATCACCAGCGACTCGCCGACCCAGCGGGTCGGCAGCGCAGCGCTGTCGGCGTTCACCCAGGTGCGCCATGAAGTGCCGATGCTCAGCCTCGGCAACGCCTTCGAAGAAACCGACATGCGCGAGTTTGATCGCCGCGTCACCGAAGGCCTCGACCTGCCGGCCGGCGACCTGTTCGGTGGTGGCGCAGCAGTGGAATACAGCTGCGAACCAAAACTGGATGGCCTGGCGGTCAGCCTGCTTTATCAGGACGGTGTGCTGGTACGCGGCGCGACGCGCGGCGACGGCACCACCGGCGAAGACATCAGCGTCAACGTGCGCACCGTGCGCAACATTCCGCTCAAGCTGCATGGCAGCGGCTGGCCGGCGACTTTGGAAGTGCGCGGCGAAGTGTTCATGTCCAAGGCCGGTTTTGAACGGCTCAACGCCACGCAACTGGAAGTCGGCGGCAAGACCTTCGCCAACCCGCGTAACGCCGCAGCGGGCAGCCTGCGCCAGCTCGATTCGAAGATCACCGCCAACCGTCCGCTGGAATTCTGCTGCTACGGCATCGGCCAGATTTCGGCGGATATCGCCGACACCCACATTGGCAATCTCAAGCAGTTGCAGGTCTGGGGTATGCCGATCAGTCATGAACTGAAACTTGCGCACGGCATCGGCGAATGCCTGGATTACTACCGCGACATCGGCGAGCGCCGTAACGCGCTGGGCTATGAAATCGATGGTGTGGTGTTCAAGGTCAACAGCATCGCTTCGCAGCGTGAGCTGGGTTTCCGTGCTCGCGAGCCGCGTTGGGCGATTGCCCACAAATTCCCGGCGATGGAAGAACTCACCGAGTTGCTCGATGTGGAATTCCAGGTCGGCCGCACCGGCGCCGTAACGCCGGTCGCACGCTTGAAACCGGTCAAAGTGGCCGGCGTCACCGTGGCCAATGCGACGTTGCACAACATGGACGAAGTCGCACGACTGGGCCTGATGATCGGCGACACCGTGATCATCCGCCGCGCAGGAGATGTGATTCCGCAAGTGGTGCAAGTGGTCCTTGAGCGTCGTCCGGAGAATGCACGAGCAGTACAGATTCCCGAGCAGTGCCCGGTGTGCGGCTCGCACGTGGAGCGCACGCAACTGGTCAAGCGCAGCAAAGGTCGCGAGACCGTCAGCGAAGGCGCGGTGTATCGCTGCGTCGGGCGTCTGGCCTGCGGCGCGCAACTGAAGCAGGCGATCATCCATTTCGTCTCCCGTCGCGCCATGGATATCGAAGGCCTGGGCGACAAGAGCGTCGAGCAATTGGTCGATGAAGGATTGGTGAGTTCGCCGGCGGATCTGTATGCGCTGAAGTTCGAAGACATCGTCGACCTGGAAGGCTTTGCCGAGCTGTCGAGTAAAAAGCTGCTCAGCGCCATCGAAGACAGCAAGCAACCGAGCCTGGCGCGTTTCATCTACGCCCTCGGGATTCCCGATGTCGGCGAAGAGACGGCCAAGGTGTTGGCGCGCTCCCTGGGCTCGCTGGAGCGGGTTCAGCAGGCGTTGCCGCAAGTGTTGACGTACTTGCCGGATGTCGGCCTGGAAGTGGCGTATGAGATTCATAGCTTCTTTGAAGATGCGCATAACCAGCAGGTGATCGCGGAACTGCTCAAACACGGTTTGCAGATTCAGGATCAGGGCGAATTGGGCGCCGAGTTTTCCGCGAGCACCACCCTCGGTGGGTTTCTCGACAAGCTGCACATTCCTTCTGTCGGGCCGGGCGGGGCGCAGAAGCTGGCGGACAAGTTTGGATCGCTCAAAGGCGTTTTCGACGCTGACTGGTTGGACATGCGTCAGGCGTTGCCGGAGAAGCAGGCGAATTCGGTTCGGGAGTTTTTTGCGGTTGAGGGTAATCGTCAAATCGCTGAAGCGGCCGAAAAGCAATTGCGTGATTTTGGCATGCACTGGCAGAGCGAGAAAAAAGTCGTCGAAGGTTTACCGCTGGCCGGGCAGACCTGGGTACTGACCGGTTCGCTGGAGTTGATGAGCCGTGATGTGGCCAAGGACAAGCTTGAGAGCCTTGGCGCGAAGGTGGCGGGTTCGGTGTCGGCCAAGACCCATTGCGTGGTTGCCGGGCCGGGCGCTGGCTCGAAGTTGGCCAAAGCCAATGAGTTGGGGTTGAAGGTGCTGGATGAGGAAGCGTTTGTCGACTTCCTGAAAAAACACGGCATTGCGATCTGACACCTGACCTGTGGCGAGGGAGCTTGCTCCCGCTGGAGCGCGAAGCGGTCCCCCTCGATGCTGGCGCCTGCTGCGCAGTCGAACGGGAGCAAGCTCCCTCGCCACAGACAAACGCTCTCCGGCACAATTATGGGAACGATCAGCGAGCTGAAATGATCTAGTCTTGGCACCCCTCAGGGAGAGTTCGCCATGTACCGTTTCTTCGAACAGCTCAGTTCCCGCATCGCCGCGCCCTTCATCGGCGAGAGTTCGCGCAACAGCAAGGTCTGGCAGTGCCGTTGCGGGCAGTCGCTGTTCTTTCGCAACAGCCAGTGCCTGGCCTGTTCGGCGGCGCTGGGCTATCAGCCGGAACAGAGTCGCTTGTCATCCCTGCAATCTGGTCCGCAAACAGACACCTGGCTGCTCGACGCCGATCCTGAGGCCGGTGTGTTTCGCCGTTGCGCCAATCTTGACTCGCCGGCCGCCTGCAACTGGCTGCTGCCGGCCAACGACCACGACGCGCTATGCATTGCTTGCAGTCTGAACCACACCATTCCTGATCTCTCGATTCCCGAAAATCCTGAACGCTGGCGCAAGGTTGAAACGGCCAAGCGTCGCTTGATCGCGCAACTGGTCAGTCTCGGCTTGCAGGTGATCCCCAAGACCGTGAACGAAGAAACCGGCCTGGCGTTCGACTTCATCGGCGTCGACCTGGAAGGCAAACCGCCCACCACCGGTCACGCCAACGGCCTGATCACCCTCGATATCAAGGAAGCCGACGACGCTCACCGTGAACAGATCCGGGTACAGATGCACGAACCGTATCGCACGTTGCTCGGGCATTTTCGGCATGAAGTCGGCCATTACTACTGGGATCGACTGATCGCCAACAGCCACTGGCTCGAACCGTTTCGTGGCCTGTTCGGCGACGAGCGAGCCAGCTACGCCGATGCCCTTGAGCGGCACTATCAGCAGGGCGCGCCACTGGACTGGCAGCAGCATTACGTCAGCGCCTACGCGACGATGCACCCGTGGGAAGACTGGGCCGAAACCTGGGCGCACTACCTGCACATGATGGACGCGGTGGACACCGCGCTGGGTTTCGGCATGAGCGCACGGGAAATGGATTTCGATTACCAGCCATTCCCGTCCAGCACACTCTACGATCCGCAGCATCCCGGCGGTGCGGCGTTCCTGTCGTTCGTCAATGCGTGGATCGAACTGGCTGGCATGCTCAATGAGTTGTCGCGAAGCATGGGGCAACCGGATTTCTATCCGTTCGTCCTGCCGCCAGCAGTGATCGCCAAGCTGCACTTTATCCACCTGGTGATCCAGCAGGAAGGCGGCAAGGCGGATGAGGTGTTGGCTCAGTAAGATCAAAGGATCGCAGCCTGCGGCAGCTCCTACGGGGGCACGCCGATCCATGTAGGAACTGCCGCAGGCTGCGATCTTTTCGGGCGCACTGCATGTCCTTGACGCTACTCATATTTTTAATCTGGATCGAACGGTTGTAACTTCGACTCAGATAGGTACAATGGCGCCGTTCGCCGTCAGGTGAGCGTCGTTATGGTGACCCCATCGGTCCCCCCGCAACGATTACCCGTGAACCTGGTCAGATCCGGAAGGAAGCAGCCACAGCGGGAACATTGTGTGCCGGGGTGTGGCTGGTGGGGTTGCCTCCATAACGCCAAGTCCTCAGATTCGAGGCTTGCGCGCGCAACATCCTCCGAAACGCTTCGTTTTAAAATCCCTAATGTTTGATTTGTCTGCTGCGTTGTCATGCGGCGGCTTTGTTGTGCCTGCCGTTTGCGAATCCTGCGCTGCCAGCGTCAACCAGCAGCGCAGAAGGACAAGGCCTTAAGCCTTTTTACGGCTGAACAGCTTGCGCACAAAGCCTGCGATCACCACCAGTCCGACGATCAGGAACTTCTTTGCCGCCAGCAGGAAGATGCCGATCTTGGCAAACAACCCGGCCTTGGCCGCCAAGCCGCCACCCACCAAGGCCGCCAGACCATAAGACGCCAGTTTATCGGTGGCTGGGCTGTAGTCGGTGTAGAGGTTGCCGTCGGTGAAGTTGGTGAAGGCGATGACTTTCGGCAGTTCTTTCTTGACCATCGGCAGGTCCGTCATGGCGGCAACGGCGTTCAGTTCCAGTACGCCTTTACGGCCCAGTACCCGAATGCTGTAGTTCAGGGTGCTGTCCTTGGCGTCATCGGATTTCAGTTCCCGTGCCCAATACATTTTGTGGCTGGCTCCGTCGTAATGCGGTTGCTCGGCCCAGCCCAGCAAGTGCAGGCCGGCATAGCCTTGCTTCTGACGTTCTTTATTGTCGTCCTCGTCCTCTTCCTGCATTTGCTTAAGCAGGTCGGCGTAGTCGATTTTTGCCGCATCCTCGTCAGAAATGTGCCCGTCTTCGCTATAGCTGACGATCACGCCCCAACCGCTGGCGGTCAGTGGGTTCACGCCGGTCGGGATGATCATGCCCAGCGTCTCGGTGCCCGGTGGGTTGCCCCAGCCTTCGGTCAGCAAGCGTTCGGTGTCTTTGGGGTTCAGGTAATAAAACTCGTCGTTGAGCTTCATCGTCGCAATGCCGGAGGGCAGGGTAATGGTGCCGTGCTGTTTCTTCAGGGAGGCGAGAAACTGCTCGGGCGTTTGCTCCACTTGGGCAGCTTCAGCGGATTCTGGCGGGGGCGTGGTGGCTGCTTGTGCGGGGTTATGCAGCGCGCACAGCAGCGCGGCCATCAAGAACGGACGGAGGTGTTTCATCGTATTCCTTTACATTTTGAATTAATTTCGCGCAAGGATATCGGATGGCCATTATCCGTGCACGTTCTTCGAGACTGTTTCTGACGCCCGGATAAGCAAAAGGCAGATCGGTCTATTCGACAGATCTGCCTTTTTATTACTGGCACTAAGGCTTGGACAAGGCCTGGTCAACCGCAGCGATCAGCTTTCCCAGATCCTTTGAGGTGGCTTTGTGTATGACGCTGAACAGGTACGCCCGCTGTTCGTCTTCATCGCCCAAATCGGCGAAAAACGCTTTCAGCTTCACGCCCAGCACATCGGCAAGCAGGAACAATGCGTCCACGCTGGGGGTATAGGTGCCGGTTTCGAAGCGGCTGATGGTTTTGGGGTCAAAACCGGTTTTTTCGCCGAGTTCAGCCTGAGTAAGCCCCGCGACCTTGCGATAGCGTCGGATGGCCGGACCCAAACTTGAAATTTGCATCGCTCAATTCCCATTTAGAATCAAGAACTTAACGATAGATTTTTGCATTAGGCAACCGCATGATCCATCACCTTGCTTTGCAAAATGTGATGTATTTCGTAGAATCGCCGCTCAATGGGGGCATTTGGTGACCTGCGTTCATAAGTTGAGGCTATATGAAACAGCCGGCGTTGCGTTCCAATGCCGGGTGTGCGGAGAGCCATGAGTGGCCCGGATGCCTTGCAAAATGTTATCTGGATCGCTTTTTCCATTTTCACCGAGGCCTTTGAGCCTAGTTGATCTTCGGCTGTCCCGGGGCCATCAACTGCTGTCCATGGAGGGATCACGTGTCTCTACGCAGTCCGTCTCAAAACAACTCTTCCGGGCATTGTGTGCTGGTCGAGCGGTACCACCGCTAGCGACAGCGAGCCTGACTCATGGATGAGAAATACCGCAGGGCCGTGGACGCCGCCGCCATTTTTTCCGAAACGGATCTGAGCGGCCGCATCACTTACGTCAATGACCAGTTCTGCGCCATCTCCGGCTATAGCCGCGAGGAGCTGATCGGGCAGAACCATCGTCTGCTCAATTCCGGCCTGCATTCCGCCGATTTCTTCGCCACCCTGTGGCGCACTATCGCCCTGGGCAGCGTCTGGAAAGGCGAGATCTGCAATCGCGCCAAGGATGGCAGCCTGTATTGGGTCGACAGCACCATGGTGCCGGTGCTGAACGATGTCACGGGACGAATTGATCGCTACCTGTCGATTCGCTTCGACATCAGTGAAAAACGCCAACTGCTGCATTCCCTGCAATGGCGGGTCGGACATGATGTGCTGACTGGCCTGCCCAATCGCGCGTTTCTCTCGGACCTGTTGGATCAGGCGCTGGAGTTCTCCCGCAAGGAAAACATCCCGCTGGCGGTCTGCATGCTCGACCTCGATGGCTTCAAGGCCGTCAACGACGGCTACGGTCATGCCAGCGGCGATCTATTGCTGGTGGAAGTGGCCAAGCGTTTGCGCACGATTGTGCGCGGCGAAGATGTGGTGGCGCGGCTGGCCGGTGACGAGTTTGTGCTGGTGTTGCGTTACGTGCGGGATATGCCGGAACTGCGCGCGGCACTGAATCGGGTGCTGGGGGCGATCTCGGCGCCGTATTCGCTGCACGGCAAGGACGTCAATGTGTTCGCCAGCATTGGCGTGACCCTGTTCCCGTACGACAACGAAGATGCCGAAACCCTGTTGCGCCACGCCGATCAGGCGATGTACGTGGCCAAGCAGCGCGGACGTAACCGTTTTCACCTGTTCGATGTGTCCCGGGATCAGGAAGTCAAAGCCACACACCAGACGGTCGAGCGTGTTCGCCAGGCGCTGGTTGCCGGCGAGTTGCGCCTGTATTTTCAGCCCAAGGTGAACATGCGCCGGGGTGAGGTCGTCGGTTTCGAGGCGTTGTTGCGTTGGCAGCACCCACAAAACGGTCTGGTGCCGCCGCGAGATTTCCTGCCGATAGTGGAGGAGACCGACCTGATCATCGACATTGGCGAATGGGTGATGGAACAGGTCTTGTCGCAGTTGCATCGCTGGCAGCAGGAGGGGCAGGGCTGGCCGATCAGCATTAACATCGCGGCGCGACACTTCCAGCGAGCGGATTTCGTCGAGCGGCTCAGGCAGGTGCTGGCGCGCCATGCCCAGGTTTCCCCGCAACTGCTGGACCTGGAAATCGTCGAGTCGGTGGCCGTCGAGAATATCCAGCATGTCAGCGCGTGTTTGCAGGCCTGCCAGGCGCTGGGGGTGCAGTTTTCACTGGGGGATTTCGGCACCGGTTACTCGTCCCTGAGCTACCTCAAGCGCCTGCGCACGCAAACGATCAAGATCGATAAATCCTTTGTGCGCGACATTCTTCACGATCGTGACGATCTGGCCCTGACCACTGCAGTGATCGGTCTGGCCCGGGCGTTTGGCCGACAGGTGATCGCCGAAGGGCTGGAAAGTATCGAGCATGGAAGACTGCTGCTGGAGCTGGGCTGCGAAGTGGCCCAAGGCTATTTCATCGCCAGGCCGATGCCGCCCGCCGAGGTGCCGGGCTGGGTCGCCGGGTTTGTTGCGCCAGTGGAGTGGCAGGTGCTGGATCAGGTTGGCTGAAGCTTTATGCCTACACTCAATCCCCTTGTGGGAGCGGGCTTGCTCGCGAATGCGGTCTATCAGTTCACATCATTGCTGAATGACACACTGCCTTCGCGAGCAAGCCCGCTTCCACAGGGTTTCGGTGTTGCTCAAGGCGTATTGGGTTCCGCGCCCGTGTAGAGCCCAATAATGTCATCAATCTCCCCTGACATTTTCATCCGCAACAACGTGCGCAAAATTCGCTGCACGGGCACGTTCGGATCGTTGCGCACGTAGCAACCGACATTCTGCTCTTGCAGCACGGCCACCGCTTGCAACTGCCGACCGGGCATCAGTCGCTGGTTGAACCAGTCCAGGGTCCACTGATTGCTGACGGCGTAGCGATAGCGCCCGACCAGGAGCTTATCCAGCACCTGTTCCTGATTGCGTGCGTCTTCGCGCTCCAACTGTCCTGCGTCGAACAGCGGTTGCAGCGTCGGATAGATGTAGCCGAGCACCGTGCCGACGGTCTCATGTTTCAGATTGGTCGGGACAATCGACGCGGGCGGGCCTTGCCGGCTGACCAGCAGGTCTCGCTGCAGAAACAGCGGAATGCTCCAGATGTAATCACCTGACTGGTTCGGCAGCCACGACTGTGCGGCATAGCAGCGCACATCGACTTCACCGTGTTCCATGGCGTTCTGCACCCGCGCCCGGGGCAACACATGAAATTCGGCCGGTACCCCGACCTGGGTGGCGAGGCTGAGCATGATGTCGTAAAGGATGCCCTGGGTCGGTCGACCCCGGTCCAGTTGCACCATCGGCATGGCCCAACTGTCGGCCATCACGAAGCGCACCGGCGCGTCGGCGGCGGCAACGTTCAGGCTGATCCACAACAAAGCCCCCAAGGCCAACCGCATAAACGCTCCGGTACTGGTGAACCCCGAGCCGAAAATAGCCCCCCAAAGTGCAGCTTAGCCAGATTAGACGAGCACACCGGATGCAATTTCGGGCCTGCTCCGCTAGCATTAGCCGCTTCTGTTCCTTAGTTGCGACGGTTTTCGATGAGTTATCAGGTTCTTGCACGTAAATGGCGTCCGCGCTCGTTCCGCGAAATGGTCGGCCAGACCCATGTGCTCAAGGCTCTGATCAATGCCTTGGACAGCCAGCGGCTGCACCACGCCTACCTGTTTACCGGTACGCGTGGTGTCGGCAAGACCACCATTGCACGAATCATCGCCAAATGCCTGAACTGTGAAACAGGTATCACTTCGACGCCGTGCGGCGAGTGTTCGGTGTGTCGCGAGATCGATGAAGGCCGTTTTGTCGACCTGATCGAGATCGACGCCGCGAGCCGGACCAAGGTCGAAGATACCCGCGAGCTGCTCGACAACGTGCAGTACGCCCCGAGCCGCGGGCGCTTCAAGGTCTACCTGATCGACGAAGTGCACATGCTCTCCAGCCATTCCTTCAATGCGCTGTTGAAAACCCTCGAAGAGCCGCCGCCGTACGTCAAGTTCATCCTTGCGACCACCGATCCGCAGAAACTTCCGGCAACGATTCTTTCCCGGTGCCTGCAGTTCTCCCTGAAGAACATGACCCCGGAGCGTGTGGTCGAGCATTTGACCCACGTGCTGGGTGTCGAACAGGTGCCGTTCGAAGACGATGCACTGTGGTTGCTCGGTCGCGCCGCCGACGGGTCGATGCGCGATGCCATGAGTCTGACCGACCAGGCCATCGCCTTCGGTGAAGGCAAGGTCATGGCCGCCGACGTGCGGGCGATGCTCGGTACGCTGGATCATGGCCAGGTGTTTGATGTCCTGCATTCGCTGATCGAGGGCGACGCCAAGGCGTTGCTCGAAGCCGTTCGTCATCTGGCCGAGCAAGGCCCGGACTGGAACGGCGTGCTCTCGGAAATTCTCAACGTGCTGCACCGTGTCGCCATCGCCCAGGCTTTGCCTGAAGGCGTCGACAACGGTCACGGCGATCGTGATCGGGTGTTGGCACTGGCCCAGGCGTTACCGGCCGAAGACGTGCAGTTTTATTACCAGATGGGTTTGATCGGACGCCGCGACCTGCCGCTGGCACCCGACCCACGCGGCGGCTTCGAAATGGTCCTGCTGCGCATGCTGGCCTTCAGGCCTGCGGATACGGCGGACGCCCCGAGGCAACCGCTAAAGCCAGTGGGGATCAGCCAGGCCACAGTTGATTCCGCAAATTCAGTGGCTACCGCGCCTAAAGTTGCGCCGGTAGCCCCTGCGGCAGTTGCCCCGATTGTGCCTGCACCTGTTGTTGCGCCGGCCCCTGAGCCCGAGCCTGAACCTGAGCCGGTTGCGCCAGTGGTCGCGCCCGAACCTGTTGTTGAAGCCGTGGCGGTCGAAGCCGTCGTCGATCTGCCGTGGAATGACCCGATTGAACCCGAAGTCGTTCAGCAGGCAGCGGTCGAGCCCGTACTGGAAACCGCCAGCGAACAACCTGAATTGCCACCGATGCCGATGCCCACGCCTGACAGCGTGGTGCCGGACGCGCCTGAATGGGCCGCTGCGCCGATTCCCGAGCCGTCCGTGGCCGAAGTCGACGCCGCCACGCCGGGTATCGATCTGGATGACGAGCCGCCGCTGGACGAGGATTACATCGAGCCGGACATCGACTCGGCCTACAGCTACCTCGACGAACTGGCCAGCGAGCACACCGCCGAGCCGACCCCGGAGCCCGAGCCAGAGCCGGCTGCCATGCCGGCCACCGGCCTGGCGCTGCAATGGCTGGAGCTGTTCCCGCAACTGCCGATCTCCGGTATGACCGGCAGCATCGCCGCCAACTGCACGTTGATCGCGGTCGATGGCGACAACTGGCTGTTGCACCTGGACCCGGCCCACAGCGCCTTGTTCAACGCGACCCAGCAACGTCGTCTCAACGATGCGTTGAACCAGTTTCACGGGCGTACGCTGACCCTGACCATGGAGCTGATCAAGCCCGAGCAGGAAACCCCGGCCCAGGCCGCGTCCCGTCGTCGTGTGAACCGTCAGCGCGAGGCCGAGGAGTCGATCCACGGCGATCCGTTCATCCAGCAAATGATGGAACAGTTCGGTGCGGTAGTGCGTAACGATACTATTGAACCTGTCGAAGCCCTGGTCAGTCAGGGCTAATAACTGAAAGCGTTCGGCTACATTGGCCGGGCGCCGTTTTTATCCAAGTACTTTGAGGTGATTACCATGATGAAAGGTGGCATGGCCGGCCTGATGAAGCAGGCGCAGCAGATGCAGGAAAAAATGGCCAAGATGCAGGAAGAACTGGCCAACGCCGAAGTCACCGGTAAGGCCGGTGGCGATATGGTCACCGTGGTAATGACTGGTCGTCACGACGTCAAGCGCGTGACCATCGACCCAAGCCTGGTAGAAGGCCTGAGCGAAGACGACAAAGAGATGCTGGAGGCCGTGTTCGCCGCCGCCGTCAACGATGCCGTGCGCAAGATCGAAGCCAACAGCCAGGACAAAATGGGCAGCGTGACCGCTGGCATGCAACTGCCACCGGGTATGAAACTGCCATTCTGATTCGCCAAGGCGCGTTGGATGGGCTACAAAAAAATGCCAGGCATTGCGCCTGGCATTTTTGTTTCTGGTGGTTAGGGATAGGCTCGCTTTTGTGGCGAGGGAGCTTGCTCCCGCTGGGCAGCGAAGCGGCCCCTCTGTGCCCGAAGACGCAGGGGACTGCTGCGCAGTCCAACGGGAGCAAGCTCCCTCGCCACAATGAAAGGCATAAACATCGAACGCCATACCGCCGCGAAGGTCTGCTCCCTATACCGCTGAATTCACCGATCAAAGGAGACGCTCACATGCCGCAAGCATTGACCCTCAACCAACGCATCGTCCTGGTGTCCCGCCCGGTGGGCGCGCCGACCCCGGAGAATTTCCGCCTGGAGCGCGTGGCGCTGCCGGACCTGGCCGACGGTCAGGTGTTGCTCAAAACTCTCTACCTGTCCCTCGATCCCTACATGCGCGGTCGCATGAGTGACGCGCCGTCCTACGCTGCGCCGGTGGAAATCGACGAAGTGATGACCGGTGGCGCTGTCAGCCGGGTCGAGCGTTCGCTGAATCCTAAATTTCAGGAAGGTGATCTGGTGGTCGGCTCCACGGGCTGGCAGAGCCACAGCATCAGCGATGGCCGCAACATCATCCCGATCCCGTCGGGGCTGCCGAGCCCATCGATGGCACTAGGCGTGCTGGGCATGCCGGGCATGACGGCCTACATGGGCCTGATGGACATTGGCCAGCCCAAGGCCGGGGAAACCCTGGTGGTCGCCGCCGCGTCGGGTGCCGTGGGTTCGGTGGTCGGCCAGGTGGCCAAGATCAAAGGCCTGCGGGTGGTAGGTGTGGCCGGTGGTGCCGACAAATGCCGCTACGTGGTCGAGGAGCTGGGCTTCGACGCCTGTATCGACCACAAGAGCCCGGACTTCGCCAATGACCTGGCGCTGGCGTGCCCAAAAGGCGTCGACATCTATTTCGAGAACGTCGGCGGCAAAGTCTTTGATGCGATCATGCCGTTGCTCAACCCCAAGGCGCGGATTCCGCTCTGTGGCCTGATTGCTTCGTACAACGCCCATGAAGCACCGAGCGGGCCGGATCGTCTGCCGCAATTGCAGCGTGCCTTGCTGACCAAGCGTGCGCGCATCCAGGGCTTTATCGTCTTCGATGACTACGCAGATCGTCAGCCGGAGTTTGTCAGCGCCATGACGCCGTGGGTGCGTGACGGCAAAGTGAAGTTCCGCGAGGACATCGTTGATGGCCTGGAGCTGGCACCCGAGGCATTCATTGGTCTGCTGGAAGGACGCAACTTCGGCAAACTGGTGGTGCGGGTCGCCCAGGACTGAGTATTTGACGCTGGCCAGAGGCGCGGGTATAAACCGCGTCTCGTTGTTTTGTCGGACTTTTCCCCATGAGCTTCAGCCCTCTGATTCGCCAACTGATCGATGCCCTGCGAACGTTGCCGGGCGTGGGTCAGAAAACCGCCCAGCGCATGGCGTTGCAACTGCTCGAGCGCGATCGCAGCGGCGGCTCGCGTCTGGCCCTGGCCCTGAGCCAGGCGATGGAAGGGGTCGGTCACTGCCGCTTGTGCCGCACGCTGACCGAAGACGACCTCTGCCCGCAATGCGCCGACACCCGGCGTGACGACACCTTGCTGTGCGTGGTGGAAGGGCCGATGGATGTCTATGCCGTAGAGCAGACCGGTTTCCGTGGTCGCTACTTTGTGCTCAAAGGACATTTATCGCCGCTCGACGGCCTCGGGCCAGAGGCTATCGGCATTCCGCAATTGCTCGCGCGAATTGAAGAAGCCGGCACGTTTGCCGAAGTCATCCTGGCCACCAACCCGACGGTGGAAGGTGAAGCCACGGCGCATTACATCGCCCAGTTGCTCAGCAACAAAGGCCTGGTCGCCTCGCGTATCGCCCATGGCGTGCCGTTGGGTGGCGAGCTGGAATTGGTGGATGGCGGCACGTTGGCGCATTCGTTTGCGGGGCGTAAGCCGATCGCTTTGTAGCGTTTGAACCGACGCCTTCGCGAGCAAGCCCGCTCCCACATTGGATTTGTATGCATCGCAGATCCCCTGTGGGAGCGGGCTTGCTCGCGAATGGCCGCACTACGGTCCACCTGATTCACACAATCCAGTTGAAAACCAAGCAAGCGCTCGGTTAACGTCGCGCAACCCTTCAGTGGAGTTCGCCGATGCCTGCCTTTCAGGAATACTTCGACCCCAGCCACCAATTGGTCCGCGACAGCGTCAGGCGTTTCGTCGAGCGCGAGATCCTGCCGGGCATCGATGAGTGGGAAGAAGCCGAAAGCTTTCCCCGGGAGCTCTACCTCAAGGCCGGTGCCGCCGGCATCCTGGGCATCGGTTACCCCGAAGCCCTGGGCGGCAGCCACGAAGGTGACCTGTTCGCCAAGGTCGCCGCTAGCGAAGAGCTGATGCGTTGTGGCTCTGGCGGGTTGGTGGCGGGCCTCGGTTCGCTGGACATCGGCCTGCCGCCAATCCTCAAGTGGGCGCGGCCCGAGGTCCGTGATCGGGTAGTGCCACAGGTGTTGGCCGGCGAGAAAATCAGTGCCCTGGCCATCACCGAACCCAGCGGCGGTTCCGATGTGGCCAACCTGCAAACCCGCGCCGTGCGCGACGGCGACTTCTATCGGGTCCACGGCAGCAAAACCTTTATCACCAGCGGCGTGCGTGCGGATTTCTACACCGTGGCGGTGCGCACCGGCGAGCCGGGGTTTGGCGGCATCAGCCTGTTATTGATCGAGAAGGGCACCCCCGGCTTCACCGTCGGTCGACAGCTGAAGAAAATGGGCTGGTGGGCATCGGACACCGCCGAATTGTTCTTCGACAATTGCCTTGTGCCCGTAGGCAATCTGATCGGCACCGAAAACATGGGCTTCGCCTGCATCATGGGCAACTTCCAGAGCGAACGCCTGGCCCTGGCGCTGATGGCCAACATGACCGCGCAGCTTGCCCTTGAAGAAAGCCTGAAGTGGGCGCGTCAGCGTGAGGCCTTCGGTAAACCGATCGGCAAGTTCCAGGTGCTCAAGCATCGCCTCGCCGAAATGGCCACGGCACTGGAGGTGTCACGGGAGTTCACTTACCGCCAGGCGGCAAAAATGGCGGCGGGGCAGAGCGTGATCAAGGAGATATCCATGGCGAAGAATTTTGCCACTGACACGGCGGATCGCATCACCACGGATGCGGTGCAGATTCTGGGCGGGTTGGGCTATATGCGCGAGAGTCTGGTGGAGCGGCTGTATCGGGATAACCGGATTCTGTCGATTGGCGGCGGGACGCGGGAAGTGATGAACGAGATTATCAGCAAGCAGATGGGGCTTTAAGAGCAAAAGATCGCAGCCTTCGGCGGCTCCTACGTTGGGATGGCGTACACCCTGTAGGAGCTGCCGAAGGCTGCGATCTTTTGATGTTTACCGTTCGCTCAACGCAAACTGCGTCAGGCAAAAGGTAGGAATCCCCATATCTTCCAACCGCTGCGACCCACCCAGCTCCGGCAGATCAATAATCGCCGCCGCTTCATGTACCCGCGCACCCATGCGTCGAATCAGATTCGCCGCCGCGATCAGCGTGCCGCCGGTGGCAATCAGGTCATCGAACATCACCACCGAATCGCCCTCGCACAGGCTGTCGGCATGCACTTCCAGGAAGGCTTCGCCGTACTCGGTCGCGTAACCTTCGGCCAGCACGTCCGCCGGCAGTTTGCCTTGCTTGCGGAACAGCACCAGCGGCTTGTTCAACTGATACGCCAACACCGAGCCGATCAGGAAGCCACGGGCATCCATCGCGCCGATGTGGGTGAAGTCGGCCTCGACGTAACGATGGGCGAAGGTGTCCATCACCAGGCGCAGGGCCGTGGGCGATTGGAACAGCGGGGTGATGTCGCGAAAGATTACGCCCGGCTTGGGAAAGTCGATCACGGGGCGGATCAGGGATTTGATGTCGAAGGAGTCGAAGACCATCGTCGAGTTGTCCTGGCAGGGCTGCAAACGTCGCAGTATAACGGCGGCTGAACCGTTTCGCTCAGCCGCAATTGCACTAGTCAGTCGAGAGAACCACCAGCGAGGGCGCACAACTGAATCGGGTCGAGGATATGGATTTCCTTGCCCTCGGCGGCGATCAGTTCGTTTTGCTGGAAGCGGGTGAACACCCGGGACACGGTTTCCACCGCCAGGCCCAGGTAGTTGCCGATTTCGTTGCGCGACATGCTCAGGCGGAACTGGTTGGCCGAGAAACCGCGCGCGCGAAAGCGTGCGGACAGGTTGACCAGGAACGTAGCGATGCGCTCGTCGGCGGTTTTCTTCGACAGCAGCAACATCATTTGCTGATCGTCGCGAATCTCGCGGCTCATCACCCGCATCAACTGACGGCGCAGTTGCGGCAGTTGCAGGGCCAGTTCGTCGAGACGTTCGAAAGGGATTTCGCAGACCGAGGTCGTTTCCAGCGCTTGTGCCGACACCGGGTGCTTTTCAGTGTCCATGCCCGACAGGCCGACCAGTTCGCTCGGCAGGTGGAAACCGGTGAGCTGTTCTTCGCCGCCATCGCTGAGGCTGAAGGTCTTCAGGGCGCCGGAGCGTACTGCATAAACGGAATCGAACGTGTCGCCCTGGCGGAACAGGAACTCGCCTTTTTTCAGCGGGCGACCACGTTTAACGATTTCGTCCAGCGCATCCATGTCTTCCAGATTCAGAGAAAGTGGCAAGCAGAGGGGGGCCAGGCTGCAATCCTTGCAATGGGCCTGGCTGTGAGCGCGCAGTTTGACTGGCTCGGACATTTCTTAAATCCTTGTGGGAAAACACACATAAGCCGTAAGGGTAACTCACGGGAGGACATTCAGGCCAGCGCGCGGCGATTTTGCCGCAGGCCGGTAAAGCGTGGGACCGGGTGGCCGATAACCTGTCTACTGATCGCCTGCAAGGAACCGCATTTATGTCCGCCATAGGCACGCTGAGCACGGCTAATAGTGGCTTGTCGTTGCTCGACACCTCGAAACTCTCGACGGTCGATGACTCCGATGTCACGGCTCAGAGCGTCGACACTGCGACTAAAGTCGAAGGCATCAGAGTCTCACTGTCCGGGGCCGGTATCGAAAAAGCCGCCGGGGCCAAGAGTGAAAACAGCGACATCGAAGAAAGCGGTTTGCCGGAAAACATTCAGCAGATCCTGAAAATGATTCGCAAATTGCAGCAGCAGATCGCCGAAAAACTGGCTGAGATGCAGGCAGTGATGCGGGATAAACGTCTGAGCCCGGAAGAAATCAAGGCCAAGCTCGGCGCCTTGCAAGCGTTCATCAACAACCTCAACGGTGGCCTGATCACCGCCAACACCGCGCTCAGTAAAGCGATGAAGCAGGCGGGCCTGACGCCGGAGCAAATCCTCAAAGCGGCGTCGCTGGTCATGAAGTCCTAGATCACCCGTGAAAACCGCTGGCGATTTTGCTGCTCCAGGTAAGCATCGAAGACCATGCACACCGAGCGCACCAGCAATCGTCCCGCCGGCAATACGGTGATCCGCTCGCTGTCCAGTTCGATCAAGCCGTCCTTGGCCATTGCCTGCAACTGCGGCCAGAGTTCGCTGAAGTAGCCGCGGAAATCGATATTGAATGCTTTCTCGATTCCAGCGAATTCCAGGCTGAAACTGCAGATCAACTGCTGAATCACCGCCCGCCGCAAGCGGTCGTCGGCATTGCATAACAGGCCACGATTGGTGGCCAGTTGCGCCGAGGCCAAGGTGTTTTGGTACAGGTTCAAGTCGCTGCTGTTCTGGCAGTACAGGTCGCCGATCTGGCTGATGGCCGAGACCCCGAGGCCGATCAAGTCGCAATGGCCGTGGGTGGTGTAACCCTGGAAGTTGCGCTGCAGGGTCGATTCTTCCTGGGCAATCGCCAGTTCGTCATCTGGCAGGGCGAAGTGATCCATGCCGATGTAGCGATAACCGGCCTTGGTCAGCTGTTCGATGGTGCCCTGGAGCATCTCCAGTTTCTGCGCCGGCGTCGGCAGTTCGGCGCTGTTGATCCGCCGTTGCGGCATGAAGCGTTCCGGCAGGTGCGCGTAGTTGAATACCGAGAGCCGGTCCGGTTGCAGGGCGATGACTTCATCCACCGTGCGCGCGAAGTTCTCTGGCGTCTGGCGCGGCAAACCGTAGATCAGATCGATGTTGATCGAGCGAAACTGCAAAGTCCGCGCGGCATCAATCACCGCGCGGGTTTCTTCCAGGCTTTGCAGGCGATTGACCGCCCGTTGCACCGCCGGGTCGAGGTCTTGCAGGCCGATGCTGACCCGGTTGAAACCCAACTCCCGCAGCAGGCCCATGGTCGACCAGTCGGCTTCGCGAGGGTCGATTTCGATGCCGTAGTCGCCGGAATCATCGTCCAGCAGATTGAAATGCTTGCGCAACTGGGCCATCAACTGGCGCAGTTCGTCGTGGCTGAGAAAGGTCGGAGTGCCGCCGCCGAAATGCAGTTGCTCGACTTTCTGCGCAGGGTCCAGGTGGCAGGCGATCAACTGGATCTCCTGCTCCAGGCGCTGCAAGTAAGGGAGTGCGCGGCCGCGGTCCTTGGTGATGACTTTGTTGCAGGCGCAGTAGTAGCAAATGTTCGCGCAGAACGGCACGTGCACATACAGCGACAGCGGCCGCAGCGCTTTACGACTGTCGCGCAGGGCATGGAACAGGTCGAATGTGCCGACCTGGCTGTTGAATTGCACGGCGGTCGGGTACGAGGTATAGCGCGGCCCCGACAGGTCGTAACGGCGAATCAGATCGGTATCCCAACGAATGGCGTCGAGCATGCGGGCGTTCCCCCGGATAGGCTTGCAGTGGCTGCGAGTCTATGGGGTGCGGCGTTGGGGCATCTTGATTTGCATCAACGGTGATGGGTGGCCATGGTTGGCTTTTTGTGGCGAGGGAGCTTGCTCCCGCTGGGGCGCGAAGCGACCCCCAAAGATGGGACTGCGGCGCAGTCCAGCGGGAGCAAGCTCCCTCGCCACAGGGTCAGTGCCCCATCAACCAATGCTGATGCGGCCCCGGTAACGTCCAGATCCCGAACAAAATCACCAACAACCCGCCACTCATCCGCACACTGCGCTTGCGCAACAACGCCGTGACGCGCTCGGCCGCCAGTCCCGTGGCCAGTAAAACGGGCCAGGTCCCCAGCCCAAACGCCAACATCAACAACGCACTATCAAGCGCATTACCCTGGCTCGCCGCCCACAGCAACGTGCTGTAAACCAGCCCGCACGGCAACCAGCCCCAGAGTGCGCCCAGCAGCAACGCGCGAGGCAGGCTCGACACCGGCAGCAGTTTGTTCGCAATCGGCTGGATATGCCGCCACAGGCCGCGACCGAGGCTTTCGATGCGGGTCAGACCGCTCCACCAACCGGCCAGGTACAGGCCCATGCTGATCAGCAGCAACCCGGCGATGACGCGCATGAACATTGCCGCCGGGCTGTTGGCCACCGCCCAGCCGGCCAGGCCGATCAGCAGGCCGGCGGTGGCGTAGCTGAGAATTCGCCCGAGGTTATAGGCCAGCAGCAAGCGGAAGCGACGGCTGCGTTGCTCCTTGGGAATCGCCAGGGTCAATGCGCCCATCAAACCTCCGCACATGCCCAGGCAATGCCCGCCGCCGAGCAGGCCGAGGATCACCGCCGACACCAGCAGTGGTGCCAGTTCAAGCATGGGGTGGCGCCTTGTCGTCCGGTTTGGCCGGATGACCGCTGGCCTCATCGACCGCCGCGGTGTGGTTCGGGTCCTGGTCGTCGAACAGAATGCTGTGGGCCGGGCCGTCGAGGTCGTCGTACTGACCGCTGTCGACCGCCCAGAAGAAGATGTAGACGGCGATGGCCACGATCAGCAGCGCCGCCGGGATCATCACGTAAAGAGCTGGCATGGGTAGACTCCATGCCCGCGCGGCTCAGGCCGGCAGCGGGCGGGTTTCTGGCGTGGCGCTGGCCTTGGGCGTGCTCGGCATGCGAGTCAGGCGCAGGGCATTGAGCACCACGGTCAACGAACTGATCGACATGCCGACCGCAGCCCACACCGGAGTGATCCAGCCGAGGGCGGCGAACGGCAACATGAGGCCATTGTACAGTCCGGCCCACAGCAGGTTCTCGATGATTACCCGACGGGTACGCCGCGCCAGGCTAAAGGCTTGCACCAGGGCGTCGAGGCGGTTGGACAGCAGCACCGCATCGGCGCTGGTTTTCGCCAGATCGGTGGCCGAACCCATGGCCACGCTGATGTCGGCGGCGGCCAGCACCGGCACGTCGTTGACCCCGTCGCCGAGCATCAATACCTTGCGACCTTCCTTGTGCAGCTGTTGCAGCACTTGCAACTTGTCATCGGGACGCAAGCCGCCACGGGCCTCGTCGATACCCAATTCTGCGGCGACGCTGGCGACCATCGGCGAGCTGTCGCCGGACAGCAACAGCGTGCGCCAGCCACGCGCCTTGCACGCCGCGAGCAGGGCCGGGGCGTCGGCGCGCAAGCGGTCGTCGAGGACAAACCACGCCAACGGCCCGAAGCTGTCACCGAGCAGCAGCCATTGTCCGGCTTCATTGGGCATCAGCGGTACGCTGGCGCCACTGAGTTCGCAGACAAATCCCGGCTGGCCGATGCGCAGGCGTTGCTCACCGACCAACCCTTCAAGACCGAGCCCCGGCGTACTGAGGACTTCTTCGGCGGCCAAAGGGGCTCGGCCGAATGCCCGGGCGATCGGGTGTTCGGAACGGTTTTCCAGCGCCGCTGCGAGACTCAGGCACTCATCGCTGCCGAGTGAGCCGAGTGGGCGAATCGAACGCAGGGCCAGCCGACCTTCAGTCAGCGTGCCGGTCTTGTCGAAAATCACCGTGTCGATCTGATTCAGGCCTTCCAGCACATGGCCGCGGGTCAGCAGCAAACCGAGTTTGTGCAACGTGCCAGTGGCGGCGGTCAGTGCGGTCGGCGTGGCTAGGGACAAAGCGCACGGGCAGGTCGCCACGAGCATGGCTAGCACGATCCAGAACGCCCTTGAGGAATCCAGTTCCCACCACAACAGGCCGATGGCGGCGGCAGCGATCAGCGACAGCAACAGGAACCATTGGGCGGCGCGGTCGGCGATTTCCGCCAGGCGCGGTTTTTCGGCCTGGGCACGATCCAGCAGGCGGACGATGGCGGATAGCCGCGTGTCGTGACCCAGCGCCAATACTTCCACGGTCAACGCACCTTCAACGTTCAAGGTGCCGGCGGTAACGGCATCGCCCAACGTGCGCGGTTGCGGCAGGTATTCGCCGGTGAGCAGGGACTCGTCGATGCTCGACTGGCCGTCGAGGATCTTGCCGTCAGCTGGAAGGACTGCACCGGGATGCACCAGAACGTGATCGCCGACGCGCAATTCGCTGAGCAGAATCCGCTCGCTCTGGCCATCGGCACTCAAACGCAGGCAGGAGGCGGGCAACAGATTCACCAACTGGGCAGTGGCGGCAGCGGTACGTTCCCGGGCGCGACGTTCCAGGTAACGCCCGGCCAGCAGGAAAAGGGCGAACATGCCGACGGCATCGAAATACAGTTCGCCGACCCCGGTGATCGAGGTCCAGATCCCGGCGAGATACGCGCTGCCGATTGCTAGCGATACCGAAACGTCCATGGTCAGGTGGCGGGTGCGCAGGTCGCGCATCGCGCCTTTGAAGAAGGGGGCGCAGCTGTAGAAGACGATGGGTGTGGTGAGGAACAAGGCAACCCAGCGCAGGATGGTGTGCAGCTCCGGGCTGAGGTCGATATTGAATTCCGGCCAAGTGGCCATGGTCGCCATCATCGCCTGGAACCACAGCAGTCCGGCGACGCCGAGTTGGCGCAGGGCCAGGCGATTTTCGCTGGCCAGTTGTTCACTGGCGCGGTCGGCCTGATAGGGGTGGGCGACGTAACCGATGTGGCGCAACTCACTGAGCACCTGGCTCAGCGGCAATTGGGCGTCGGCCCAGCGCACATGCAAGCGATGGTTGGACAGGTTCAGCCGCGCCTCGGCCACCGCCGGCAAGCTGCGCAGGTGTTTCTCGATCAACCAGCCGCAGGCGGCGCAGCTGATGCCTTCCATGAGCAGTGTGGTTTCAGCGAGTTCGCCTTCGTGACGAACGAAAGGTTGCTGCACGTCGGCGCGATCGTACAGCGCCAGTTCGTCCACCAGTTGCACGGGCAAGGATTCGGGGTTGGCCGAGGCTTCGCTGCGATGCTGGTAATAACTTTCCAGACCTCCGGCCACGATGGCTTCAGCCACGGCCTGGCAACCCGGGCAGCAGAGCTCGCGGGTTTCACCGAGGACGACGGCGGTGAAGCGGCTGCCGGCCGGGACGGGCAGGGCGCAGTGGTAGCAGGGGGTTGGGGTGGTCATGATGTGGATCTATTTCTTCCGGAATGGCCTCATACCCGTAGGAGCTGTCGAGTGAAACGAGGCTGCGATCTTTTGATGTTGTTTTTAATAAGCAAGATCAAAAGATCGCAGCCTCGTTTCACTCGACAGCTCCTACAGGTTTACAGGTTTTGCAGGATTTACGGTCTCTTCAGGTCTTCCGCACCTTGCAGCGGCTCATCGCCCAGCAGCAGATCTTTATCGTGGCTGACCTGTTCTTCTTCGAACATGCGCCAAGTCTTGTCGTCCTGCACACCCAGCAATTCGACAAAACGACGGCCTTCGACCTGGTCGCTCATCTGGCCGATGTAGCGGCCCTGTTCGGTTTCACTGCGGGTCAGGGTGATCTTGCGATCCTTCTCCGGTTGGGTCGGCGAGATCAGGTTTAGCTCCAGGGTTTTGGGCTGGCTGTTGCCGCTCAGGCGCAGGTCGACTTCACCGGTCAGTTCGTCCAGATGCACGTTGGCGCGCAATTGCAGGGTCTGCGCCAGCAGTTCACGGTCCAGGGAGCGGTTGATACCTTTGCCGGCCTCGTAGTAGTTGTCGTTGACCAGGTTATCCGGGTTCTTCACGGCGATGGTCACCATGGACAGGGTCAGGGTGACCGAGCAGGCCAGAATCCCGATGATGATCCACGGCCAAAGATGCTTGTACCAAGGGCTTGCGGCAGTTGCTGCGGGCATGATCACTTCTCTCAACGAATTTGTGGGCCGATGAATCGGCTCTTGGCTTCAACGTGGACACTGTTGTCATCGGCATCCTTGAGGGTGAATTTCACCTCATTGGTGCTCGATGGCAATTGCTCCGGTGCGCTGGACAGCTCCACCGGCTGGCTGAAAATTTCCCCGGCGGCGACTTTTATCTCGCGCTTGCCTTGCAGCTTGAGGTCCGGCAGGCCGCTGGCTTCCAGCAGGTAGGTGTGGTCGCGCTGGTCCTTGTTCATGATCTTCAGGCTGTAGACGTTTTCGATCCGGCCTTCGGCGTTCTCGCGGTACAGCACACGGTCCTTGCTGACGTCGAAGCCCACCAAGGAGCGCATGAAGAACGCGGTCACCAGCAAGCCGATCATGGTCAGCAGCACCACCGCATAGCCGATCAGGCGCGGGCGCAGTTTATGGGTTTTCTGCCCGGACAGGTTGTGTTCGGTGGTGTAGCTGATCAGCCCTCGCGGGTAGTCCATCTTGTCCATGATGCTGTCGCAGGCATCGATGCATGCGGCGCAACCGATGCATTCGATTTGCAGGCCGTCGCGGATGTCGATGCCGGTCGGGCAGACCTGGACGCACATGGTGCAGTCGATGCAATCGCCCAGGCCCTGGGCCTTGTAGTCCACGCCTTTTTTGCGCGGGCCACGGGATTCACCGCGACGTGGATCGTAGGAGACGATCAGGGTGTCCTTGTCGAACATCACGCTCTGAAAGCGCGCATACGGGCACATGTAGATGCACACCTGTTCGCGCAACCAGCCGGCATTGCCGTAGGTGGCGAGGGTGAAGAAACCGACCCAGAAGTACGACCAGCCATCGGCCTCGCCGGTGAAGAAGTCGATGGTCAACTCACGGATCGGCGAGAAGTAACCGACGAAGGTCATGCCGGTGACGAAGCCGATCAACAGCCACAGGCTGTGCTTGCTGAGCTTGCGCAGGAACTTGTTGGCGCTCATCGGCGCCTTGTCGAGTTTGATGCGCTGGTTGCGGTCGCCTTCGGTGACCTTCTCGCACCACATGAAAATCCAGGTCCAGACGCTTTGCGGGCAGGTATAGCCGCACCAGACGCGCCCGGCGTACACGGTAATGAAGAACAGGCCGAAGGCGCTGATGATCAGCAGGCCCGAGAGCAGGATGAAATCCTGGGGCCAGAAGGTCGCGCCAAAAATGAAGAATTTACGTTCCGGCAGGTTCCACCAGACGGCCTGGTGGCCGCCCCAGTTCAACCACACCGTACCGAAATACAGCAGGAACAAACCGGCGCCGCCCATCATCCGTAGGTTACGGAACAGGCCGGTGAAGGCGCGGGTGTAGATCTTTTCTCGAGAGGCGTAGAGGTCAACGCTGTTGTTCGCGTTCTTGGCAGGCGGGGTAACGTCGTGTACCGGAATCTGATTGCTCATCATTGCATCCCACGGCAGTGGAAAAATGCCTCGGTCAGTACGTGCCGACCGCGGTCAAAAAGAGGTGTTGCAGTGGCGCAATGATACGCCTGTCGCTCTAGCTCAAGGGTGCGACCTTTGGTCGCGTTGGGGGAAATCAATTGATGGTGTAATGACTTGAATCAATTGACTTGTGAATTATGGACGAGATTTCGCAGTGGGACGGTCAATCCTGTTTCCTTTCATGACCGCGACTTACCGATTGGCGTAGGAGCTGCCGAAGGCTGCGATCTTTTGATCTTCGCTCTTATCCACAGGCAAGATCAAAAGATCGCAGCCTTCGGCAGCTCCTACAGATCAAGCACAGATCGAGCATAGGCCATAAACAAAACGGCCCCGCCAATTCACATGGGCGGGGCCGTTTTTTGTTGCTTCAAGCGTTTGCCTTACTGGGCATCCGCCGCCGGAGCTTTCTCACCGTGAGACAAGCTGTAGACGTAAGCGGCCAGCAGGTGAACCTTGTCGTTGCCTTGCAGCTGTTCTTGCGCAGGCATCTGGCCCTGACGGCCGTAACGGATGGTCTGCTGCAGTTGCGCGAAGCTCGAACCGTAGATGAACGCCGCCGGGTGGGTCAGGTTAGGCGCGCCCATCGCTGGCGTACCTTTGCCTTCCGGGCCGTGGCATACCGCGCAGTTGGCGGCGAACAGTTTTTGCCCGGCAACCGGGTCGGCCTTGGCGCCTTCCGGCAGCTTGCGGCCATCGAGGTTGGTCAGTACGAACGAGGCAACGTCCGCCACGCCTTGCTCGCCGATCACTTCAGCCCACGCCGGCATGACCGCATGACGGCCGCCCATGATGGTGGTCTTGATGGTTTCCGGCTCGCCGCCCCAACGCCAGTCGGCGTCGGTCAGGTTAGGGAAGCCATAAGCGCCCTTGGCGTCGGAACCGTGGCAGACCGAGCAGTTGGAGGCGAACAGGCGGCCACCCATCTTCAGGGCTTGCGGGTCCTTGGCGACTTCTTCGATCGGCATGGAAGCGAATTTGGCGAAGATCGGGCCGAACTTGGCGTCCGACTTGGCCATTTCCTTTTCCCACTCGTGAACGCCGGTCCAGCCGGTCTGGCCGTTGGCGAACGCGGTTTGCTTGTCGTTATCGAGGTAGTTGTAGCCCGGCAGCAGGCCTTTCCAGTTACCCAGGCCTGGATACAGCACCAGGTAGCCCAAGGCGAAGATGATGGTGCCCACGAACAACATGAACCACCATTTCGGCAGTGGGTTGTCGTACTCCTCGATCCCGTCGAAGGAGTGGCCAACAGTCTCTTCGGTGGCTTCGCTGCGCTGGCCCTTGCGGGTGGACAGCAGCAGCCAGGTCAGGGCGAAGATCGTACCCAGACTGAGGACTGTGACGTACAGACTCCAGAACGTAGTCATTCTTTGTTACTCCTAGAAGCTTGCTCGACGTGCTTGATGGCTTCGGGATCATCCGCGAAAGGCAGCAAGGTCGCGTCTTCAAACTCCGACTTGCGCTTGGGGCTGAACACCCACAACGCCAGACCGATGAAGGCCACCATCACAACAACGGTGCCCAGGCCACGAATCATCCCGATATCCATCTAAATCACCGTTTGCTTTTGATGATGGTGCCCAGGCCTTGCAGATAGGCCACCAGCGCGTCCATTTCGGTTTTGCCCTTCACAGCATCCTTGGCGCCGGCGATGTCTTCGTCGGTGTAAGGGACGCCGAGCGTACGCAAGACTTCCAGTTTCTTGGCGGTGTCTTTGCCGTCGAGCTTGTTTTCCACGAGGAACGGGTAGGCCGGCATTTTCGACTCAGGCACCACGTTGCGCGGGTTGTACAAGTGCGCACGCTGCCAGTCATCGGAGTAACGACCGCCGACGCGGGCCAAGTCCGGACCGGTACGCTTGGAACCCCACAGGAATGGGTGATCCCAGACGCTTTCACCGGCGACCGAGTAGTGGCCGTAACGTTCGGTTTCAGCACGGAACGGGCGGATCATCTGCGAGTGGCAGCCGACACAACCGTTGGCGATAAAGACGTCGCGTCCTTCGACTTCAAGCGCGGGGCGAGGCTTCATGCCTTCAACCGGCTTGTTGGTGACGTCCTGGAAAAACAGCGGAACGATCTGGGTCAGGCCGCCGATGCTGACGGCGATGACCATGAAGAAGGCCAGCAGGCCAATGTTCTTCTCGACTGCTTCATGCTTCATCAGTGAGCTCCAACTACAGCAATCTGAGCGGCGGCTTCGGCTTCAGCCGGGTTCGAGGCACGTACGGTACGCCATACGTTGTAGGCCATGAACAGCATGCCGCTGGCAAAGAACGCACCGCCCAGGGCGCGAACGATGTAGCCAGGGTGGCTGGCTTGCAGCGCTTCGACGAACGAGTAGGTGAGGGTGCCGTCGTCGTTGATTGCACGCCACATCAGACCCTGGGTGATGCCGTTGACCCACATCGAAGCGATGTACAGAACGGTACCGATGGTCGCGAGCCAGAAGTGCGTGTTGATCAGGCCGATGCTGTGCATCTGCGCGCGACCGAACAGTTTCGGGATCATGTGGTAGATCGCGCCGATCGAGATCATCGCCACCCAGCCGAGCGCGCCGGCGTGTACGTGGCCGATGGTCCAGTCGGTGTAGTGCGAGAGCGAGTTGACGGTCTTGATGGCCATCATCGGGCCTTCGAAGGTCGACATGCCGTAGAACGCCAGCGATACCACGAGGAAGCGCAGGATCGGGTCGGTGCGCAGCTTATGCCAGGCGCCCGACAGGGTCATCATGCCGTTGATCATGCCGCCCCAGCTTGGTGCCAGCAGGATGATCGACATCGCCATGCCCAGGGACTGCGCCCAATCCGGCAGTGCGGTGTAGTGCAAGTGGTGCGGACCGGCCCAGATGTACAGGGTGATCAGCGCCCAGAAGTGCACGATGGACAAGCGATAGGAGTAGATCGGACGCTCGGCCTGCTTCGGAACGAAGTAATACATCATCCCCAGGAAGCCGGTGGTCAGGAAGAAGCCCACTGCATTGTGGCCGTACCACCACTGGATCATCGCGTCAGTCGCACCGGCGTAAGCCGAGTAGGACTTGAACAGGCTGACCGGCAGCGACATGTGGTTGACGATGTGCAACATCGCGGTCACGACAATGAAGGCACCGTAGAACCAGTTACCCACATAGATGTGCTTGGTCTTGCGCTTGACGATGGTGCCGAAGAACACCAGACCGTAAACGACCCAGACGATGGCCAGCAGAATAGCCAGGGGCCATTCCAGTTCGGCGTATTCCTTGGTGGTGGTGTAACCCAGCGGCAAGGTCACGATGGCGCCGATGATCACCGCTTGCCAACCCCAGAAGTGGAAGGCCGCGAGGCTGTCGGAAATCAGTCGCGTTTGGCAGGTTCGCTGCACGACGTAATAAGAAGTGGCAAACAGTGCACAACCACCGAAGGCGAAAATCACCAGGTTGGTGTGCAACGGGCGTAAGCGTCCAAAAGTCGTCCACGGCAGACCGAAGTTCAATTCCGGCCATACAAGCTGTGAGGCGATGAAGACACCAAGCCCCATGCCAAGGATCCCCCAGACCACCGTCATGATGGCGAACTGGCGGACTACCTTATAGTTATAAGCAGTCGGACTGATTGCTGTGCTCATTCTAAGGTTCCACGGTTTGGGTGTTTTATTAGGAGTAAAAATCGGCCGCAAGTATGTAGAAAGCAGGGGGTCATTGCAACGCACCATGACCTGGGTCAATGCTTTCAAAAGCTGATTCTGCGGCCTTTCCATGCGCCGCGTAAGGACAAAATTGCCCCCGGACAAAATGTCGCAGCGGAAGAAAAAGGCGAGGGGTTCAGGTCAGTTGTAACGGGGTGTGTTCAAACGCAAGGTTCAGGTGACAGAAGGCAATTTGCACGACAGCCGGTATCTACCAGCCTTTGCGGCCTGTCATCGAGCAGATTCGTCGAACACATCGGCTAAGGTCGACCTGGAACCGGCTCGTTGCCAGTCCGCATCGAGCAAGCGTAGACCCGAATCAAGGGATTCGAAAGGGAGACTAATTGAGGGTGCGACAATGGGTCGCAAAGAAGCAGGGAACTGCCGCATCCGGGAGAATGCGGCAGCAGAGCGGTCAAGAATTATTCGTTTTTGCCTTCAGCCTGCAAGCGCTCGGTGCTGACACCGTGGGACAAGCTGAAAACGTAAGCTGCCAGCAATTGCACCTTATCGTTGCCGAGCAGTTCGTTCTGCGCCGGCATATGGCCCTGGCGGCCATGACGTATGGTTTGTTGCAGTTGCGCCAGGCTTGAACCGTAGATAAATCCGGCCGGGTGCGTCAGGTTCGGCGCGCCCATGGCTTCAGTGCCGTGGCCGTTTGCCCCATGACAGGCTACGCACGTGGTGCTGAACAGTTGCTGTCCGGCTTGCACGTCTGCGTTGCTGTCGGCGGGCAGCGGCAGGCCGGCCAGTTCGTGACGCACATACGCGGCGACGTTTTTCACGCCAGCCTCACCGAGGATTTCACCCCAGGCCGGCATCGCCGCCATGCGCCCGCCCATGATCGTGGTTTTGATCATGTCGGCATCGCCGCCCCAACGCCAGTCGCTGTCGGCCAGGTTCGGGAAGCCGAAGGCGCCCTTGGCATCCGAGCCGTGGCACACCGCACAGTTGGAGGCAAACAGGCGACCACCCATTTTCAGCGCTTGCGGGTCCTTGGCCACTTCTTCTACGGGCATGGCGGCGAATTTGGCGAAGATCGGTCCGAACTTGGCGTCTGCCTTGTTCATCTCCTTTTCCCACTCGTGAACGCCGGTCCAGCCGTCCTCGTAGCCGGGCAGGATGCCTTTCCAGTTGCCCAGGCCCGGATACAGGACCAGATAACCCACGGCAAACACCAGCGTGCCGGCGAACAGCATGAACCACCACTGTGGCAACGGGTTGTCGTACTCCTCGATGCCGTCGAAGCTGTGGCCCATGGTCTGGTCGACGCTGCCCTTGGTTTCGCCCTTGCGGGTGCCGATCAGCAACCAGGTCAGGCCGATCAGGCTGCCGATGGTCAGTACGCAGATCCACGTACTCCAGAAGGTGGTCATGGCCGGGTACTCCTTGTTTCAGGTTCTTGGGTGGCGTCGTCGGGTAACGGCTCATCGGCGAACGGCAGCAAACGCGCTTCGGCGAATTCCGGGCTGCGCTTACCGTTGAACACCCACAACGCCAGGCCGACGAAGGCCACGAACACCACGACCGTGCCGAGGCCGCGGATCATTCCACTGCTTAATTCAAAGGGCATGGCTCACCTCTTGCTCTTGATGGCAGTGCCGAGCACTTGCAGGTAGGCGACCAGCGCGTCCATCTCGGTCTTGCCCTTCAGCGAGGCGACTGCACCGCTGATGTCGCCGTCGGTGTACGGCACGCCGAGGGTGCGCATGGCCTTGATTTTGGTTTCGGTGTGGCTGCTGTCGAGCTGATTGGCGACCAGCCATGGATAGCCCGGCATTTTCGATTCCGGCACCACGTTGCGCGGGTTGTACAGGTGCGCGCGGTGCCAGTCTTCGGAGTAGCGCCCGCCGACCCGTGCCAGGTCCGGCCCGGTGCGCTTGGAGCCCCACAGGAACGGGTGATCCCAGACGCTTTCACCGGCCACCGAGTAGTGCCCGTAGCGTTCGGTTTCGGCGCGAAACGGCCGGATCATCTGCGAGTGGCAACCGACGCAGCCTTCGCGGATGTAAATGTCACGACCTTCCAGTTGCAGCGCGGTGTAGGGCTTCATGCCTTCCACCGGTTTATTGGTCACGTCCTGGAAGAACAGCGGAACGATCTGGGTCAGACCGCCGATGCTCACGGCAAGGATCATCAGCAACAGCAGCAGGCCGACGTTTTTCTCGATTGTTTCGTGTTTCATGGCGGACTCCTCAGGCCATCTGCGCGGCAGCGGCGGCTTCGGCAGGCTGCGAGGCCCGCACGGTGCGCCAGGTGTTGTAGGCCATCAGCAACATGCCGCTGAAGAAGATCGCACCGCCCACCAACCGCACGACGAAGCCTGGGTGGCTGGCCACCAGGGTTTCGACGAAGGAGTAGGTCAGCGTGCCGTCTTCGTTGACTGCGCGCCACATGAGGCCCTGGGCGATGCCGTTGACCCACATCGAAGCGATGTACAGGACGGTGCCGATGGTCGCGAGCCAGAAGTGTGCGTTGATCAAGCCGATGCTGTGCATCTGCTGGCGGCCGAAGATTTTCGGGATCATGTGGTACAGCGCGCCGATGGAAATCATCGCCACCCAGCCGAGCGCGCCGGCATGAACGTGGCCGATGGTCCAGTCGGTGTAGTGGGAGAGGGCGTTCACAGTCTTGATCGCCATCATCGGCCCTTCGAAGGTCGACATGCCGTAGAACGCGAGGGAGACCACCAGGAAGCGCAGGATCGGGTCGCTGCGCAACTTATGCCAGGCGCCCGAGAGCGTCATCATCCCGTTGATCATCCCGCCCCAGCTTGGCGCCAGCAGGATCAGCGACATCACCATGCCCAGCGACTGCGCCCAGTCCGGCAGCGCGGTGTAGTGCAAGTGGTGCGGGCCGGCCCAGATGTACAGGGTGATCAGGGCCCAGAAGTGCACGATCGACAAGCGATACGAGTACACCGGACGCTCGGCCTGTTTCGGCACGAAGTAGTACATCATCCCGAGGAAGCCGGCGGTCAGGAAGAAACCCACCGCGTTGTGGCCGTACCACCACTGCACCATGGCGTCAGTTGCGCCGCCATACAGCGAGTAGGACTTGGTCCAGCTGACCGGGATTTCCAGGTTGTTGACGATGTGCAGGATCGCCACGGTGACGATGAAGGCACCGAAGAACCAGTTGCCGACGTAGATGTGCTTGGTCTTGCGCTTGGCCAGCGTGCCGAAGAACACGATGGCGTAGGCGACCCAGACGATGGTGATCAGGATGTCGATCGGCCATTCCAGCTCTGCGTATTCCTTGGAACTGGTGTAACCCAGCGGCAGGCTGACGGCTGCGAGGACAATCACCAGTTGCCAGCCCCAGAAACAGAACTGGGCGATTTTCGGTGCAAACAGTTGGGTCTGGCAGGTGCGCTGCACCGAATAGAACGAACTGGCGAACAGGGCGCAACCGCCAAAAGCGAAGATCACCGCGTTGGTGTGCAACGGGCGCAGGCGACCGAAACTGGTCCACGGCAAATTGAAGTTGAGTTCGGGCCAGACCAATTGAGCCGCGAGAAAAACCCCGAGACCCATGCCGACGATGCCCCACACCACCGTCATAATGGCGAATTGGCGGACCACCTTGTAGTTGTAGGCGGTACTGATAGAAGTGTTCATGGTTCCCCATCCACGGTTCAGCCGAAGTGAAGGCCTGTCTTTGCGAGTAAGCCGCAAGGCAAGCGCTCCCTTCGCCTGGAGTTATAGGCAGACTAAAAGCGAGGCAAGCATGAACAAAGAGCACAAGGCCAGTATTGACGGGGATCAATGGGCGCAGTGCGTGGCCGAACATGGCTGGCTGTGGGACGCCGCCTCGGCGCCTTCATCGACAACGCTGATCCTCGCCCACGGCGCTGGTGCACCGATGGACAGTGGCTGGATGAACGACATGGCTGCACGCCTTGCCGCACAGGGTGTCAACGTGTTGCGTTTCGAGTTTCCGTACATGGCGCAACGGCGCCTCGATGGCGGTAAACGTCCCCCGAACCCTGCGCCGAAACTGCTGGAATGCTGGCGTGAGGTGTATGCCTTGGTGCGACGCCATGTCACTGGGCGTTTGGCCATTGGCGGCAAGTCCATGGGCGGGCGGATGGCCAGTCTGCTGGCAGATGAATTAGGCGCGGATGCGCTGGTGTGCCTGGGCTATCCGTTCTACGCGGTGGGCAAACCGGAGAAACCTCGGGTCGAGCATCTGGCCGGGCTGAAGACCCGGACCCTGATCGTGCAGGGGGAGCGGGACGCGTTGGGCAATCGTGAGGCGGTTGAGGCCTATACGTTATCGCCGAGTATCGAAGTGTTTTGGCTGGTGGCGGGGGATCACGACTTGAAGCCGTTGAAGGCGTCCGGGTTTAGCCATGAGCAGCATTTGGCGGCAGCGGCGAAGAAGGTGGCTTCGTTTCTTCAGTGATTTGTGCGGTGTAGCGAATGGCCTCTTCGCGGGCAAGCCTCGCTCCTACAGGTTATTGGCGTCTGCATGAGCGATGCATAACCCGTAGGAGCGAGGCTTGCCCGCGAAGGGGCCCTGGCAGCCGACATCACTTTCAAATGGGCAATAAAAAACCCGGAAGCAATCGCTATCCGGGTTGATCGTTCCCTCGCTCTGCGTGGGAATGCCGCCTGGGACGCTTCGCGTCCCGCCTCCAGAGAGGCGTAACAATCAGCGGTTAAACCGCTCCACCAACGAATACTGGGTATTGGCCGTCTTGGTCAGTTCTTCACTCAGCAACGCCGAGTGTTGAGCCTGTTCCGAGGTCTGGTCTGCCAGTTGCGAGATGTTGCTGATGTTGCGGCTGATTTCTTCGGCCACCGAGCTTTGCTCTTCAGTTGCCGCAGCAATCTGCGTGGTCATGTCGGTGATGTGGGCCACCGCTTCGCTGATGCCGATCAGTGCCTGATCCGCTTCCAAGACCCGCGCCACACCTTCTTCAGCCTGGCGATGCCCGGCGTCCATGGTTTGCACGGCAGTGTTGGCAGTCTGTTGCAGCTTGGCGATCAGCGCATGAATCTGCCCGGTGGACTCGCTGGTGCGTTGCGCCAGTTGTCGCACTTCGTCCGCGACGACCGCGAAACCGCGGCCCATTTCACCGGCGCGCGCCGCTTCGATGGCGGCATTGAGTGCCAGCAGGTTGGTCTGGTCCGCGATGCCTTTGATCACATCGACCACGCCACCGATTTCATCGCTGTCCTTGGCCAGTTGGGTCACGGTCTGGCCAGTTTCACCGACCACCACCGACAGGCGCTGGATGGCGTCGCGGGTTTCCCCGGCGATGTCGCGACCGCGACTGGTCAGGCGATTGGCTTCCTGGGTGGCATCCGCCGTGCGTTGCACGTGGCTGGCGACTTCCTGGGTGGTCGCGGCCATTTGATTGACGGCGGTGGCCACTTGCTCGGTTTCGACGCGTTGACGTTCCAGGCCGTTGGAGCTGTTGTGCGCCAGGGTGTCGGACTGCTTCGCTTGTTCGGTCAGGTGCTCGGCGGTGTCCTGCAGACGGGTCAGGCAGGTTTTCAGACGCGCTTCCTGGCTGAGGATCGACATTTCCAGACGCGCCTGGGCGCCACGGCTGTCGGTGTACATCTGCGCGATCAGTGGGTCGGAAGTGGTTTGCCCGGCCAGGACCAGCAGGCGCTTGAGACCGCGCTGTTGCCAGCTCAGGCCCAGCAGGCCCAATGGCACCGAAAGGCCGGCAGCCAGGGCAAACCCCCAATGGGAGTTGAGCGAGGCACCGATCATGAAGCTCAGTTGGCTGACCAGAATGAACGGCACCCAGTCCTGCAGGACCGGCAGCCATTTGTCCGTCGAAGGAATCGCCGACTTGCCCTGGTTGATGCGCTGGTAGAGCGCTTCGGCCCGGCGGATCTGTTCGGCAGTGGGTTTGATCCGCACCGATTCGTAACCGACCACCTGATTACCTTCGAAAACCGGTGTTACATAGGCGTTAACCCAGTAATGATCACCGGTCTTGCAGCGATTCTTGACAATGCCCATCCATGGCAAGCCTTGTTTCAAAGTACCCCACATGTGCGCGAATACCGCCGCCGGCACGTCAGGGTGACGAACCAGGTTGTGCGGCGCACGGATCAGCTCCTCACGGGAAAAACCACTGATTTCGACGAAAGCGTCGTTGCAGTAGGTGATCACGCCTTTTGCGTCGGTTGTAGAAATCAACCGTTGCTGAGCCGGGAAGGTCCGTTCGCGTTGTGTAATGGGTTGGTTGTTACGCATGGCTATTTCAATCCGTGAGGCTTTGAGAGGTTGTCGGCGTGGTCAGGGATTTATTGAAATTAAATTTCAATAATCAGCGGCGCGTCGCAAAACGACCGTTGCGTCAGCCGGCGAGCATCGGGTAGGTGAAGAGACCGAAATGCAGCAGGTTCAAGCCAAAATGGGTGGCGATGGCCGCACCCAACCCGCCAAATCGATAGGCCAGACCATAGCCGACCCCCGCCAGGCTCGCCAGTAACACCCATTGCCAACCGGCGCCCAGGTGCGCCATGCCGAACAACAGCGAGGCCAGCAGCAGGGCGAGGTTTTCGCCGTAGGGCAGATTTTTGAAGCGCCGGCTGAGACCGCCCTGGATGTAGCCGCGAAACAGCGCTTCCTCCACCAGCGTCACCAGTAGCAGGTTGTTCGCCACCCAGAGCCAGGCCTGGTCCGGCCATTTCGGCGCCCAACTGATCATGCCCAGCAACAGCGCACCGCCGAGGGCGAGCACGACGCTTAGTGTCAGCGCCAGCGCGGTGGCGTAAATCGACAGCCTCAGCGAGCGCCGGCCAACAATCCACGGGCAGACCAGCAACAACCAGAAACCAATCAGCGGTTTGTCCTGGTTCAGGTACATCGAAAACGGCACGGCATCGTCGGTGAAGCGCTGCGGGTCGATGCCGCGACCATTATAAAAACCGGGCAGCCAGTGCATCGCCAGCGCCAACGCCAAGACGATGAACAAACCGTAGCCGATGTAGCGACCGGCCTGGATCTTTTGCTGGCGCACGGCGAAACCGGCGAACAGCAGCAAGGCGACAGAAATAACCGCCAGCCAGCCGAGTTGGCCGTAGATCAGGGCCAGGGCATAGCCGATAGAGAGGAGTGCCAGGTAGAGCCATGGCAGAGCGAGCATGTTGGAGTCCTTGTACCAGTAAGTTTTGCAGTGTGACGCGATCCCCCTGTGGGAGCGGGCTTGCTCGCGAATACGGTGTGTCATTCAACATTTAAGGAGGCTGACACTCCGCCTTCGCGAGCAAGCCCGC